>JAVHVD010000188.1:0-18558 GCA_032160745.1 Pseudonocardiales bacterium
GGATTCACCATGTCGCGATCGCCATCGGCGGCGGGCAGATGGTGGAGGCGCCTTACTCAGGCGGCTTCGTGCAGGTCGAGTCCATCTACGAGTACGGCAGCATCGACTACACCACGCGGCCGCTCACCTGATCTCCGCGTAGCCTCGGACGGGTGAGCGTTCAGGTGAGCCCGGACGGCGGCGGCGGCGGCGGCGTGCTCCGCGACCGGTTCGGCCGGGTCGCCACTGACCTACGCATCTCGCTCACCGACCTGTGTTCGCTTCGCTGCACCTATTGCATGCCGGCCGACGGCCTCGACTGGCTGACCAAGGCCCAGCGGCTGAGCGACGACGAGTTCCTCCGGCTGGCCACGCTGTTCGTCCGACTCGGTGTGCGCTCGGTCCGGCTGACCGGCGGCGAGCCGCTCGTCCACCCGACCCTGCCCGACGTCGTCGCCCGCCTCGCCGCCCTCGACCCGCGGCCGGAGATCTCACTGACCACCAACGGGGTGACGCTGGAACGCTTCGCCCCGCGGCTCGTCGCGGCCGGTCTCGATCGCATCAACGTCTCGGTCGACACCCTCGACCGCGCCCGCTTCGCCGAGCTCACCCGGCGGGACCGACTGCCCGAGGTGCTGACCGGCGTGGCCGCCGCGGCCGCGGCCGGGCTCTCGCCCATCAAGATCAACTCGGTGTTGGTGCGGGGGAGCAACCTGGACGAGGCGCCCGACCTGCTCTCTTGGGCGCTGCAGCACGGATACCACCTGCGCTTCATCGAGCACATGCCGCTGGACGCTGATCACACGTGGACGCGGGACGACATGGTGACCGCCGACGAGATCCTGGCGATCCTCGGCGCCCGGTACGACGTCGTGCCGCACGGCCCGCGCACCAACGCGCCGGCCGAGGAGTTCGACGTCGTGGACGGGCCGGACCGCGCATCGTGGGCGACGCCGGTGGGCCGGCTCGGGATCATCGCGTCGGTCACCCGGCCGTTCTGCCGCGAGTGCGACCGCCTGCGGCTGACCGCCGACGGCCAGCTGCGCACCTGCCTGTTCGCGAATTCCGAGACCGACCTACGGGCGCCGCTGCGCAACGGCGCGTCCGACGACGAGTTGGCACAGATCATCAGCGACGCGGTGGCGCAGAAGCAGGCCGGGCACGGCATCGGATCGGCGACCTTCGTCCAACCCGAACGCACCATGTCCGCAATAGGCGGTTGAGGATCCGTTCTTGATCCGCCGAGGCGGTCTCCTCACGGACCGCTCGCTCCGCTCGGGTCCATCGTCGATCCGCACCGCAAGCTCGCTGACGCTCCTCGGGCTTGATCCTCGCGTACTGGTCATTCCGGAGGAGGCTGTCGATCACTCCGGCTGAGTAGGAAGTTGCGGCGGGACAGGAAGTCGGCCAGGCCGTCGGCGTGCTCGTCGCAGGCCAGCCAGTGCTTCACCCGGGCGGCGTCGTGCAGCCGCGGGTTGCGCCAGCCCAGATCGACGGTGGCGGCGGCCCGGCAGCCCTTGGCCGAACAGCGCGGCTGCTCGGTCGGGTCGGACACCCAGGCACCGTACAGGCTCGTCCCGTACGGTTGAGCCACCACATCGAGCGGCATTCCGAGGAGCACCAGTGGCCGAATCCGAGCACCTCCAAACCCCGGCAGCCGACGCGTCGGCGCTCGAGCGGGTGATGTTCGAGGTCAAGCGGGTGATCGTCGGGCAGGAGCGGCTCGTAGAACGGATGGTGGTGAGCCTGCTCGCGCAGGGGCACTGCCTGCTCGAGGGCGTTCCCGGCGTCGCCAAGACCCTCGCGGTGGAGACGCTGGCTCGCACGGTCAGCGGCAGCTTCTCGCGGCTGCAGTTCACGCCCGACCTCGTCCCGTCCGACATCGTCGGGACCCGCATCTACAAGCCCGGCGCCGAGGCGTTCGACACCGAACTCGGCCCGATCATGGCCAACTTCGTCCTGGCGGACGAGATCAACCGGGCGCCGGCCAAGGTGCAGTCCGCGCTGCTCGAGGTGATGGCCGAACGCCAGGTCACGATCGGCGGGCGCCGCTACGAGGTGCCCATGCCCTTCCTCGTGCTCGCCACCCAGAACCCGATCGAGTCCGAGGGCGTCTACCCGCTGCCCGAGGCGCAGCGCGACCGGTTCCTCATGAAGATCACCGTCGACTACCCGACAGCGGCCGAGGAGCGGGAGATCATCTACCGGATGGGCGTCGCCCCGCCGCGGGCCAACGCGGTCCTCAGCACCGACGACCTGCAGCGACTGCAGGCGACGTCGAGCCGGGTCTTCGTCCACCACGCGATCGTCGACTACGTCGTCCGTCTCGTCCTCGCCACGCGCAATCCGCAGCAGTACGCCCTTCCCGACGTCGCGCAGTGGATCTCCTACGGCGCCAGCCCTCGCGCCAGCCTCGGCTTGGTTGCCGCGGGCCGGGCGATGGCGCTGATGCGCGGACGGGACTACGTGCTGCCGCAGGACGTCCTCGACATCGCGGTCGATGTGCTGTCCCACCGCATGGTGCTGAGTTACGACGCGATCGCCGATGGCGTACCGGCGGCCCACGCGATCCGCCGCATCCTGCAGGCGGTCCCGCTGCCTCAGGTCGCCCCTCGCCAGCGCTCCGGCGGTCCGGTCGAGATGACGCCGCCGCCACACGGCCCCGGTCCCGGCCCGGGCGGCGGCCAGCCGCTCGTGTTCGGCAACTCGGCACCCCAGCAGTCGCACACCTGGGGTGAGCGCTCGGCGTGAACGTACTCCCCGTAGCCGCCAGGGTTCGGCAGTGAGCACGCCGCACCGGCCGCGCCCGGCGCCATCCGGACCGCCGGTCGTCGGCGAGGCGCCACTGCCGACCGACCACGGTCCGACGCTGTCCCTCGAGGGCGCCGACGCACTGCTGCGCCGGCTCGAGTACACCGTCCGCAACAAGCTCGACGGGCTGCTGCAGGGCAACTACCTCGGGCTGGTTCCCGGACCGGGCAGCGAGGCCGGTGAGTCGCGCCAGTACGCGCTCGGTGACGACGTGCGACGGATGGATTGGCCGGTCACCGCGCGGACCACCATCCCGCACATCAGGCAGACCGTCGCCGACCGCGAGCTCGAGACGTGGCTGGTCGTCGACCTCTCGCCGAGCATGGACTTCGGCACCGCCCTGACCGAGAAGCGGGAACTGGTCCTCGCCGGCATCACCGCCGTCGTGCACCTGACCGTCCGCGGTGGCAACCGTGTGGGTGCCGTCGTCGGCAACGGGCAGGAGAGCTACGTGATCCCGGCGCGGGCCGGTCGTGCCCACGCCCGCTACCTCGTGCGACGCGTCGCGCAGACGCCGCGCGCCGCGTCAGCCGGGCGCAGCGACCTGACCGGACTGCTCGAGTCGCTACGCCGACCGCAGCGGCGGCGTGGTTTGGTCGCGGTCGTCTCCGACTTCATGGACGGGACGTTGGGCGACGGACCGGTGTCGTGGGAGCGACCGCTGCGCGGGCTGTCGGACCGACACCAACTCCTGGGCATCGAGGTCCTGGATCCGCGGGAGTTGGAGCTGCAGCCGGCCGGACTGGTCACGTTCGTCGATCCGGAGACCGGGCGCCAGCTCGAGGTGCAGACGTCCGACCGCTCCGTGCGGGCCCAGTACGCGGCCGCCGCCGGTCGGCAGCGCGAGCGGATCGCGTCCGGCCTGCGCCATGCCGGAGCGGCCCACCTGCAGCTGCGCACCGATCGGGACTGGATCACCGACGTCGTGCGCTTCGTCGTTGCTCGCCGCCGCTTCGTCGTCGGCGCCGTGGGAGCAGGAATCCGCTGATGCACTTTCTGTCCCCGGCCTACCTGTGGCTCCTCGTCGCCGTCGCGGCCCTGCTCGCCGCCTACGTCGTGCTGCAGCTGCGCCGTAAGCGCTACGTCACCCGCTTCAGCAATGTCGAGCTGCTCGGCAGCGTCGCACCGCGGCGTCCGGGCTGGCGGCGTCATCTGACCTTCGCGCTACTGCTGATCGGGCTGGCCGTGCTGTCGGTCGGCGTGGCCCGGCCCTCGGCCGCGGTGAAGGTGCCGCGCGAGAACGCGACCGTCATCCTCGACATCGACGTGTCACTGTCGATGGAGGCCACCGACGTCCTCCCCTCCCGCATCGAGACCGCCAAGGACGCGGGCAAGAAGTTCGTCGGCCTGCTCCCGGCACGGATCAACCTCGGGCTGGTGTCCTTCGGCGGGCAGGCCTCGCTGCTGGTCCCGCCGACGCTCAACCGCGAGTCGGTCAAGGCGGCGATCGGCGAGCTCCGGCTGCAGCAGTCGACCGCCATCGGCGAGGCGATCTTCACCTCGCTGCAGGCGATCCAGGTCTTCACCAGGTCGACGACGGCGAAAGGCGACAAACCACCGCCCGCGCGCATCGTGCTGCTCAGCGACGGCACCAACACCGTCGGTCGCTCGGTGAACGACGCGATCGGCGCGGCGCTGAAGGCGCACGTGCAGGTGTCGACGATCGCGTTCGGTACGCAGACCGGAACCGTCACCATCGACGGGCAGACGCAGCGGGTGCCGGCCGACGACCGCACGCTCGAGACGATCGCCCAAGCCACCGGCGGCACGTTCCACACCGCGCACAGCGAGCAGGAGCTCAGCTCGGTCTACAAGGACATCGGTTCGCAGATCGGCTACACGACCGAACACCGCGACATCAGCTGGCGGTTCATGCTCGCCGGTCTGCTCAGCCTGTTCGCGGCCGGCGGCGCGGCGATGCTCTGGGCCGGCCGCCTGATCTGATCGGCCGGGTGCTCAGGCCTGCGGGTCGAGCACCAGCTTGCCCACCGACGAACGGTCGAGCAGGGCCCGGTGCGCGTCGGCGGCGCGGTCGAGGGGATACGTCTCGCCGATGACCGGACGGATCGACCGGTCGGCGATGAGCCCCATCAGGTCGGTAACCGCCTCCGCGAGCAGATACGGGCGCTGCACCACATGCATCAGCCAGAAGCCGATCACCGCCGTGCTGTGGCTCATCAACCGGGCGGCATCGACCGGCGTGGGAGGCGTCCGACCGGCCATCCCGAACATCGCAAGCCGACCCAGCGGCGCCAGCGCAGCGAGGCTCTGATCGAACACCGGTCCGCCGGTCATCTCGAGGACGACGTCGACGCCCCGCCCCCCGTTGGCCTCACGGAGCGCCGCCGTCATGTCCGGCGTCCGCGAGTCGACGGCGACGTCGGCGCCGAGTTCGAGCGCCAGGCCGCGCTTGTCCTCACTGGATGCGGTGGCGATCACCCGGCCGGCGCCCCACCTCTTGGCCAGCTGGATGGCGATCGTGCCGACGCCGCCCGCGCCCGCGTGGACGACGACGGTCTCCCCAGCCTGCAGGTGGGTACTCGTACGCAGCAGATGCCAGGCTGTCGCGCCCTGGACAAGCGTCGTGAGCGCCTCCGCGTCGCTGACGGCATCGGGCACCGGGAACAGCTGGCGGGGGTCGGCGGCCACCTTCTCCGCGTAGCCGCCTGAGCCGACCAGTCCGACCAGCCGGCGTCCGGACTCGTCGCGTACGACCACCTCGGCGCCCGGGATCATCGGCAGCGTCTGCTTGGCGAGGTAGGAGTCCTCGGTCTGGTGGGTGTCCGCGTAGTTGACGCCGGCGGCGAGCACCGGCATCACCACATCGCCGGCGTTCGTGGGCTCCGGGTCGGGCACGTCGTGGACAACCAATGTCTCCGGGCCGCCGAATTCGGTGATCTGAATGGCGCGCACGATCAAACCTCGCTTCGCTCGGTTGATCGGCCGAGCCTGTGTTGATGGTTCACTCCGCAAGCGTCGTTCACGGTCCCGAAGGTACGCGGCAGTAGCGCGCCCGCAGATCCGCCGCGCCGCCATCCGCTAGCGTCGACCGACGTGGATGGACGCACCGTGCTCGTCACCGGCGGCAACCGGGGCATCGGCCTCGCGATCGCGCGGGCCTTCGCCGCCGCCGGGGACCGGGTCGCGGTCACCCATCGGGGCAGCGGCGCACCGGACGGGCTCTTCGGCGTCCAGTGCGACGTCACGTCCGGTGAGCAGGTCGACGCGGCGTTCACCGCCGTGGAAGAGGCGCTCGGCCCGGTGCAGGTGCTGGTGTCCAACGCCGGCATGACTGACGACACGCTGCTGCTGCGGATGAGCGAGGAGTCCTTCGCCGGGGTCGTGGACGCCAACCTGACCGGCGCCTACCGAGTTGCGAAGCGCGCGGCGCAGGGCATGCTGCGGGCCCGCAGCGGACGGATGATCTTCGTCTCGTCGGTCGTCGCGTTCGTCGGTGCGCCCGGCCAGGCCAACTACGCCTCCAGCAAAGCCGGCCTCGTCGGACTGGCCCGGTCCATCGCGCGGGAACTCGGCAGCCGATCGATCACCGCGAACGTGATCGCGCCAGGGTTCATCGACACGGACATGACGGCGGCGATGACCGAGGCCCGACGGGCCGAGGTCCTCGCCGGGGTGCCGCTCAAGCGGTACGGCACGGTGGACGAGATCGCCGGGGCCGCCGTCTTCCTCGCCTCCGACCCGGCGGCGTACATCACCGGAGCCGTTCTGCCGGTCGACGGCGGCGTGGGTATGGGCATCTAGCGGCAACTGGAGGGAACGTTCATGGGGCTGCTCGACGGAAAGCGTCTGCTCGTGACGGGCGTCATCACCGACGCGTCGATCGCGTTCTCGATCGCGAGGCTGGCGCAGCAGGAAGGCGCCACCGTCGTGCTCACCGGCTTCGGCCGGATGTCGCTCGTCGAGCGCGTCGCGCGCCGGTTGCCGGATCCGCCGCCGGTGATCGAGCTGGACGTGGCCGACGGCGGGCACCTCGAGACGCTGGCCGACCGGGTGCGCGAGCACGTCGACGGCATCGATGGTGTGGTCCACGCGATCGGCTTCGCACCGGCGTCCTGCTTGGGCGGCGGATTCCTCGACGCCCCGTGGGACGACGTCGCCACCGCCGTCCAGGTCTCGGCCTACTCGCTGAAGTCATTGGCCACGGCCGCCCTTCCGCTGTTCCCGGACTCCGGCGGTTCGATCGTCGGCCTGGACTTCGACGCGCGGGTGGCATGGCCGGCCTATGACTGGATGGGTGTCGCGAAGGCGGCGCTGGAGTCGACGTCGCGCTATCTGGCCCGGGAACTCGGACCGAGGCATATCCGGGTCAACCTCATCGCCGCCGGGCCGATCCGCACGATGGCGGCGAAGAGCATCCCCGGATTCTCGCAGTTCGAGGACGCGTGGGACGGCCGCGCGCCACTCGGCTGGGACAACAACGACGCCGAGCCGGTGGCACGCAGCACGCTCGCGTTGCTGTCGGACTGGTTCCCGGCGACCACCGGCGAGCTCGTGCACGTCGACGGCGGCTTCCACGCAATGGGGGTCTAATGGACTTCGACGCCCTGCTGCTGCTCTCGTTCGGCGGCCCGGAGGGTCCCGACGACGTCATGCCGTTCCTGCGCAACGTCACCCGCGGTCGCGGCATCCCCGACGAACGGCTCGCCGAGGTGGCCGAGCACTACGCGCACTTCCGTGGCGTCTCGCCGATCAATGAGCAGAATCGCGCCCTGATCGCCGCGCTGCGCAGCGAGTTCGCGCAGCACGGAATCGACCTGCCGATCTACTGGGGGAACCGCAACTGGAAGCCGTACGTCTCAGACGCCGTGCGGCACATGCGTGACGACGGCGTTCGGCACGCGCTGGTCTTCGCGACGAGTGCGACCGGGTCGTACTCGGCCTGCCGGCAGTACCGCGACGATCTCGCCCAGGCGCGCCGGGTGGCCGGCGAGGGGTCACCGGATCTGGTGAAGCTGCGTCACTTCTACGACCATCCGGGCTTCATCGCGGCCCACGCCGACGGGGCCCGGGCGGCGCTGGAGACCCTGCCGGCCGGACTACGTGACCGGGCTCGGCTGGTCTTCACGGCCCACTCCATTCCGGTCTCGATGAACGACCTGTCCGGGCCGGACGCGAACGGCCTGTACCTGACGCAGCAGCGGGAGACGGCCCGGCTCGTCGCCGAGGATGTCCGCGGTGCCGGCGCGGAGTTCGACATGGTGTGGCAGTCCCGGTCCGGGCCGCCCCAGGTGCCGTGGCTCGAGCCAGACATCAACGACCACCTGAAGGACCTCGCCGCGCAGCGTGTCCCGGCGGTCGTCGTGTCGCCTACCGGGTTCGTGTCCGACCACCTCGAGGTGCGCTGGGATCTCGACATCGAAGCCCGGAGCACGGCCGCCGAACTCGGCCTGGGCTACGCCCGCGCGGCCACGCCGGGAGCGCATCCGGCGTTCGTCGCCGCGATCCGAGAACTCGTCGAGGAGCGGCTGTCCGGCGCTCCGGCGCGTGCGCTCGGCCCGCTCGGCCCAACCGGGGTCGACTGTCCGGTGGGCTGCTGCCCGGCGCCACGGCGAGGCGCGCCGGTCGTCTCGTGACCGGCTTTCCCGACGGTCCGGAGATCGAGCTGCCGCCCGGTGACGTGACGGCGGGGGTCGTCCGTATCGGGGACACCGTCCGGCGGCCGCGTCAGGAGTCCAGCCCCCGGGTCGCCGCCTATCTGCGTCACCTCGAAGCGGTCGGCTTCGAGGGGGCGCCGCGCTACCTCGGGGAGGACCCGCAGGGCCGCGATGTGCTCACCTATCTCGAGGGCGACGTCGCGGGCGACCCGGTTGAACCGTGGGCGGCATCCGACGGTGTGCTGCCCGGTGTCGCCCGCCTGCTGCGTCGACTGCACGATGCGAGCGAGGATTACGTGGCCGCACCGCGCACCGTTGAGCCCGGCCGACCGCAGCCTCTGTTTCCCGAGGGCGAACAGCGCATCGTGGCCCAACGGGACGTGACGCCGCAGAACACGGTGTTCCGCGACGGCGTGGCCTGGGGTTTGATCGACTTCGATCTCTGCGACTGGACAACCCGCTCGGTCGATCTGGCCAACACGGCGCTGCATTGGATACCGCTCTGCGATCCGGTCGATCGCGCGCCGGTTCACCGCGACGTCGATCCTGCGGCGCGGCTCCGCCTGATGCTCGACGCCTACGGTCGGGATGCCGTCGATGCCGATCAGCTGCTGTACGCCGCCGAGCTCCGGTTCGCCGGGTCGTACGACATCATGCGGTGGGCGGCGCAGAACTTCGGCGGTGGTTGGGCCCGCATGTGGGACGACGGCATCGGCGAGCTGATCCAGCGCCGGGTCTCCTGGTTCGCCCGAGTACGCGGCCAGCTGCGTAGCGAACTCAGGTGAGCGGGCGGAGCCTCGCGCTCGGAGCCGGCCTCGCTGCCGCGCTCATGGCGGCGTCGTCGTGGTCGATCGGGGCGGTCCCGGTCGGCTGGCAACCGGCCTACAAGTGGATCGCGTGGCCGGCGTACTACGTCGGCCTGGCCGCGTGCATCAGCGCCTGGCTGCTCCTCGGCCGGCGCGTGCTGGCGGCCGACCGCCCGCCCCTGGCCGCCCGGGACGTGCGCAGATTCGTGATCTGCAGCGCCGCGCCGCTGCTCGTCGCCGCTCCTTTCGGCCGAGATCTGTGGGCCTACGCGGCGCAGGGCCACCTGGTCGGTCACGGGCTCGACCCGTACGACCATGCTCCGGTCGACGTGCCGGGTCCGTTCACCGACGAGGTCAGTTCGCGGTGGGTGCACACGCCCGCGCCGTACGGCCCGGTATGGCTGCGGCTCAGTCAGTTGGCCGCCTGGAGCGCGCACGGGCACCCGACGGTTGCCGTACTCGTGCTGCGGTTGCCGGCCTTCCTCGGGTTGCTCATGTGCTGCTGGGCGATCACGCGACTGGCCGAACGGCTCGGCGGCCGCGCCGACGTCGCTCTGTGGCTGGGAGCGGCCAGCCCGCTGATGTCAGTTCTGGGAGTGGGAGGTGGGCACAACGATCTGCTCATGCTCGGGGCAGCGCTGGCCGGGCTGGCAGTGGCATCCAGGCCGGGCCGGGCGAACCTGGCCCTCGGCGCCGCCATCGCCGCCGTCGGCGTCCTGGTCAAGTCACCCGCAGCCGTCGCCGTCGCGTTCACCGTGCCGGTGTGGTTGCACACGCGCGGCGGTCGGGACAGCATGCGGCAGCTGCTCGCGGCGGGCGCGATCGCGCTCGGGGCGGCGCTCGCCACCCTGGCGGCGATCACCGCGAGCTCAGGTCTCGGTCTCGGCTGGACGACGCAGGTGAACGCCGACGCGCAATGGGTGAGCTGGCTGTCGCTGCCCTCCGCCGCGGCCATGCTCGGCAAAGCGGTGACCGGATCGAGCCACCCGCGCGAACTGGACGACACGCTGCGCGCGTGCCGGACCGTCGGCGAGGTGGTGGCGGTGGTCATCCTGGTCGCGCTTTGGGTGCTGGCGACGAGTCGAGCCGCACGCTCCTCGGCGCGGAGCCCGATCGGGCCAGTCGCCGCCGCGTTCGGCGTCGCCGCACTGCTCGGACCGTCGGTCCAGCCGTGGTACTACCTGTGGGGGCTGACCGTGGCGGGATTGGCCGTATCCGGCCGCGATGCGCTCGCCCTGCTCGCGTGCGTGCCGCTGATGTTCGCCGTGATGATCACGCCGTCGGGCTTTGGTTGGGAGTCGGGTTGGGGTGCTCCGGTGGTGATCGTCGGCGCGGTGCTCGTCACCTGGACTGCCCTCCGGCGGGATCTCCAGGCCGTCGGGAGCACGGGCGCCCCGCTGCCTGGTTGATGGGGACGTCCAGCGCTGCTAGTCCGCACCATCCGTCCACGGACCGACGCCGCTCACCCGCTCCGCAGTGATCCGCAGGACCAGGCCGGGCGGATGGTCCGTACCGGGCGGGAACGACACGTCCGGACCGAGGTAGACGTGCGCCAGCCGCTGCAGCAGCTGCGCCGCGCCGCCTTCGGTCACCCGGCCGGTCCCGCGGATTACGAGATACTCGGCGAGGCCCATCTCGTTCACCACCCCGGTCTGCATCGAGAGCACGACACGCGGGTCGCGACGCACATTGCGCAGCTTCAGGCGATCGCCCATGTGGCCGCTCACGATCTCGTCGCCGTCCACGCCGACCCACACCACGCTCAGCTGCGGGCTGCCGTCGGCGTTGATCGTGACGAGGTGAGCAAGGTGCCCGCCGGTGACGACGTCGCGCGCGGCAGAGTTCAGAACGGTCATGAACAGACGCTACGTCGCCGAGCGCTCACTCGCCGTACGCAGCTCGGCCTGGTACCCGGCCGGCTCGCCGAACTCCACCGCCGCTGGTCGGCCCCGCTGGAGCAGCTCGCGCCAGTCATCGACACCCCACTCGGCCGGCTGGGTCGTCGCGCAGAACTCCTCGAGGAGGGACACGAAGCGATGGCAGTCGGTCCGGAACGGGAAGTGTCCGGCGCCCTCGAAGATCTCGAGCCGACTGCCGGGCATCGCCGCCCGGGCCTGATACGCGTGGCCGACGGGCAGGACGCTGTCGCGCGAACCCCAGATCAGCATCGTCGGCATGCCCCGCGCCAGGTAGCACCGGTCGAGCATGGTGACGACCTGTCCGCGCCAGTCGACAACGGCACGGAGGGTGCGGATGAACGCCGCTCGCGACCGCGCGTCCGGCAGCGCGTCCACCACACGGCGCAGATCGGGCGCGTCCAGCCCGAGCCCGGTGTCGAGCCGGGCAAGTAGCGAGACCGCCGCGCCGACCACCACCCGACTCCCCGGCAACTGCAGACCGGCCAAGGCGAGCGACGCTCCCGGTAGCGTCGCCGCACGCAGCAGTGGCGAGACTCCACGACCGGCTCCGCCAGAGGACACGAGCACCATCCGCTCGGTCCGCTCCGGGAACTGGTAGGCGAACTGCATCGCCACGCCGCCGCCGAGCGAGTGACCGACGAGTGTCACTCGGTCGATCTCGAGGACCCCGAGCAGGTCGCGCATCCCGTTGGCATAGGCGGCGACTGAGTAGTCCGCCCGCGGCTTGGCCGACCGGCCGTGGCCGAGCAGATCGGGAGCGATGACCGTGTGCTTGCGGGCCAGCGCGGAGATCACCGGACGCCAGGTCGCCGAGCTGTCCCCGATGCCGTGGATCAGGAGCAATGGGGGACCGCTGCCGGCCACCCGGAACACCCGTCGGTACCCGTGGATGACGCGCGATTCGACCCGGACGGGCGGACCCGATCGGCGTCCCTCGTTGATTCGCGTGACCGTCATGCCAGCACAGCATCGTCCGATACCGAGTCGCCCGGATGTCACCCATGTTGCGATCAGTCGGTGGATCAGTCGCGCGCCTCGGCGTTGTAGCCGGCAATGCGGGCCCGGCGGACCGCGGTGGCGAGCGGGCGCAGGGCAGCGGTCCGCGCGGCGATGCCGGTCCGGTCGATCGCTCCGCCGGTCGGGTCCATGAAAGCGACGTCGAGGACGGCCTGCAGACGTTCCGCCTGCGCGAGGAGAGCGACGGCGCGCGGCGGGAAGCCGGGCGGGAGGTTCAGCCGCTTGCCGGCGTGCCGGGCGTCCTGCAGGGTCTCGGCGATGTCGTCGATCCAGCCGGCCACGTCGGCGGCCGACAGGGCGCTGGCGGAGTCGCGGATCGCCGTCGTCAGGTCGTACTGCGCGTCGGCCACGGAGACGAAGTCGATCGGGGCGGGCTCGACCGTGAAGGCCTGCCACAGCACGGTCGGCGGTGCGCTGCTCGGGGCGTAGTCGATGATGTCGGGGACGAGACCGAGGCCCGAACCGACGACGGCCTCCCCATGCTCCAGGGCGGCGCTGCGAAATACGGCGGGCCCGGGCACGCCCCGGACGTCACCCGCGACCGGGAGCACCACCCGCACGTTGCTCCCACCACGCCGCCAGGCGACCAGCGCCTCGCGCAGCGGGACGAGCTCGACGTCGAACGCCGGTAGCCCGCCGACCTGGTGCGGCGAGTCCGTACCGCTGACCGCGTCCGCGGCCTGGTCGATGCTCACCCGTCCGGCGAAGAACGCAGCCGCCCACGCGGCGAGCGGACCGGAGCGAACGACAGGCACGGGTCTCGAGAATACGGGCGTGGTGCCACGGGCGAGCCATCAGCTGCACGTAGGGTCCGGGATCGTGCACGATTACGGCGACGTCCTCGCTCAACCCGCTCGGCGTCGCCAGATACGTGAGGTCGCCGCGGAGATCGACCTGGTCATCGAGACCGCCGACGGCGAGTTCTGCGGCGCGGTCGTCGCCGTCGGCCGAGCGGTGGACGCGGGGGAGAAGCGCGACGTCGTCACCCTCGAGGACCGGCACGGCAGGCGGCGGGTGTTCGCGATGCTGCCGGCCGCGTTCCTGCTGGACGGGCAGCTGGTGACGCTCGTCCGACCGGCGCCCACTTCGACCGTGCCGGGGCCGCGCGGGAAGACCGCGTCCGGGTCCTACGCAGTGCCCGGTGCGCGGGCTCGCGTCGCGCGGGCGAGCCGGATCTGGGTCGAGGGCGTGCACGACGCCGCGCTGCTCGAGCGCATCTGGGGAGACGACCTGCGGGTGGAGGGCGTCGTCGTGGAGCCGCTCGACGGCATCGATGACCTGGTCGCCCACGTACGCGAGTTCGGCCCCACCCCGGACCGGCGGGTGGGCGTGCTCGTCGATCACCTCGTGCCGGGCTCGAAGGAGTCGCGCATCGCCGCCCAGGTGCGGGACCCGAACGTCCTGATCAACGGCCACCCCTACATCGACATCTGGCAGGCGGTGAAGCCGACCGCGCTCGGCATCGACGGGTGGCCGGACGTGCCGAGGGGGACGAATTGGAAGGACGGCATCTGCGCCGCGCTCGGCGTCAGCGATCCGCGCGAGATGTGGCGACGGGTGTTGTCGAGCGTCGACAGCTACGCCGATGTCGAGGTGCCGCTGCTGCGCGCCGTGGAAGAGTTGATCGACTTCGTTACCGCGTGATCAGCGCGCATTCATGGCTACGAGTGCCATGCTGATGGTATGCCCGACTGGCTGATCTGGCTCTTGGCCGCAGGCGCCCTCGCCGCGGCCGAGGCTGCGACGCTGACGTTCGTTCTGCTCATGTTCTCGGGCGGTGCCCTCGCTGCCGCCATAACCGCAGCGCTCGGCGGCCCGGTGCTGCTCCAGTGCATCGTGGCGATCGTCGCCACACTCGCTCTGCTCGGCGGGGTCCGTCCGATCGCGCGCAAGCATCTCATCGCCGGGACCGGGATGGCCACCGGCTCGGACGCCCTTGTCGGTCAGGAGGCGGTGGTCCTCAGCGAGGTCAGCGCGCGCGACGGCCGGGTGCGCCTCAACGGCGGCGAATGGTCGGCCCGCGCCTACGACGAGACGCAGGTGGTGTCGGCCGGCACGGTCGTGCGGGTCATGAAGATCACCGGCGCGACGGCGCTCGTGCTGCACGAAGGTCAGTACTTCGGGTCGGGACGCACGCCGTGACGGCGGCCGACGACCTCGGGGTTCTCGCGCCGCTCCGGCACGAGGATCAGAACTTCTCGCATGGAGGTACCGCATGACCGGTGGTGTGATCGCGGCGATCGTCGTCCTGGCAGTGCTGCTCCTGGTCGTGGTCCGGATGGTGCGCATCGTGCCGCAGGCGCGGGCGGGCGTCGTCGAACGGCTCGGGCGCTACACACGCACCCAGGGCCCAGGCCTGACCCTGCTCCTGCCGTTCGTCGACCGCATGCGCCCGTTGATCGACCTGCGCGAGCAGGTAGTCAGCTTTCCGCCGCAGCCGGTGATCACGTCGGACAACCTCACCGTCGGCGTCGACTCGGTGATCTACTTCCAGGTCACCGATCCGCGGGCGGCAACCTACGAGATCGCGAACTACATCCAGGCGGTCGAGCAGCTCACGATCACCACGCTGCGCAACGTGATCGGCTCGCTCAACCTCGAACAGGCGCTCACCAGCCGCGACGAGATCAACAGCAAGCTGCGCGGCGTACTCGACGAGGCGACCGGGCCGTGGGGCATCCGGGTCGCGCGGGTCGAGATCAAGGCGATCGACCCCCCGCCGTCCATCCAGGACGCGATGGAACAGCAGATGCGCGCCGACCGGAACAAGCGGGCCCTCATCCTGACGGCCGAGGGGCAGCGGGAGTCGGCGATCAAGACGGCAGAGGGGCAGAAGGCGGCCCAGATCCTCGACGCCGAGGGCCAGAAGCAGGCGGCGATCCTCGCCGCCGAGGCGGACCGTCAGTCGCGGATCCTGCGTGCCGAAGGTGAGCGGGCCGCCCGCTACCTGGCCGCCCAGGGCCAGGCGAAGGCGATCGAAACCACGTTCGGGGCCATTCATGCGGCGAAGCCCGACCCGGCGCTGCTGGCCTACCAATATCTGCAGACGCTGCCGCAGATCGCCCAGGGGGACGCCAACAAGATGTGGATCGTGCCGAGCGAGTTCAGCAAGGCCCTGGACGGGCTGGCCAAGCTGAGCGGCGGGGGCGACGACGGCCCCTCCTGGCTGAGCGCGCAGGGCAACGGCGGCCCAGGAGGCGGCGAGGCCAGCACGCCGATCGACACCGCGGGCTGGTTCGACTCGAACCTGCCGGCCGCGGCGGACATGCCCGAGGCCATCAACCTCCGCGCCTCCGATGACGACCCGGACTCGCAGGAGGCGCGAACCGGGATCCCCGGCGGCGATGCTCCGGACGTGGCCGAGATCCTGCGCAAGCGGGTCCCGACGGCGGACGATCCACCGCCGGCCCCGCCTGAGCAGCAGCCGGCGCCGCAAGAGGAGTACCCACGCAACCCGCCGGCCCCGCAGCCGCCCGGGTACCGGTACCCGCAGCAGCCGCCGCAGCCCCCCGGCTACCAATACCCGCAGGAGCCGCCCTATCAGGGACCGCCGCTGCACTAGGACAAGCGGGTCAGAAGCCGGTCTGGTTCCACGGCGGCAGCGGTACCGAGAACATCAGGTCGGCCCGCTCGAGCGCGCCGGGCGTGAGCTCCTCTACCTCGGTCGGCAGCTGTCGTAGCCGGTAGCCGCCGAGGTAGCAGGCCGCGAGGGCGCGCTGGCCGACGCGCAGATCGGCGGTCTCAGTGGTGGGCGCGCACCGCGCGCCGTCCTCGTCCGCATCGAGCAGTACGCGTCCCGCCCCGTACCCGCCGAGCTCCTCGTCGACGACGTCCAGCACGACCCGGCCCGGGATCGCATAGGCCCGGCCGCTCAGCGCGGCCGGCACGTCGAGCAGCCGGACCCACAGCGAGTCCCAGCTGCTGACCTGCTCCAAGGCCCGGGCATCGGGCAGCAGCCAGTGGACCGGCTCGAACGTCGAGGCGTTGTCGAGCTTGATCTCGTCGATCGCGTCGATGCCGCCGAGGTAGGCCCACAGGTCGCGGTACGCGGTGTCGTTCGCGGCCACGAACTCGTCGATCTCGATGGCGCCCAGGTGACCGTTGAGGTCGAAGTCGCGGCTCACCTTCCAGGCCAGCAGGCCGTCCGGTCCGTCGGGACCCTCGTGCAGGATCCAGTGCGGCTGTTTGCCGATGGGCTGGTAGCCGTTGACCGCGGTGCGCCGGTCCCACCAGGGATGCCGGCGGTCGACCTGGCCCGGTCGCAGGCCCCGGGCCGTGTCGAAGATGCCCGGCGCCACGGCTGCGATCTCGGGGGCCTCGACCTGCCGAACGCTGCCGGGCGGTGGCGCCGCAAGCGTCGCCGACGACCGGCGTGGGTGATAGACGTATTCGGCGTTCATCACCGCGGGCGCGTAGCCGAACCGTCCGTAGATCGGCCACTCCGCGGCGAGCAGCATGCTGAGCGCGTCGCCGCGATCCTTGGCCGCCTGCAGTGACCGGGTGATCATCGAGCGGAGCAGCCCCCGGCGCCGATGAGTCGCCGCCACGCTCACGCCGGTGAGTGCGTCGGCCAGGACATCGCAGGTCGTCCCGTGCGGCCCCGGCACGGTCACGTTGCGAGGCTCGGTGGCCAGCGTGGCGATGAGCCGACCGTGATCGCGGTACGCCCAGGTTCGCTCGGGCAGCCATTCCTTCGACCAGCGGTCCACCCGCCGCGCAAAGTCGTCGTCGTAGGGCGTGCCGAGCAGTGCCGTCGCGAGCGTCGCCACCCACGCGCGGGCGTCGTCGACGGGTACGGGATTGACGAGTTCCGGATCACTCACGTTCCGACCTTGCCAGCACGCGCAAGTCAGATCCAGCTGACGTGACCGTGCAGGTAGATGTAGCCGATGAAGCTGACGGCGTCGATGACGAAGTGCGCGATGACCAGCGGCCATACCCGCCGAGTTCGCTGGAACCACCAGCCGAAGATCACGCCCATCACTGCGTTGCCGAAGAAGCCGCCGTAGCCCTGGTACAGGTGGTACGAGCCGCGCAGCACCGCACCGACGGCGAGCGCACGGGAGTTCGACCAGCCGAGCTGGCGCAACCGGGTCAGGACGAACGCGCCGACGATGATCTCCTCGGCCAGCCCGTCCTGGAGCGCGTCCAGCAGCAGGATGGGAATCCGGTACCAGACGTCAGGGAAGTCGGTGACGACGATCTGCGCATTTGCTCCGAGCTTGCGGGCGACGTACACGAAACCGAGGCCGGGGATGCCGATGAGTGCGGCGAAGCCGGCGCCCTGGACGATCTCCCGCACCCGTAACCGGTCGAGACCGACGCCGAAGCCCGGGCCGCCGGGCGAGCGCATGAGCAGGACAACGGCGAGGAAGGCCGGCAGCACGCCGGCGAGCACGCTGGCCAGCTGGTCGAGGATGTCGAGCCACTGATAGTTGGTCTTCGTGCCCGAGTTGATGGGCCCGGTGGCGACCTTGCTGAAGCCGATGCCGTGATTGATGATCAGTTGCGAGCGGACGAAGCTGAGCAGCGCGCTGATGCCCGACATCCCATACGAGACGCCGAGTACCGCGAGCAGCTCCAGCCCGTACCTTTGCTTACCCGTCGCGGGCGCGTCGGCCTTCACCTCGGCAGTCACAGAGGCAGTGTGCCTGAGCATCCTGAGGCGCTCGGGTCAGGTGGCGGGGCGGAGCGGCGCGAGGACCAGGGTTTGCAGGCCGGCACCCACGATGCCGTGCCGGTCGGAGATCGTGGATCGGGCCAGCGCCGAGCCGTCCGGACCGAGCTGGGTCACCGCGTCCATCAGTACCCATTCGCCCAGGAACGGCCGGGCCAGGTGGACGTCCAGGTCGACGTTCACGAACGACCACGTCGACCAGTCGAGCTCGGAGGACAGGCCGCTGGCCGAGTCGGCGACGAGCACGACACGGGCCAGCCCGAACGCCTCGCGCCCCTCGACCAGCGGCAGCGTCGGTCGGATCCAGGCCGTCGCGCTCCCCGCTTCACCCATCCGTCCGTGGAGGAACCGCCACTCGAGGCTCTCGGCGTACCCGAAGCTCCACCCCAGGCCGGCCGGCACGTCCGGCACCTCATGCGGTTCGGCCAACGGCGGCGCTACCGCGGACGTATCCGCGGTTCGCACGAACCAGACCCGCGCGTGCAGGCACTCCCGGTCACCGGCGGAGATGACCACGTCGACCAGCGCCGCGCTCCGGGCCGCCCGGACGACCCGGGCAGTCGTCCGCAGCTCATCCACAGGCACCGCCCCGACAAAGTCGGCGGCCAGTCGAACGGCGACAAGGTCTTCCCGCCCGGTCTCGGCCCGCACGGCGCGCTCGGCCGCAGCTACGGCAAGGGCGTTCGGTGGTCCGCCGTGCTGCAGATGAGCCGCCCACGGGCCGACGGTCGCAG
>JAVHVD010000189.1:0-3844 GCA_032160745.1 Pseudonocardiales bacterium
CGAGGTGGAATCAGCGTGGCCGGTGGTCACCGGCAGTGCGGCCGGCCGGGTTGTGGCCGAGGCGGCGTGCGCTCCTGGGTTCAGCGGATGAGTGGAGCCGATCATGCGGCGCAACGGTGTCGCCGCCGTGGGCGCGGCACCAGATTTGTACACGCGCGAGTGCGCGCTCGAGTGCACGCTCGAAGACACGCTCGACGACACGCTCGAAGACACGCTCGAGGACTCGGTGCCGTACGGCAGAAGCGTGCGAGTGACCCGGCGCAGCGACGGGATACGAGTGCGCGCCGCGGCCGTCGGGCCGGCGGAGGTAGGCGGAGAACCGGTACTCGCGGCGACCGCATGGCTGCCGCTGGTGAGTGCTTCCGGATCGTTCGCCGCTTGTCCCGATTCCAGGACAGGCCCGCCGGCTGCGGCAACCGCCGTCCGGGTGACGGCCGTGGGCGTCCCCGGAACTACGCCATCCGGTGCCTGCCCTGGGCTCGGCACTGCGCTCGGCACTGCGCTCGGCACTGCGCTCGCCACGGCGCTGGGCGCACTTCCCCGCGGTGCCGGCGCCATCGTCTGCGTATTGCCACCGGGTTCGGGCACCGACCCGCTGCCGTGCGGTACCGATCCGCGCGAACCGAGACCGGGTGACAGACCGGCCGCGGCAGGGGGCCGGCGCAGCGATGTGGAGCGCCGGACCTCGGCGGCGACCGGCCCGGCACCCGTATGCCGGCGCGGGCCTGCGGCCACGGCCGCCGGCTTGCGGTGCACCGCGGCGAGGAAACGGGAAGCCAGCGGAGCTGGACGGCTGTGGGCGCGTTGCGTCGGGGACGGCGGCGCCGCGGGCTGGACGAGCACAGTTCCGGAGGCGGTCGTTGCACCGGGCGGCGGTGCGGACGGCCCGCTGCCGCCTCCGGGAGCGTTCCCCGCCGGCGGACCACCAGATCCGGACGGTGCGCCGGCTGCCGCTGGGACGGCGCCGCTCGCCGGAGAACGCGAGGGGGCCAGGCGGGCTCGGTCGTGTTGCATCAGCATCGGGCCCGCGGCGGTGACTGCGGCCGGCCGGGGAACCTGCACGAGGTCGGCCTTCATGCCGACCGCGATGCCGCCCGGGGTCCATCCTGCTCGCGAAGTTTGCTCGTTCGGCACCCGCCGGACGGCTCGGGGCAGCCCCCGCGCAGGCAGCTCGGCCACTGCGGCCGCTGTGAGCGAATCGGTTCGCACTGCGCGGGCCGGCGTCCACCATCGGGGCGGCGCGACCGGCGATCCGCTTGCTGACCGCGCCTGGACGGTGGCGGGACCTTCCAGCGCGCGGCGCACGGCGATCGGGCGAGACATGCCTGCGGCGAAGCGCTGCACGGACGACGCAATGCTGCCCGGTCGCGCCGGACGAAGGCGCCCCAGCGGCGGCCCCGGGTAACGCATGCGCCGAACGACGTCGCGACCGAGCCGGTTCCGGTCGAGCAGGCTGTCGTCGACCTCGGACCGGCCGCCCGCGGCGGTGGGTGCGTTCATCAGGCGCTGCTCTGAGTCTTGGCCTTGAATCCGTGGTGTGCGACCTCGAGTTCTTCTTCGAGCGCCTGCATGGTCCCCACGGAGAAGTCGGGGCCCTTCCAACGAACGGCGAACACGCCCTGGAACTGCCACGAGCGCAGCCGGGCGCCCGTCGCATCGAGGGCCGTGACCGCGCCGGTCGCACGGGTGAGCTTGTTGCTGTTGCCGGCGAAGCCCTCGCCGGACGACTTGGACATCCAGTCGAAGAGGGCGTCACTCTGCGTCAGGCCGCGGCGGAAGACGAGATTCGGCCAGGTCATGTGGGAGGGCAGCTTGTGGACGTAACCGTTCTGACCACCTTCGGCGAGCTCCTCGACGTGGATCGTCACCTGGAGGCCGGTCACCTCGCGGAACACGCCGATCTCGACGCCGTCCACCTCGAAGAGGAAGCGTTCGGCAAGAGGCAGCTCGCCTCCGAGCGGCGTCATGCTACTGGGCGTACTCACGTACTGCCTCCCACGCGCGCTCGTTCAATGCCGCCACGGCCCGGACCATGCGCACCCGATCCATGTGTTCGAGGTCAAGCAGCTCGGTCATGGGCCAGTGCAGGTGATAGGCCAGATACGCAAGCTCCTGCCACAGCGCATCGGTCGGGTACCGCATCATGCCGGCGGCCTACTGCGCCCGGCGCGGAAGCTCCTCGACCGCCGTGCGCAGCGGCGTGCGGGTCGCGGCGGGCGGCGGGTCTTCGGCTGCGGGTTCGGGCGACGACGCCGGCGAGCCGGCACCATCGCTCCCGAGCAGCGGGTTGCCCTGCTGCGCGGCCAGCAGCGCGTCGTACTCCTCCTGGTTGCCGAAGTTGATGACGCCGTAGAAGTCCTGCAGGAATGCGAGGTCGACGGCGAACAGACCTTCGATCTCGAAGGACGTGACGTTGTTGATGTCGCCGAGCTCCTCGACCACCCGTGCCAGCACCAGAACGGTCAGCCGCGGGTCGTCGGGGCCGGTCACCGTCGGATCCCGCAACGGCGCGAGTTCGTCGCGCGCCGTTGCGAGGCGCATCGTGCCCGTCCGGTGGAGTTGACCCTTGTCGTCGACGTAGCCGCGCGGCAGCGTGAACTGGTAGCTGGTCTTGAGGTCACTCATGGACAGCAGGTCACTTCTTGCGCTCGAGCTGCTCGACGACCAGCGTGATGGTTTCCTTCACCGGGTCGTTCGAGTCGACGCTCAACGCATCGGTCGAGATCTTCGACGGCCACCCGTTGAAGAAGCTGAACCGAGCGACCTCTGTGTGCGTGCTGTCATAGAGCACGATGGCACCGCTCTTGCGGTTGCCGGCGCGGTCGGCAAGCTTGAGACCCCCGTCGTGCACCGCCTTGAACCACTTCCACAACGCATCGCCGCTCGCGTCGGCAGGGGCGAGTCGGGTGAGGCTGAGGTCCGGCGCCTTGTTCGCCGAGCCGCGGCTCTTGATCGTCTGTGCCTTGCCGTCCTTGCCGACCTGAGTGGCAGAGACGACGTCCATCTCGATGTCGAGGCCCGAGACGCCGGAGAGATAGGACACGACCTCGCCGTCGATCTCCAGGAAGAAGTTCTGGGCGATGAGCATGTCGGTCTTGATCAGTTCGTTGGGCATGTGCGTTCTCCGCTACTCGCGTCGGCTCGGGGCGTTCCGCTTACGCGGCTGATTGCTTTTGCTGGCTGATGCGGAATACGACGAACTCCGCGGGCTTGACAGGCGCGATACCCACCTCGACCACGAGCTTGCCCTCGTCGATCGACTCCGGCGGGTTGGTCTCCGCATCGCACTTGACGTAGAAGGCCTGATCCGCGGTGGCACCGAAGAGGGCACCGGCTGACCACAGGCCGCGCAGGAAGCCTGTGAGCGTCCGACTCACGCCCTCCCACAGCGTCATGTCGTTGGGCTCGAACACCGCGAACTGGGTACCCTCGAGGATCGTGGCCTCGACCATGTTGAACAGCCGCCGGACGTTGATGTAGCGCCAGTCGCTGTCCGAGCTGAGCGTGCGTGCGCCCCAGATCCGGATGCCGCGCGTGCCGAACGGGCGGATGCAGTTGATGCCGATCGGATTGAGCAGTGACTGCTCGTTCTGGGTGACTGTCCGCTCGATGTCGAGGACGCCGCGGATGGTGTCGTTGGCCGGGGCCTTCCAGACGCCGCGCGTCTCGTCGGTACGCGCCCAAACTCCGGCGATGTGGCCCGACGGTGGGACGAATACCTCGGCGTTACCGTTCTGCCCGATCGGGTTCTCGACCTTGATCCAGGGGTAGTACAGCGCGGCGTAGGCCGAGTCGTACATCGCGACGTCGCTGCGCCAGTCCTTGATCTGCTGCGGAGTCATCC
>JAVHVD010000190.1:0-8860 GCA_032160745.1 Pseudonocardiales bacterium
GTGCCGGTAATCTGTAACCAGCTGTGCGGGCCGACGTCGTCCCGGCCGGAGTCCACTGTCGGACTCCCATTGGAAGCCAGGAATCGCAACGTCGTCCACGACAGGAGTGCGCATGACGCGACCGTTCTCTGCCGTGCCCGAGGCCCAAGGGCTCTACGACCCGCAGTTCGAGCACGACGCCTGCGGAGTTGCCTTCGTCGCCGACCTGCACGGACGCGCCTCGCATCGGATCATCGAGCAAGCACTGACCGCTCTGCACAACCTCGATCACCGCGGCGCGGCCGGCGCTGAACCGTCATCCGGCGACGGCGCCGGCATCACGGTGCAGGTGCCCGATGCCTTCCTGCGCGCAGTTGCCGGTTTCGACCTTCCGCCCCGCGGCACCTATGTGGTCGGCAACGCGTTCCTGCCGGACGACGAGCAGCTGGCCGCGCAGGCGGTCGAACTGGTCGAGACTGTTGCGGCCGAGGAGGGGCTGACCGTTCTCGGCTGGCGGTCCGTGCCGACGGTGGCCGACGACCTCGGGCCGACCGCCCGCAGCGTCATGCCGCAGTTCCGTCAGCTGTTCGTCACGGGGGAGCCGGGCGAGGGCGGCATCGATCTCGATCGCCGCGCCTACGCGCTGCGCAAGATCGCCGAGCGGCGGGCACGCGAAGCGAAGATCGAGCTCTACTTCCCGTCCCTGTCGTCGCGCACGCTCGTCTACAAGGGGATGCTCACGACTGATCAGCTCGGAGTGGTGTTCCCCGACCTGACCGACCCGCGCTTCGAGAGCGCGATCGGCCTGGTGCACAGCCGGTTCTCCACCAACACGTTCCCCTCCTGGCCACTGGCCCATCCGTACCGCTATATCGCGCACAACGGCGAGATCAACACCATCCGCGGCAACCGGAACTGGATGCGCACCCGCGAAGCGCTGCTCGAGTCCGACCTCATCCCCGGAGACTTGAAGCGGCTCTTCCCCATCTGCACACCGGACGTCAGCGACTCCGCGTCCTTCGACGAGGTGCTCGAGCTGCTGCACCTCGGCGGGCGCAGCCTGCCGCACGCGGTGCTGATGATGATCCCGGAGGCCTGGGAGAACAACCCGGGCATGGAGGCCAGGCGCCGCGCGTTCTACGAGTTCCACTCCTGCCTCATCGAGGCGTGGGACGGCCCGGCGTGCGTCAACTTCACCGACGGCACGCTGATCGGTGCGGTCCTCGACCGCAACGGACTCCGCCCCGGGCGCTGGTGGCAGACCGCGGACGGCCTCGTCGTGCTGGGCAGCGAATCCGGCGTGCTCGACCTCGACCCCGCGACGGTTGTGGCGAAGGGACGGTTGCAGCCAGGCCGGATGTTCCTCGTCGACACCGAGCGCGGCGAGATCCGCTCCGACGAGGAGATGAAGGCCGAACTCGCCGCGGAGCATCCCTACGACGAGTGGCTGCACGCCGGGCTGATGCACCTCGACGACCTGCCGCCGCGCGACCACGTGGTGTTCACCCACGAGTCGGTGACCCGGCGTCAGCAGATCTTCGGCTACACCGAGGAGGAGCTGCGGGTGCTCATCGCGCCCATGGCCACGGCCGGTGCGGAGCCGATCGGATCGATGGGCAGTGATACCCCGGTCGCGGTGCTGTCCAAGCGTCCACGCATGCTCTTCGACTACTTCACCGAGCTGTTCGCGCAAGTGACGAACCCGCCGCTCGACGCCATTCGCGAGGAGCTCGTCACGTCCCTTGCCGGCGGCATCGGACCCGAGCAGAACCTGCTCTCGCCCGGCCCGGCGTCCTGCCGCCAGATCGTCATCCCCCGGCCGGTGCTCGACAACGACGAGCTCGCGAAGATCTGGCACATCAACGCCGACGGCGACATGTCCGGTTTCCGCTGCCAACTCATCGACGGGCGGTTCCGGGTGCACGGTGGCGGCGAGGCGCTCGCCGCGGCATTGGAGCGGGTGCGCCGCGAGTGCTCGGCCGCGGCCGAGGCCGGGGCGCGGATCTTGATCCTGTCCGACCGTGACTGCGACCCCGACCATGCCCCGATCCCGTCGCTGCTGCTGACCTCGGCGGTGCACCAGCACCTGGTGCGCACCGGGCAGCGCTCGCAGGTCGGCCTCGTCGTCGAGACCGGCGAGGCCCGGGAGGTGCACCACGTCGCGCTGCTGATCGGGTACGGCGCTGCGGCGGTGAACCCGTACCTGGCCTTCGAGACGATCGACGACATGGTCGCCAACGGCGCCATCGCCGGCGTCACTGCCCAGAAGGCGATCTCGAACTACGTCAAGGCGCTCAGCAAGGGCGTGCTGAAGGTGATGTCCAAGATGGGCATCTCGACGATCCAGTCCTACACGGGTGCGCAGGTGTTCGAGGCGTTCGGCCTCGCTCAGTCACTGGTGGACGAGTTCTTCGGCAGCACGCCGTCCCGGCTCGGCGGCGTCGGGCTCAGCACCCTGGCCGAGGAGGTTGCCGCTCGGCACGCGTCGGCGTTCCCGCTGGTCGCCACGTCCCGTGCCCACCGTCGGCTCGACGTCGGCGGTGAGTACCAGTGGCGGCGCGAGGGCGAGCTGCACCTGTTCAACCCCGAGACGGTGTTCCTGCTGCAGCACGCGACGCGGGCGCGCCGCTACGAGGTGTTCCGCGAGTACTCGGCGAAGGTCGAGGAGCTCAACCGCGAGGGCGGGACACTGCGCGGGCTGTTCGAGTTCAACGCCGGCGACCGCCCGCCCGTGCCGCTCGACGAGGTCGAGCCGGTGTCGTCCATCGTCCGGCGCTTCGCCACTGGTGCGATGTCGTACGGGTCGATCTCGGCCGAAGCACACGAGACGCTCGCCATCGCCATGAACCGGCTGGGCGGCAAGTCCAACAGCGGCGAGGGCGGCGAGGACGCGCGGCGCTTCGTGGCCGACGCGAACGGCGACCTGCGTAGGTCGGCGGTCAAGCAGGTCGCGTCGGGCCGTTTCGGAGTCACCAGTCACTACCTCGTCAACGCCGACGACATCCAGATCAAGGTGGCGCAGGGCGCGAAGCCGGGCGAGGGCGGGCAGCTGCCCGGCTTCAAGGTCTACCCGTGGATCGCCCGGACCCGGCACTCGACGCCCGGCGTCGGTCTCATCTCGCCGCCGCCGCACCACGACATCTACTCCATCGAGGATCTCGCCCAGCTGATCCACGATCTGAAGAACGCCAACGACCAGGCGCGGGTCCACGTCAAGCTGGTGTCCGAGGCCGGCGTCGGCACCGTGGCGGCAGGCGTGTCCAAGGCGCACGCCGACGTCGTCCTCATCTCCGGCCACGACGGAGGGACGGGCGCGGCGCCGCTGACCTCGCTCAAGCACGCCGGTCTGCCGTGGGAGCTCGGGCTGGCCGAGACGCAGCAGACCCTGCTGCTCAACGGGCTGCGCGACCGGATCACCGTCCAGGTCGACGGTGCGATGAAGACCGGACGGGACGTCGTGGTGGCCGCGCTGCTCGGCGCCGAGGAGTACGGGTTCGCCACGGCGCCGCTCATCGTGTCGGGCTGCATCATGATGCGGGTCTGCCATCTCGACACGTGCCCTGTGGGCGTCGCCACGCAGAACCCGCTGCTGCGCGAGCGGTTCACCGGAGAGCCGGAGTTCGTCGAGACGTTCTTCGAGTACGTCGCCGAGGAGGTCCGCGAGATCCTGGCCTCGCTCGGCTTCCGCTCGCTGGACGAGGCGATCGGGCAGGTCGACGTGTTGGACACCGCGAAGGCGATCGATCACTGGAAGGCCGACGGTCTCGACCTGACGCCGATGCTGAGCCCGCCGGCCAACCCGTACAAGCAGACGCTGGGAAAGTCGCGCGAGCAGGACCACGCGCTCGAGCTGGCGCTGGACCAGACGTTGATCGAGCTGTGCGAAGGCGCGCTGCTCGACGGCGCCCCGGTCCACCTCGAGATGAAGGTGCGCAACGTCAACCGGACGGTCGGCACGATGCTCGGGTCGATGGTCACCCGGCGCTACGGCGCGGAGGGCCTGCCGCCGAGCACCATCGACATCACGTTCCGGGGATCCGGCGGTCAGTCCTTCGGTGCCTTCCTGCCTCGCGGGATCACGCTGCGGTTGATCGGCGACACCAACGACTACGCGGCCAAGGGCCTGTCCGGCGGCATCATCTCGGTGCGCCCGGACGAGGCGGCACCGTTCCGCGCGGAGGAGAACGTCATCGCCGGCAACGTCATCGCCTATGGCGCGACCAGCGGCGAGATCTACCTGCGCGGCGTCGTGGGCGAGCGGTTCTGCGTGCGGAACTCCGGCGCCACCGTCGTCGCCGAGGGTGTGGGCGACCACGCCCTCGAGTACATGACCGGGGGAGTCGCGGTCATCCTCGGCCGGACCGGCCGCAACATCGGCGCCGGCATGTCCGGCGGTTATGCCTACGTCCTCGACCTGGACGGTGGCCGGGTCAACCGCGAACTCGTCGACGTCGAGGAGCTGTCCGACGAGGACGCGGACCGGCTGCGCGCCGTGCTCGAGGCGCACGTCGGGGCCACGGACTCGGCAGTGGGTGCGGCGCTGCTCGCGGATTGGACTGCGGCGCGACACCGGTTCAGCGCGATCGTCGCCCGTGACTTCCGACGGGTCCTCGAAGCGACCCGGCGGGCCAAGGCGGCCGGCGAGGACGTCGACCAAGCGGTGATGGCTGCTGCCCTCGTCTGACCGGCCGAACGACGCCAGGCGGCGCGCGGTGCTCTTCGACTTCTCCGGGACGCTGTTCCACATCGAGACGGCGGACGCGGCGGTCCGGGCTGCGCTGGGCGCCGGTCTCGTCCAGCACGTGGCCGAGCTCGAGCGCCTCGGGGCGATCAACGGCAGCAGCCCGCCGGCGGATCTGCCCGAGCACCTGGCCGCGGTGTGGGCCGAACGCGACCTGTCCACCGACGCGCACCGTGCCGCCTACTCCGGTTCGGCGCTACAGGGCGGGCTCACCGCCGAGCAGGCCCACTCCCTCTACGAGCGGGGCATCTCAGCGGATGCCTGGACCCCCTATCCGGACACGGTCGAGGCGCTGCGGCGCCTTCGCCGGGCCGGCGTCCCGGTCGCCGTCGTCTCCAACATCGGTTGGGACCCCAGGCCGGTCCTCGCGCGCGCGGGCGTGACCGACCTGTTCGACGCGCTCGTACTGTCCTGCGAGCGCGGAGTGATCAAGCCGGATCCGCGGATCTTCGAGATCGCCTGCGCCGAGCTCGGTGTCGAGCCGGGCGACGCGGTGATGGTGGGCGACAACGCCGAGGTCGACGGCGCCGCAACTGCCATCGGCTGCGCCTTCGTCCTCGTCCCGTCCGAGCCTGACCGACCGGCGGACACGCTGCTGAAGGCCATTGACAGCGTTCTGTCATGAGTCTGATCGGTGACCAAGGAGCAGGAGCTGCTGGCCGGGGTGGCCATCACCTCCCTCCGGCACACGGCCAGTTCCTCGAGCTGGCCGACCGGATGGGCGCGGAACGGCTCGCCGAGGCGCTCAGCGCCATGCGGGCGCTGTCCCAAGCGGTCGATTCGCTGAGCGAGCGCCATTGACGCACCAGTAACCCCTAGGCTCGAAAGCGTGATTAGGCACGCCAAGATCGTTTGCACACTCGGTCCAGCCACGGACAGCCCCGAGCGGGCCCGCGCCCTCGTCGAGGCGGGCATGGACGTCGCGCGACTGAACTTCAGCCACGGTGCACACGCCGAGCACGGCCGACGCTTCCACGAGGTCCGCCAGGCCGCCGCCGCGGCCGGCCGCAACGTCGCCGTCCTCGCCGACCTTCAGGGGCCGAAGATCCGCCTCGGCATCTTCGAGGACGGGCCGGTCGTCTGGGCCACTGGCGACCGGATCCGGATCACTGTCGAGGATTGCGTCGGGACGCACGACCGGGTATCGACGACCTACAAGAACCTGGCCGACGACGTCCGGCCCGGCGACCGGCTGCTCGTCGACGACGGCAACGTCGCGTTGATCGCCGTCGACATCGAGAACGGCACCGACGTCGTCTGCGACGTCACCGAGGGCGGCACAGTCAGCAACAACAAGGGCCTGTCGCTGCCCGGCGTCGAGGTGAGCGTGCCGGCGATGTCGGACAAGGACACGGAGGATCTCGAGTTCGCGCTGCGCCTCGGTGTCGACTACGTGGCGCTGTCCTTCGTGCGCAATCCCGAGGACGTCAAGCTCGTCCACCGCGTGATGGACGCCGTGGGGATCCGCCTGCCGGTCATCGCGAAGCTCGAGAAGCCGGAGGCCGTCGACCGGCTGGAGGACATCGTCCTCGCCTTCGACGGCGTGATGGTCGCGCGCGGCGACCTCGGCGTCGAGATGCCGCTGGAGCAGGTCCCGATGGTGCAGAAGCGGGCCATCCAGATCTGCCGCGACAACGCGAAGCCGGTCATCGTCGCCACCCAGATGCTCGAGTCGATGATCACCCACTCCCGGCCCACCCGCGCCGAGGCCTCCGACGTCGCCAACGCGGTGATCGACGGGTCGGACGCGGTGATGTTGTCCGGCGAGACGAGCGTGGGCAAGTACCCGATCCAGGCCGTCGCGACGATGGACCGGATCATCCGCTCGGTCGAGGCCAGCGGCACGAACGTGTCGGGCCTGCAGCACAACCCGCGAACGTCGGGCGGCGCGATCGTGAAGGCGGCGAAGGACATCGGCGACTCGCTCGGCGCGGTCGCCCTGGTGGCGTTCACGCAGACGGGCGACACCGCGCGACGCCTGTCCCGATTGCAG
The DNA here is from genome assembly GCA_032160745.1 of Pseudonocardiales bacterium. Classification (GTDB taxonomy): domain Bacteria; phylum Actinomycetota; class Actinomycetes; order Mycobacteriales; family Jatrophihabitantaceae; genus Jatrophihabitans. The sequence continues at coordinate 6,714 of JAVHVD010000190.1, forward strand.
CCCAAACAGCGACTGCTCGTCTTCACGCCGATCGAGTCGGTGCAACGGCAGATGGCGCTGCTGTGGGGCGCCGAGGCGCATCTCGTGTGGACGGTGCAGACCACCGACGACATGGTCCGCCAGGTCGACTCGGCCCTGCTCAACCGCGGCGTGTGCCACCCGCACGACCTGGTGATCGTCGTCGCCGGCACACCACCGTCGACCCCCGGCGCCACGAACACGATCCGCGTCCACCACATCGGAGACGTCCTGCGCCATGGGTGAGGCGGCCGCCGAGATGCGGTCGGGTCAGGCAGCCGTCGACGGTCTCGTCGCGCTGCTCGATCTCGAGCGCATCGAGGAGGACATCTTCCGCGGGACCAGCCCGAAAGCCCGGTGGCAACGGGTCTTCGGCGGGCAGGTCGCCGGCCAGGCTCTGGTCGCCGCGGGGCGCACGGTGGCGGCCGACCGCCGCGTCCATTCCCTGCACTCCTACTTCGTGCGTCCGGGTGACCCGACGATCCCGATCGTGTACGAGGTCGATCGGGTGCGCGACGGCCGGTCGTTCTCCACTCGCCGGGTGATCGCCGTGCAGCACGGAGCGACGATCTTCTCGCTCTCGGCGTCGTTCCAGCTCGAGCAGGAAGGTGTGGAGCATCAGGTTCCGATGCCGGACGTCGCGGCGCCCGAATCGGTGCCGACGATCGAGAACCTCTACGGCGACTCGCCCGAGGCGGCGGAGTTCTACAAGGCCATGCCACGGCCCATCGACCTGCGCTACGTCGACGAGCCGCCGTGGCGGCAGCACGCGTCCGGTCCGCGCGACGGCCTGAGCCGGGTCTGGATGAGGGCGGACGGGGTACTTCCCGACGATCCGCTGCTGCACGTCTGCGTATTGACCTACGCCTCGGACATGACGCTGCTCGACTCCGTCCTCGTCCGACACGGGCTGGCGCCTGGGCTCGACGACATCTCGATGGCCTCGCTCGATCACGCCATGTGGTTCGAGCGGCCGTTCCGCGCCGACGAGTGGCTGCTGTACTCCACCCGCTCGCCATCGGCGTCCGGTGGGCGTGGTCTGGCGACCGGGCGCTTCTACACGCGCGACGGCGTGCAGGTCTGCAGCGTCGTCCAAGAGGGAATGATCCGCGTCAGGCGCGACTGAGCGCGGTCCACGCAGCTTCGACGTGCCGCCGTTCGGTCAGTGTCGCGCCGATCGCCATGCGCAGCACGGCTCGTCCGTCGACGACCGTGTGCGTCAGGTAGAGCTCGCCGGACGAGTTCACCCGCTCCATCAGTGCCAGCGTGGCCTCGTCGCCGGCTCGGAGCCGGAAGGTGACCAGGGCCAGGTGGTGTGGCGCGACGAGCTCGAATCGCTCGTCGGCGGCGACCCACTCCGCGAACTCCTGCGCCAGTCCGACGTGATTGCGGATGTGTGCGCGCAGTCCCTCCGCGCCGTACCAACGGATCACTGCCCACAGCTTGAGGGCGCGGAACCGCCGGCCGAGCGGCACGTGCCAGTCGCGGTAGTCGATCACCGCGCCCGATTCGGTCGCGGTGTTGCGCAGGTACTCCGGCAGGATCGACAGCGCGCCGACAAGCGCGGCGCGATCGGCGACCCAGAACGCATCACAGTCGAAGTTGGTGAGCAGCCACTTGTGCGGGTTGGTCGCATAGGAGTCGGCGAGTTCGAGCCCGTCGGCGATCCAGCGGAACTCCGGGGCAACGGCGGCGACACCGGCCCACGCGCCATCGACATGCAGCCAGGCGCCGTGCTCGCGGGCGATCTCGCCGAACTCGCGCACCGGATCGACCGCGCCGGTGCCGGTCGTCCCGATCGAGGCGACGACCAGTACCGGCGCGATGCCGTCGTCGACATCCCGTTCGATGAGCCGGCGCAGCGTGGCCGGGCGTGCAGCCAGCGTGGCCGGGTCGATGTCGAGTTTGCGCAGCGCGGCCGAGCCGAGCCCGGCGATCCGGCAGGCCTTCTCCACCGACGAGTGGCTCTGTTCGGACGTGTAGACCGCGTACCGCCCGGCGGCGACGCCGTCGCGTTCGGTGCGCCCTGCGCTGACCCGGTGCAGTGCGGCCAGCAGCGCGACGAGCACGGCGTCGGACGCGGTGTGCTGGATGACCCCGCCGCCCTCGTCGGATGAGCGGAATCGATC
>JAVHVD010000191.1:0-2507 GCA_032160745.1 Pseudonocardiales bacterium
TGATCATCGCGGGCGACCAGTACAACACCATCAGCAAGCCGAGCGAGATCGTCGGCGGTGCGGCGGCCGACGTCGCGGACAAGTTGCTCAAGGGCGAGACGCCGGAGGCGAAGACGACCATCTTCGACTCCCCCGCCGAACTGTTCACCCCGACGCTGGTCACCCAGGAGAACCTCAAGGCCGAGATCGTCGACAAGAACATCACGCCCGCGTCCGAGCTGTGCACCGCCGAATACGCGGCGGCGTGCAAACGGCTGGGCATCGGCTAGTGACGGCGGTCGCCTCCGGAGCTGCACCGGCCCCCTCGACAACCAGCCTGCTCAGCTTGCGGGGCGTCAACAAGTCCTTCGGGGCGGTGAACGCGCTCACCGCCATCGAACTCGACGTCTCCGCCGGAGAGGTCGTCGCACTCGTCGGTGACAACGGCGCGGGCAAGTCCACGCTCGTCAAGGTGCTGGCGGGCGTGCACCAGCCGGACTCGGGCACGGTCACCTTCGCGGGCGACACCGTCGCCATCACCGACCCGAGCGCCGCCATCGAGCTCGGCATCGCCACCGTCTTCCAGGACCTCGCGCTATGCGAGAACCTCGACGTCGTCGAGAACCTCTTCCTCGGTCGTGAGATGAACCCCTGGCGACTCGACGAGACCGAGATGGAGGTTCAGGCCTGGGACCTGCTCGAGCAGTTGTCCGCACGGATTCCGACGGTGCGCATCCCCGTTGCCTCGCTGTCCGGTGGCCAGCGCCAGACCGTGGCCATCGCCCGATCACTGCTCGGCGAGCCCAAGGTGATCATCCTCGACGAGCCGACCGCCGCCCTTGGCGTGGCCCAGACCGCGGAGGTGCTCGATCTGATCGAACGACTCAAACACCGCGGGCTCGGCGTCGTCATGATCAGCCACAACATGGCGGACGTCCGTGCGGTTGCCGACCGCATCGTCGTGCTGCGGCTCGGCCGCAACAACGGCGAGTTCGACGCCAAGACGGTCACCACCGAGCAACTGGTGGCCGCGATCACCGGCGCTTCCGACAATGCGGTCACCCGCCGCCGGGACCGCGCCGGAGCCGACGACGAAGCGGGGACATGATGACCGCGACCCCCACCACTCCTTCTCTCGACAGGACCGACGAGCGCCTCCGACACGACGCCGGTTTCGGCGGGACGTTGCGCTCGTTCTGGCGCAGCGTCAAGGCCGGCGACGTCGGCGTGCTGCCGGTGGTGCTCGGGCTTCTGGTGATCTGCACGATCTTCCAGTCGCTCAATCCGATCTTCCTGTCCAGCGCCAACCTGGTGAACCTGACGCTGGACTCCTGCGCCGTCGGCATCATCTCGCTCGGGATCGTCTGCGTCCTTCTGGTCGGGGAGATCGACCTTTCGGTCGGCTCCGTGAGTGGCCTTTCGGGTGCGATCGTCGGCGTGCTCTTCGTCAGGCACGGCTGGAACTGGATGCTCGCAGTGGCTCTCGCCTGCGCCGTCGCGCTCCTGATCGGCATGACCTACGGCGTTGCACTCACCCGGTTCGGCATGCCGAGCTTCGTGGCGTCACTGTCCGGGCTACTCGCCTTCCTCGGCCTGCAGCTCGCGATCCTCGGCGATCAGGGTTCGGTCAACCTCCCGTTCGACTCCACGTTGGTGCATTTCGCTCAACTCTCGTTCGTGCCCGCATGGCTGTCGTACGTGCTGGCCGTGCTCGCCGGTTTGGGACTGTTCGTCAGCGGCTACGAACGCCGCCAACGGCGCAGGAAGTCCAATCTGTCAGCGCAGTCGATGAATTACCTGATCCTGCGGTCGGTTGCGCTCGTTGCGGCCCTCGCAGCATTCACCTGGTATCTCAACCAGGAGCGCGGCGTGGGCTGGATGGTCGTGATGTTCGTCGGGCTGGTGTTGGTGCTGAACTACGGCTTCACCCGTACCCAGTGGGGACGCAGTCTGCGAGCGGTCGGCGGCAACGAGGAGGCAGCCCGCCGGTCCGGCATCAACGTGCGGCGGATCTACCTGACCGCGTTCGCGGTGTGCTCGTTTCTCGCCTGTGTCGGCGGCATCCTTGCCGCAGCCCGGCTGGCATCGGCCAACCTGTCCAGCGGCACCGGCGACGTGAACCTCAACGCGATTGCGGCCGCGGTGATCGGCGGCACCAGCTTGTTCGGCGGGCGCGGCAGCGCATTCTCGGCGCTGCTGGGCACGCTGGTCATCGCGGCGATCGCCAGCGGGCTGACGCTGTTGAACCTCGACTCGTCGTACCGGTTCATCATCACCGGCCTCGTGCTTGCCGTCGCGGTTGCCATCGACTCGGTCGCGCGGAAGTCACGCGCGAGCCACGGCCGTGCCTAATCTCCCGTCGCTGCGCTCGCCCCGCGCCTGACAGCGAAGCCCAAGACCAAAGGAGACGAACTCATGTCCAATCGCGCAGCGGTGATGACCGAGCTCGAACACATTGAGATTCGAGAACTTCCGGAGCCGGAGCCCGGCCCAAGGCAGGCGGTGGTGCGAATCCACGCCGTGGGTGT
>JAVHVD010000192.1:0-13438 GCA_032160745.1 Pseudonocardiales bacterium
TCCAACCTGGTCGGTGACTGGGCCAACTGGGACGAGTTCCGCCGGCTGGAGAACCTCGGCCTGACGATGTACGGCCAGATGACCGCCGGCTCGTGGATCTACATCGGGACGCAGGGCATCCTGCAGGGCACCTACGAGACGTTCGCCGCGGTCGCGGCCAAGCGTTTCGGCGGCACGCTGGCCGGCACAATCACCCTCACCGCGGGCCTGGGCGGGATGGGCGGCGCGCAGCCGCTCGCGGTGACCATGAACGGCGGCGTCGCCATCTGCATCGAGTGCGACCCGTCGCGCATCCGCCGCCGGATCGACCACGGCTACCTCGACGTCGAGGCGGGCTCGCTCCAGGAGGCTCTGCAGCTGGCCGAAGAGGCGAAGGCCGCCCGACGGCCGCTGTCGATCGGCCTGCTCGGCAACGCCGCTGCCCTGGTGCCGCAGTTCCTGGCCAACGACGCACCCATCGACATCGTGACCGACCAGACCTCGGCCCACGACCCGCTGTCCTACCTGCCGATCGGTGTCGAGTTCGACGACTGGCATGACTATGCGCAGCGCAAGCCCGACGAATTCACCGGACGCGCGCAGGCGTCGATGGCCCGGCACGTCGAGGCGATGGTCAAGTTCATGGACAAGGGCGCCGAGGTCTTCGACTACGGCAACTCGATCCGCGGCGAGGCCAAGACAGCCGGCCTGAGCCGCGCGTTCGACTTTCCGGGCTTCGTCCCGGCCTACATCCGTCCGCTGTTCTGCGAGGGCAAGGGCCCCTTCCGCTGGGCGGCGCTCTCCGGCGACCCGAATGACATCGCCCGCACCGACCGGGCCGTGCTCGACCTGTTCCCCGAGAACGAGTCGCTCGCCCGGTGGATCAAGCTGGCGCAGGAGAAGGTGCACTTCCAGGGGCTGCCCGCGCGGATCTGCTGGCTCGGCTACGGCGAGCGGGACAAGGCCGGGGCAGTGTTCAACGACCTTGTCGCCAGTGGCGAGATCAGTGCCCCGGTCGTCATCGGCCGCGACCATCTCGACGCCGGATCCGTTGCCTCGCCCTACCGCGAGACCGAGGCGATGGCCGACGGGTCGGACGCGATCGCCGACTGGCCGTTGCTCAACGCCATGGTCAACGTGGCCAGCGGCGCCACGTGGGTGTCGATCCACCACGGTGGCGGCGTGGGCATGGGTCGCTCGATCCACGCCGGGCAGGTCTGCGTGGCCGACGGCACCGTGCTCGCCGGCCAGAAGATCGAGCGGGTGCTCACCAACGACCCGGGCATGGGCGTCATCCGCCATGTGGACGCCGGATACGACCGGGCCGAAGAGGTGGCGGCCGAACGAGGCGTGCGGGTACCGATGGCGGAGGTGTGACCACCTTCGATTCGCTGTGGTCGGCGCTCGAGCCGATCGGCCGGCATCCGGCCACCGGCGGCTACCGCCGCTACGCCTGGACAACCGAGGACGCGACGCTGCGCGAGTGGTTCGCCGGCGAGGCGGCCGTCCGCGGGCTCAGCGTCGTCCTCGACCGCGCCGGTAACCAGTGGGCCTGGCAGGGCGACCCGGATGAGACGGCCGGGATCGTGGTCGGCTCGCACCTCGACTCGGTGCCCGACGGTGGCGCCTTCGACGGCCCGCTCGGCGTCGTGTCGTCCTTCGCCGCCCTGGATGCATTGCGCAGCAAGGGATTCCAGCCCTCCAGCCCGCTCGGCGTCGTGAACTTCGGCGACGAGGAGGGCGCCCGCTTCGGCGTCCCGTGCGCCGGCTCGCGGATCATCACCGGCGCGCTGCCGGCCGAGCGAGCCCAGGCCCTCGCCGACGCCGACGGCACGACGTTCGGCGCGGCCATGCGGTCAGCCGGCTACGACTCGCAGGCCCTCGGCCGCGACGAGGAGACGCTGCGGCGCATCGCGTCCTTCGTCGAGCTGCACGTCGAGCAGGGGCGCAACCTCGTCGACCAGCGACGGGCGGTAGGAGTCGCCTCGGCGATCCGGCCGCACGGCCGCTGGCGCATCGATCTTCCCGGCGAGGCCAACCATGCCGGGACGACCCGCCTCGCCGACCGTCGCGACGCGATGCTGGCCGCGGCCGAGGTCGTCCTGGCCGCCCGCGCCGCCGCGCAGCGGCACGACGCCGTCGCCACCTGCGGCAAGCTGCGGGTCGAGCCGAACGGGGTCAACGCCATCGCCTCGCACGTCACGCTCTGGCTCGACGCCCGGGCGGCGACCAGCGAACAGGCGCGGGCGGTCGTGGCCGACGTTGCCGCCGCCGCGGCCACCCGGGGCGGCACGCTCGCCGAGGAGTCCTGGAGCGACGTGACCACGTTCCCGGATGCGCACCGCATCGCGACCGTCCTGGACGACGCGCCGGTCCTGGACACCGGCGCCGGGCACGACGCGGGCGTCCTGGCCGCCGCCGGCATTCCGGCCGCCATGCTCTTCGTCCGCAACCCCACCGGCGTCTCGCACTCACCGGCTGAACACGCCGAACGCGACGACTGTCTGGCCGGTGTCGCGGCCCTCGCCGACGTGATCGAGGAGCTGGCCACGTGACGGCCTACTTCGCCGAGGCCGCCCTGCTGCCGGCCGGCCCGGCCCGCGACGTCCGGTTCGAGGTCGAGGACGGGCGCTTCGCTGCCGTCACCCCGAACACCGATGCCGGCGGCGCAACCCGACTGCCCGGCGTCGTGCTGCCCGGGCTGGCCAACTGCCACAGCCACGCCTTCCACCGGGCGCTGCGCGGCCGAACCCACGGCGACGGGGGCACCTTCTGGACGTGGCGGCAGCGGATGTACGCCCTCGCCGCCGAGCTGGACCCGGACCGCTATTTCGCGCTCGCCCGGGCGACCTACGCCGAGATGGCGCTGGCCGGGGTCACGGCGGTGGGGGAGTTCCACTACCTGCATCACCAGCCGGGCGGGCAGCCCTACGCCGAACCCAACGCGATGGGCGAGTCGTTGCGGCAGGCCGCCGCCGATGCCGGCATCCGGCTCACCCTGCTCGACACCTGCTACCTCACCGGCGGCCTCGACGCCTCCGGCCACACGCCGCTCGACGCCGGTCAGCGGCGCTTCTCCGACGGCGATGTCGATGCCTGGGCAACCCGGGCGGCCGCTCGGCGCCCGGATGCGAACACCCGGCTCGGCGTCGCGATCCACTCGGTCCGGGCGGTGCCCCGCGAGGCGTTCGGCACGGTCCGAGCCGCCGCCGGAGACGGACCGCTGCACGTCCACGTGTCGGAGCAAGTGGCGGAGAACGAGGCCTGCCTCCAGCATTACGGCATGACGCCCACGGCCCTGCTCGGCGATGCCGGCGTGCTCGCCCCCACGACCACCGCGGTGCACGCCACACATGTCACGGCCGACGACGTACGGCGGCTCGGCGCAACCGGGACGACGGTGTGCCTCTGCCCGACGACCGAGCGGGATCTCGCCGACGGCATCGGACCGGCTCGTCAGTTCGCCGACGCCGCGGTGCCACTGTCGATCGGCTCCGACCAGAACGCAGTGGTCGACCTGTTCGAAGAGGCCCGCGGTGTCGAGCTGCACGAGCGGCTGCAGTCCCGGCAGCGGGGGCGGTTCGCGCCGGCCGAGCTGCTCGCCATGCTCAGCGCGCACAAGAGCATCGGGTGGCCCGACGCCGGCGAGCTGGCCGCGGGCCGACGCGCCGATCTCGTCGCTGTCCGTCTCGACTCCGTCCGCACCGCCGGCTCCCGGCCCGACCAGGTGCTCTTCGCCGCCGGCGCCCCGGACGTCGCCACCGTGCTCGTGGACGGCCGGCCCGTCGTGCAGGACGGTCAGCACGTCCTCGGTGACGTCGGCGCGCTACTGACCGCCGCGATCGGGGACGCATGGCAATCGCGCTGACCGGGATCGCCGAGCTCGTCACCAACGACCCGGCCCAGGACGGCACTGTCCTTGGCATCGTCGAGGACGCCGCCCTCGTCGTGGACGACACGCGCATCGTCTGGGTTGGCCGCCGCGCCGATGTGCCGACCGCCGACGACCATCGCGATCTCGGCGGTCGGGCCGTGGTACCCGGCTTCGTCGACTCGCACACGCATCTCGTCTTCGCCGGCGACCGGGGGACCGAGTTCGCGGCCCGGATGGCCGGCGCGGCCTACGACGGCGGGGGCATCGCCTCGACGGTCGCGGCGACCCGCGCGGCGTCCGATGGCGAGCTCACGGCGCTGCTCGCGCAGCGGCTCGCCGAGATGCGGGCGCAGGGGACGACGACGGTCGAGGTGAAGAGCGGCTACGGGCTGCGCACCGGCGACGAGGCGCGGCTGCTGCGGATCGCCGCCGGGGTGACCGACGAGACCACCTATCTCGGTGCGCACGCCGTCCCGCCCGGCGTCGACCGCGCCGACTACGTCCGCTCGGTCACCGGTGACATGCTCGACGCCTGTGCTCCGCACGCCCGGTGGATCGACGTCTTTTGCGAACCGGCCAGCCCGCACGCCTTCGACGAGAACGAGGCGCGCACCGTGCTCGATGCGGGACGGGCCAGAGGCCTCGGGCTGCGGGTGCACGGCAACCAGCTCTCCGCCGGACCGGGCGTCCGCCTGGCGGTGGAACTCGGCGCGGCGAGCGTCGACCACTGCACGCACCTCACCGACGCCGACGTGGCCGCGCTGGCCGACGGGAACACGGTCGCGACGCTGCTGCCCGGCGCCGAGTTCTCCACCCGGTCGCCGTACCCCGACGCGCGCCGGCTCCTCGATGCCGGGGTGACGCTCGCGCTGGCGACCGACTGCAACCCGGGGACGAGCTACACGTCGTCGATGCCCTTCGTCATCGCGCTGGCCGTCCGCGAGCTGCGGATGACCGCGGCCGAGGCGCTCTGGGCTGCGACCGCAGGCAGCGCCCGGTCACTGCGCCGCGAGGACGTCGGCCGGATCGTCGTCGGAGCGCGAGCCGACCTGGCCGCGCTCGACGCCCCCAGCCACACCCACCTGGCCTACCGGCCCGGTGTACCGATCGCCTACGCGCTGGAGCTCGGCTGACCCATCAGCCGACCGGTTCCACGAAGTCGAGTTCCATGTCCCGCCCGAGGAACCGGCTGACGTCCGCCACCTCGGCCTCGACCGTCCGACGCACCGACGCCGGGAACGGTTCGAACGGCCTGGCCGCGATGCGTCCCTTCGCGCGGTCAAGCGACCACGTGCCGATCACCGCACCGCCGAGCAGGATCGTCGGACGGATCATGCCGCCCTGGTACACGCGCGGATGCCGGGCCGCCTCGAGGATCGCGCTGCGGTCCCGGTAGCCGAGCACGTAGTTGTCGAACGCCGGCAGCAGACGCAGCCCGCCGCCGGGTTCGACCTCGCCGCGGCAAAAGCCCGGACGGCCGTCGACCTCGGTCTCGGTCAATTCGTCACGGATCAGCGCGATCGCTCGCGCGGACGGCAGACCGGACCAGGTGGCGAAGTCTGCCGCAGTGGCGGGGGAGAAGGCGGCAAAGTAGCGGCGGGCCAGCTCGGCCAGCGCGTCGTCATCACTCGGGCCGGTCGCCGCGTCGGGCAGCCACTGGTCGGTGAGGACGAACGTGGAGTGCCGGCCGCGGTCGGGGCCGCGGCAGATCAGCCCGGTCGTGCTCGCGTGCACGATCGCGTGGGTGTGGGCCTGCGGGTCGGGGCTCTCGAGCGTGACACCCCGTTCGGTGAGTGCTGCGCGGATCTCGTGACGGGTGAGCGGGCCGTCGGCCAGCACCTCGGGCAGCAGCTCGAGGGAGCGGTCCAGCACGTCATCGGTCAGCCCGATCTGCCGCCAGCGGGTGCGGTACTTGCGGGCGATGGCCGGGCCGATGAGGCGCACCAGCCACCGCAGGTCGTCGGCCGCGATCAGGTGGATCGTCCCGCGCATCAGCCAGGTGCGGACGATCGTGCGGTCGTCATCGATCGCGCGCCGGACGTCGGTGTCGGTCAATGCGGCCGACCGGGCCCGAACACCCAAGCGCGCCGCCCAGTTGTCCTGGGCCTGCAACGCCGTGGTCAAAGCGGCCGCGGCCGCCGGCGAGACGCACGGCCGGTCCACGAACCCCTGTCGCGCGATCCGCTCGCCCAGGAGCTTAGAGACCGTCATGACCGCAGTCTGCCTGCCGGCGCTGACATGTTTGGATCGGTTCATGGCCGGACGGACGGGGCGCACGATCCTCGTGACCGTCCTCGTTCTCGTCGTCCTGCTGATCGCCGCCGACCGGATCGGCGCTTACGCCGCCGAGCGCACTGCGGGCGACACCATCCAGTCGTCAGAGCATCTCGGCAACCGGCCAGATGTCGACGTGAGCGGCTTCCCGTTCCTGACCCAGCTCGCCGCCGGTGACTTCAACAAGATCACGGTGACCGCCCGGGACGTCCCGGTGGGGGAGCAGGTGCACCTGCTGCAGATCTCGCAGATCAAGGTCGTGCTGCACAACGTGAACGTGACCCGCGACTTCTCCAGGGTCAGCGCCGCGACCGCCACGGCCACCGCGACCGTCAGCTTCGCCGACCTCGGCCGGACGCTCGGTATCGAGGTCGGCTACGCCGGCGACGGCCGGATCAAGGCGACCAAGCAGGTGACGGTACTCGGCACGACAGTCGACGCATCGGTGACCACCCGCCCGGCGCTGGTCAACGGCGCGCTCGGTTTCACCGGAACCGCGATCGACAACGCGGGCCGGCTGGGCGGCACGGTGGCGTCGGCGCTGAACCAGGCCTTCGACCTCACCGTCCCGTTACAGGGCATCCCGTTCAAGATCAGGGTTCGGTCCGTGCGAGTGGACGCGTCCGGGGTGCGCATCGACCTCACCGGCAGCAACCTCACCTACTCGAACTGACCGGCCGACCGCCCACCTGCCCGACGGCCACCGCCGCCAGCTGCACCGCCTTGGCCAGGCAGTCGCCGACGTCGCCGGAACAGGTGAGGAACCCGGCGGCAAAGGCGTCGCCCGCGCCGGTCGAGTCGACGACGGCAGCGGGCACCGCGGCGACCGAGCGCACACCTGAACCGTCCGACCACACCGCCCCGGCCGCACCCCGCTTCACGATCGCCTGCCCGGTTCGCGCCGCGAGGGACTGGGCCGCGGTCACCGGATCTTCCAGCCCGGTGAGCACCGCCGCCTCGTCGGCATTCGCGAACAGCAGGACGTGCGCGCCGAGCCAATCGAGGAACGTCTCGGCGCCCAGACCCTGTAGCGGAGCAGCCGACGCCGCGTCCACCGCGATCGACCAGCCGCGGTCGCGGGCGGTTCCCAGCGCGGTCAGGGCCGCGGCCCGCGACGGCTCGGACAGCAGCGAGTAGCCCGACAGGTACAGCCAGTCGGCCTCGTCCGGCAGCGGGTACTCGCCGGGCCCGGCGTTGGCGCCGACCGAGGGGACCATCGTCCGCTCGCCGGACGGATCGACGAGGACGATGCAGGTGCCGGTCGGACGATCCGGATCCAGCTCCACCCGGGCGTCGACCCCGGCGGCGGTCAGCTCGTCCACCGCGCGCCGACCCAGTGCGTCGTCGCCGGCCCGTCCCACATAGGAAGCCGCAGCGCCGGCGCCCGCAGCCCACGCAGCGACGTTCGCGGCCGCGCCACCACCGAACAGGGTGATAGACGCCGGGGTGTCGGACCCCGGCGCGAGCGGGCCGGGCAGCTGCGCGAGCACGTCCACCATCAGGTCGCCGATGCAGACCAGCCGGATCATCCCGCGGAGTACGCCGTCGCGACCTCCGCCGCCAGATGTGCGTTCGAGCGCACGAGCGCCACGTTGGCCGCGAGCGACGCGCCGTGCGTCTCGCGGTGGAAGAAGTCGAGCAGGAACGGCGTGACGTCCTTGCCCCGGATGCCGGCCTCCGCGGCGGCCGCGAGCCCGGCCTGCAGCGTGTGGTCGTGCAGCTCGCGGTCGAGCTCGTCGCCCGGCTCGATCGGGTTGGCCAGTACCAGCCCGTAGAAGGCGGTACCGAGCGATTCCTGGGACCGCAACACGTTCGCCACGAACTGCGGTGTCGGCGCCACCCAGAACAGCGGGTGGCCCGAGTCGCGCAGGTAGAAGCCGGGGAAGCGGTCGGTGCGATAGCCGAGGACCCCGACGTTCAGGGATTCCAGCCGCTCGAGGGTCGCGCCGACGTCCAGGATGGACTTCACGCCCGCGCACACGACCAGCACCGGCGTTCGGGACAGCGTGCTGAGATCCGACGACTCGTCCCACGTGTCGCGCGCGCCGCGGTGCACGCCGCCGATGCCGCCGGTCGCGAAGATGCGGATGCCGGCCCGGGCCGCCAGGTGGGCCGTAGATGCCACCGTCGTTGCTCCCACGCCGCCGTACGCGCCGATCGCGGCGAGATCACGCGCGCTGACCTTGACGACGGCCGGGTCGAGGGCGATCCGTTCCAGCGCGGCGTCGTCGAGCCCGATGCGCGGCTGCCCGTCGACGACGGCGATCGTCGCCGGCACCGCCCCGGCCGCCCGGACCGCGCCCTCGATCTCCCGAGCGATGCGCAGGTTGTCCGGACGCGGCAGGCCATGGCTGATGATCGTGCTCTCCAGCGCGACGACCGGGCGGCGGGCGGCCAGCGCCTCGGCGACCTCGGGGTGGATCAACACGCGGGTTCCTTTCGTCGGCGGCCCGGCCCGCCTCGGCGCAGCAGGCCCACGGGCACGGTAGCGAGCGCCGCCACGACGAAGGAGATGAGGGAGGCGCTCATCCACGTCGTCGGGGTGAAGTGCAGCCATCCGTCGATGCGTCCCCAGCCGCGCGACCACCAGCCGACGTAGCCGGGGTTGACCAGCTGATATACGACGAAGCCGACCAGCCAGGGCACCAGCATCGCCCAGCGCTCCGGCGCGGCCTCGGTGAGATTCCATGCGCGGCGGGACACGACGAAGTAGTCGACGGCCAGCACGCCCAACAGCGGCACGAACACCGACCCGATGAGAATCAGGAAGTTCGCGTAGTCGTCGACGTTCAGGGCGAGGGCGAGGACGGTGGCCAGCACGCCGATCGTCGTGGCCAGCACCCGCCGGTCCCACCGCGGGCGCAGGTTCTGCACGGAGATGGCGGTCGAATACGTGTCGACGAAGGACTGGTCGACCTCGCGGATCGCCAGCACGGCGAAGGCGAGCGTCCCGACCGGGATCGCCATGAACGAGCCGAAGATCTCGTTCGGGTCGCCCTTGGCGACGGTGACCAGCGTGATCAGTCCGACCGCGTAGCACGCGATCTGGGTGACCGAGTAGCCGAGGAACGTGCCGATGACGGTGTCCCGGTTCGACTTCGAGTGACGGGTGTAGTCCGCGGCGACCGGCACCCAGGACACCCCGACACCGATCACCGTGTCGACCGCGATCCAGAAGCCCGTCCACGACCCGTGCCCGAAGGACGGCAGCGGATTGCGCAGCAACTGGACGGCCAGGTAGCCCAGCGCGATCACCACGGCCACCGTCACGTAACGGCGCAGCAGCCGGATCCAGCTCAGCGGATAGAGCGCGAGACCGGTGGTCACCAGGCCCGCGGCGAGGACGTAGATCCAGCGAGGTACGCCGCCGCTGATCTGGTGCAGCGCGGTGCTGATCGTCACCAGCTCGAAGCTCGTCCAGCCGAGCAGCTGGACCACGTTGAGCACCGTCGGCAGCCACGACAATCGGGCGCCGAACAGCCCGCGCAGCAGGACCATTGACGGGGCACCGGTCTCGGTCCCGACGACGCCCGCGATGGCGATCGCCACCGAGCCGAGCACGGTGCCGAGGACGAGCGCGGTGAACGCGGCGGCCAGCGAGAGCGCGGTGGTGCCGAGGGGGTACAGCACGTAGATCGCCCCGGTGAAGCCGAGCAGGCTCACCCCGAGGTTGCCCCACATACCGAGCTGGTCGACCAGCCGCAGTGCCCGCGGCGCCGGTTGGTCAAGGGTGAGCGGCGCCTCGGCGTGCTCGATCGTCGTGGTCATGTCATCTCCCTGCGCCGGCATTGCCCGGCGGGTCGAGCGGTCGGCCGTGGAGGCCCTCTCAGCCCGGGTCGGTCCCGAGCTCCCGCGTGGTGGGTGCTGCGCCTAGAGGACGGCCATCCCTTCCGTCGGGGAGGACGCCTGGGCGTGGAACCTCTTGGGGATCCGGCCGGCGAGCCGGGCCAGCCGGCCGGCCGCCACCGCGAGGGCCATCGCGGTGGCCATCGCGACCGGGTCCTGGGCGCGGGTGACGGCCGAGGCGAGCAACACGCCGGCGCAGCCGAGCTCCATCGCGAGCGCGGCGTCGGAGGCGGTGCCGATGCCGGCGTCGAGGATCACCGGGACGGTTGCTTCGCTGACGATCAGCTCGATGTTGTGCGGGTTGCTGATGCCGAGTCCGGTGCCGATGGGCGAACCCAGCGGCATGACCGCAACGCAGCCGGCCTGCTGCAGCCGACGGGCCAGGACGGGGTCGTCGTTCGTGTACGGCAGGACCTGGAAGCCCTGCGCCACAAGGGATTGCGCCGCGTCCAGCAGTTCGATCGGGTCGGGGAGCAGCGTGCGCTCGTCGGCGACGACCTCGAGCTTCACCCAGTCGGTCTCGAGGGCCTCGCGGGCGAGCTGGGCGGTCTGCACCGCCTCCCGCGCGGTGCGGCAGCCCGCGGTGTTCGGCAGGACCCGCACGCCGCGGCGGTCGATCACGTCCAGGATCGAACCGCTCATCGCCGCATCGACGCGGCGCATCGCGACCGTGCACAGTGCCGTGCCGGACGCCTGCAGCGTCTCGTCGATCACGTGAAGGCTGGGCGCCCCGCCGGTGCCGAGGATCAGGCGCGACGACAGGGGGACGCCGGCGATGGTGAGCAGGTCATCGATCATGGCTCAGCCTCCCTGGACCGCGGTGATCAGCTCGACGGACTGCCCGTCCTTCAGCGCGGTCGTGGGCCACGCGCTGCGCGGGACGACCTCGCCATCGACGACAGCGGCGCTGCCGCGTGACGAGCCGGTGACGGACAGGAGCAGGGCGTCCACCGTGGTGTCGTCGCCAACTTCGTGCGGTCGGCCGTTCAACCGGATCTGCATCACGCCACCGCCGCGAAGCGGGACATCGTGAACGGGGTCAGCACGTCGGGCAGGGCCCCGTCGGTGATCAGCGTCGCGACACCGTCGGCGGTGACCGGGGCGAGCAGGATCCCGTTGCGGTAGTGCCCTGTGGCGAGAACCAGCCCGTCGACCGCAGAAGGGCCGATGATCGGGGCGTTGTCCGGCGAGCCGGGCCGCAGCCCGGTGCTGACCTCCTCGAGCACGGCCTCGCTCAGCTCCGGGACGAGCGACTGCGCGTCGCGAAGTAGCTCGTACACCGCGCCGGCCCGCGGCTGCTGGTCGAAGCCGTTCTCCTCGACCGACGCACCGACCACGATCGTCCCGTCGGCGCGCGGTACGAGGTAGATCGGCACGCCCTTGACCCAGCCGCGCACGATGCGCCCGAGCCGCGGGCGTCCCGGCAGCCGCAGCCGCAGCGTCTGGCCCTTGACCGGACGGACCGGCGGGCTCACCGCAGCCGGAACGCCGTCGATGTGCTGGGACCAGCAGCCGGCGGCGAGCACGACGTGCCCGCTGCTGACGACCGCACCGCCGGCCACGCGAACACCGCGGGCCCGGTCGGCGTCGATCAGCACCGCGCCCGGCGACGCGACGAAGGTGACGTCGCGACGCCGGCAGGCGGCCAGCAGTGCGGCGTGCAGCAGTCGCGGGTCGACCTGCTGATCGCCCGGTGCGTAAAGCGCACCGGGCAGCCCGGCGGCGACGGCCGGCTCCAGGGCGCGCAGCTCCCGCCCGGTGAGCAACTGGGCGTCGACGCCGAGACCTCCGGCGAAGGCGTGCAGGTCGCGCAGGGCGGCCAGATCGGCACCGTCCCAGGCCGCCATCACCGCACCGCAGGCAACGAAGCCGACGGGCAGCCCCGACTCGTCGGCGACCTCAGCGGCGAAGTCGGGATAGCGGACGAGCGAGTCGAGCCCGAGCCGCAACAACGGCGTCTCGGTGTAGTGCAATTCGGTGATTGGCGCGAGCATCCCGGCGGCGGTGTTCCACGCGCCGCGCTCGGGCGATGGATCGACAACGGTCACCGAGAGCCCGCGCTGCGCGCAGCGCCAGGCGACGGCGATGCCGATGGCACCGGAGCCCAGTACGACGACGTCGCTGGCCGGCATGTGCTTCGCTCCCTTGCGCCGGCATGACCCGGATCAGGTTCAACGGTCGGCCTGGTGGCCCTCTCAGCCCGCCCGCGGCGGACTCCCGTGCTGCGCCCACCCTACGCTTCCGGTCATGCGTGATCTCGCGGACGCCCGGCTGTATCTGTGCGTCGACTCGCGGTCCCGGCAGGGCGACCTCGAACAGTTCCTGGACGCGGTCCTGAGCAATGGCGTCGACATCGTGCAGCTGCGCGAGAAAGGGCTCGAGGCCCGGGACGAGATCCGGCTGCTGGAGACCTTCGCCGCTGCGGCCGAGCGGCACGGGGCCGGATGGGCGGTGAACGATCGCGCCGACATCGCGCGTGCGGTCGGGGCACCGATGCTCCACCTCGGGCAGGACGACCTGCCTACGTCCATCGCTCGGGACATCGTCGGACCGGAAGTCGTTATCGGCCGGTCCACCCACTCGCCCGAGCAGGCCGACGCAGCGCGCGTGGAGCCCGGTGTCGCCTACTACTGCTGCGGGCCGACCTGGACGACGCCGACGAAGCCGGGCCGCCCCGCGGCCGGAATCTCGCTGGTCAGGCACGCCGCAGCACACGAGGACGACCGGCCGTGGTTCGCGATCGGCGGCATCGAGACACTGGATCGGCTCGACGAGGTGATCGCGCACGGCGCACGGCGGGTCGTGGTGGTGCGGGCGATCACCGAGGCGGCGGACCCGGGCGCCGCCGCCCGCGCGTTCGCCGATCGACTCCGTGGGTAGGAACGTCGCCATGCCTGACATCCGATTCCGCAGCGTCGTCCTGGACGCCCCTGACGTGGCCGAGCTGGCTGCTTTCTACAGAAGACTGCTGGGCTGGTCGGCCACCAGCGAGGAGGCTGACTGGGCGCGGCTCGAGCCGGAGGCCGGCCGCACCGGCCTGGCGATCCAGCTCGAGCCCAACTTCGTCCGGCCGACGTGGCCGTCGGACAGCACTCACCAGCAGATGCAGCTGCACCTCGACCTCCAGGTCGAGGACCTGAACGCGGCAAGCAAGCACGCCGCCGAGGCGGGCGCGACACTTGCCGGGTTCCAGCCCCAGGACGACGTGCGGGTGTTCCTGGATCCGGCTGGCCACCCGTTCTGTCTGTTCGAGCAATGAGATCGTGAGCGGGTGGCCGACACCTGGACGTCGCGGTTGTGGAGCGCTGCCGAGCCGATCTACGCGGCGATACTCGAACACCCGTTTCTGACCGGACTGACCGACGGCAGCCTGCCTCCCGCCGCGTTCGCGTACTTCCTCGGTCAGGACGCGCACTACCTGCGCGACTACGCGCGGGCGCTGGCCGTCGTGGGGGCCAAGGCGCC
>JAVHVD010000193.1:0-3171 GCA_032160745.1 Pseudonocardiales bacterium
GGTTGTTCCGCGCGGCAGCGGGGACGGCGTCTTCACCGACGGCGGATTCAACGCCGGCGCCCTGCCCGGTTCCGATTCCCAGAACGGGGACTCGTCCGCGCTGCTGCCGATCTCCACCGGCGATGGCGGCACCGCGACCAAGTCCGCCTCGGCCGCCGCGCCGGACCAGAAGAGCTCGGGCAAGCACAAGACGATCGACCTCGCGTCCGGGCGTTCGTCGACCGGCCAGCTGTCGGTCGTCCTGGCGATCATCGCGATCATCGCGCTGACCCTCGTCGCCGCTACCTACGCGCGGCTGTACGTCCTGCGCCGCAACTGATTGTCTCCGCCGGCGGGGCTCGAACCGAAGCCGCTCGTCGCTGGGGCTCCTCGGGCTTGATTCTCGCGTCGGTGGTGAGGTTCTGGGCGGTTGCTTCTAGGTCGTGGGCGCGATTTCGGGTTCCGCGGTTGCGGCCGGTATTGTGGCGGAGTTCGGCCAACTGACCTTTCGGGCCACCTGGCCCTCACCGGTCGCCGAACACCTCCTGCCACGGAGAGTCCGTGGCCGATCAGTCCACAGGAGGAATGGCACACTCATGCGCCATTACGAAGTCATGGTCATCCTCGACCCCACCCTCGAAGAGCGGACGATCGCACCGTCGCTCGACGCCTTCCTGTCCGTGGTGAAGAACGATGGCGGCACGGTCGAGAAGGTCGAGGTCTGGGGCCGCCGCCGGATGGCCTACGAGATCAACAAGCATCCCGAGGGCATTTACGCCGTCGTCGACCTCCAGGCCAACCCGGCCGCCGTCCAGGAGCTGGACCGGCAGCTGAACCTCAACGAGTCGGTGCTGCGGACCAAGGTCCTCCGCCCGGACCAGCGGTAATCCGATGGCCGGCGAAACGATCATCACAGTTGTCGGAAACCTGACGGCCGACCCGGAGCTCCGGTTCACCCCGTCCGGCGCCGCGGTCGCGTCCTTCACCATCGCCTCCACCCCGCGCACGTTCGACAAGAACTCGAACGAGTGGAAGGACGGCGAGGCGCTGTTCCTGCGCTGCTCCATCTGGCGGCAGGCCGCCGAGAACGTGGCCGAGTCGCTCACCCGCGGCATGCGCGTGGTCGCCCAGGGCCGGCTCAAGCAGCGCTCGTACGAGACCCGTGAGGGCGAGAAGCGCACGGTCGTCGAGCTCGAGGTCGACGAGGTGGGCCCGTCCCTGAAGTACGCCACGGCGAAGGTGAACCGCACGCAGCGGGGATCCTCCTCCGGCGGCGGTTTCGGCGCATCAGGCTCCGACGCCGCTCCCGCCGGCGCCGCCACCGGCGGTGGCGGCGCGTCCGACGACCCGTGGGGTTCGGCCCCACCGGCGTCCGGCGGCGGTTTCTCGGACGAGCCCCCCTTCTAGATCACTGACTTTCGCGAAAGACACGGAGACATACGGACATGCCCAAGCCACCCATTCGTAAACCGAAGAAGAAGTCCAACCCGCTCGCCGCGGCCAAGATCGAATACATCGACTACAAGGACACGAACCTGCTCCGCAAGTTCATCTCCGACCGCGGCAAGATCCGCGCGCGCCGCGTCACCGGCGTGAGCGCCCAGCAGCAGCGACAGATCGCCAAGGCGATCAAGAACGCCCGTGAGATGGCGCTGCTTCCCTACACGTCGACCGCGCGCTGAGGAAGGGGATCATCGTGAAGCTCATCCTGACGCGCGAGGTCGCCGGCCTCGGCCTGGCCGGTGACATCGTCGAGGTGGCCGACGGCTACGGCCGTAACTTCCTCGTCCCCCGCGGCGCGGCGATCCTGTGGTCCAAGGGCGCCGAGAAGCAGATCGTCCAGATCAAGCGGTCGCGCGACGCCCGCGAGATCCGCGACCTCGGTCACGCCCGCGAGATCAAGGCCGACCTCGAGAAGCTGTCCGTCACCCTCCCCGCCCGGGCGGGCAAGGACGGCCGGCTGTTCGGGTCGATCACGACGAACGACATCGCCGCGGCGGTGAAGGACGCCGGTGGTCCGACGCTCGACAAGAAGCGCATCCAGATCGACGGGCACATCAAGTCGACCGGGTCGCACACGGTCACCGTCGACCTGCATCCCGACGTCGTGGCCTCGATCCCGCTGACGGTCACGGCCGTCTGACGACGCGCTGCACCTCCGGGCCCGGTGACCGAAAGAGTCACCGGGCCCGTTCTTTTCGATCTTGAGAAAAACTGATCGGCATCTTTCTTGGGTCCACAGGCCGCACACGGGAAATCGGCGGTTAACGGGACCTGCAGGCGAGTGCTCGTTCGTCGTCCACAAGCTCCTCCACCAGTCGTCTACAGGCTCACCGGCGTTTCCCACAGGCTTGTACACAGCAGCGTCCACAGACCGACTTGTCCCTGTCGATCAGGCCCCATAGCGTCCTTCACAGTCGCCCGCGAAGCGCCGCAACGAAACTGTCGGATCCGTCCGGTAATGGTTCACGCGTGCGAATGACGGGGAAGTTCAGGAGGGCTGCGTCGGATGACGTTGATCAGTGACGCGCGCGGTCCGGCGGCTTCCGGCGGTCCGCCGTCGTCCGGTACCGGCGAGTTCGACCGCACCCCGCCCCAGGCGATCGAGGCCGAACAGTCGGTACTCGGCGCGATGATGCTGTCCAAGGACGCCATCGCCGATGTCGTCGAGGTGATCAAGCCCGGCGACTTCTACCGGCCTGCGCACCAGCTCGTCTACGACGCCGTCCTCGATCTGTATGCGCGTGGGGAACCGGCTGACGCCGTGACGGTGTCCGCCGAGCTCACGAGCAATGGCCAGCTGAACCGAGTGGGCGGCGCCTCGTACCTGCACACCCTGATCTCGATGGTGCCCACGGCGGCCAACGCCGGCTACTACGCGGCCATCGTCTCCGACCGTGCAACGTTGCGCCGCCTGGTCACGGCCGGCACCCGCATCGTGCAGATGGGTTACGACGCGTCGTCGGGCAACAACGACGTCGTCGGCAGCGTCGATGACGTCGTCGACCGCGCCCAGGCCGAGATCTACGACGTCACCGAGCGGCGTACGGCCGAGGACTACGTCCACATCGAGACGCTGCTGCAGTCGACGCTCGACGAGATCGAGAAGATCTCCTCGAACGGCGGCATCGGCACCGGCATCCCCACCGGGTTCCAGCAGTTGGACGAGATCACCAACGGGCTGCACCCCGG
>JAVHVD010000194.1:0-17819 GCA_032160745.1 Pseudonocardiales bacterium
ACCGTGGCCAGCGGCCCGGCGACCAGCTCGGTCAACCGGTTGCCCCACCTGTCGTCGATGACGATGACCGCCGACCTGGCCCGCTCGGCATCGAACAGCGACGCTTTGGCCGCGAAGTACTCCTCCATGTCCTTGTGGAAGTCGAGATGATCCTCCGACAGGTTGGTGAACGCCGCCACATCGAAGCGGATCCCGTCGACCCGACCCATCGTCAGCGCGTGGCTGGACACCTCCATCGCGACGTCGGTGACGCCGCGGTCACGCATGACCCCGAGCAGTGCCTGCACCTCGGGTGCCTCCGGCGTCGTGAACCCGGTCTTGATCTCGTCGTCGCCGACCATCGTCGCGACGGTGCCGATGACGCCCGGCACTCGCCCGGCCGCCTGCAGCCCGGCCCGCATGAGGAACGTCGTGGTCGTCTTCCCGCTGGTGCCGGTGACGCCGAGCACGGCCAGGGCCGCGCTGGGATTCCCGTAGACGTCCGCCGACACGTCGCCGAGCACCGCGCGGACGTCGGGCACTACGACGACCGGGATGTCCAGGTCGGCCACGACAGCGTGGCCGGGCGGATCGGTCAGTAGCGCAATCGCCCCGGCGGCGATCGCGTCTGAGGCGAAGGACGCGCCGTGCGTTGATCGTCCCGGAACGCCGGCGAACAGGTCGCCCGGGCGGACCCGATCGGTGGCCGCGGTGATGCCGGTGACGGCGACGTCGGTGCCGCGCAGCACGCCTCGATCAGCGGCGACCGCGCTCAGCCGGACCGGCCGCACCGCCGGGCGCGGCAGGCCGGCCGGAGGAGTCGCTGGCGTGGGCACGTCAGCAAACGTTAGCGGGCAGGTAGCGACGGTCCATCCCCCCGCAGACCTGCAGTGGCACATGCTTCGAGGTCGAGCCGGTCGGCGGTATGTGCGCGTGCTGGACCTCGTAACTGGCGATGTGGTGGAAGAGCGGAGCCGCGACGTCGCCGCCTTCGAGACCGTGCGCGGGATTGTCGACCATGATCGCCACGACGAACTGCGGGTCGTCGGCCGGGATCATGCCGGCGAAGGTGTCCCAGTTCATCCAGTCCGAGTACCGCCCACCGTGGGCCGGATCGGGTTGCTGCGCGGTGCCGGTCTTGCCCGCCACCCGGTAGCCGGGGATGGCGGCCTTGACGCCGGTGCCGCCGGGGAGGGTGACCGACTCGAGCATCGTGCGCAGCGTCTTCGCCGTGCCGGGCGTGATGACTCGGATGCCGCCCGGCTGCTCGGTCTTGGTGACCGAGCCATCGGACTTGGTCACCGACTGCACGACCCGCGGGGGGATGCGGACCCCGTTGTTGGCGATGGTCTGATAGATCGACGCCAGCTGCAGCACGGTCATGCTCTCGCCCTGCCCGAAGGGCAGGTTCGCGAACGTCGAGGCCGACCAGTCCTTCAGCGGCGGCACGTAGCCGCTGCTCTCACCCGGCAGCTCGATGCCGGTCTTGGTACCGACCCCGAACAGCTTCTCGTAGCGGTACCAGGCGGCCGGGCCCAACTTCTTCGCGATCTTGAGGGTTCCGACGTTGGACGACTCGGCGAGTACGCCTGTGGCGGTGAAGTCCTGCGTCGGGTGCGGCCACGCGTCGCTGATCGCGACGCCACCCATCTGGATGAGGTCCGGGACATTGAGGGTGGTGCGCGGAGTGATCACCTTCTGCTGCAACGCGGCGGCAAAGGTGATCGCCTTCTGCACCGACCCGGGTTCGAACGCCGACATGACCGGGGGGTTGATGGGCTGGTACGGGTCGATGGACGCCGGGTCGGCCGCGTCGAAGGTGCGCGAGGACGCGAGGGCAAGCACCTGCCCGGTGTGGACGTCGAGGATCGCCATCTGGGCGCTGCGGGCGCCCGACTCCGGCACCGCGGTGTCGAGGTACTGCTGCGCGACGAACTGCAGGCCCTGGTCAAGGGTCAGCTTGACCGTGGCGCCGTTCTGCGCGGGCTTGGTCGTGGTCCGGCTGCTCGGATTGACGTTGCCGACGTTGTCGACGGAGTAGGTCATCGTGCCGTCGCGGCCGGCGAGGACCTTGTCCAGAGCGGCCTCGATCCCGGCAGCGCCCTTGCCGTCGGAATGCACGGTGCCGATCACGTTGGCGGCGGTCGTGTGTCCCGGGTACTGCCGCTGGGTGGTGGCCTGGGTGTAGATGCCGGGCAGCTGGAGGTCCATCACCTTCTGCGCCGTCGTGGGCGCGAGCGCGGTCGCCAGCAGCGCGTACTGACCCTTCTTCGCCAGCCCCTTCAGCACCGACAGCTCGGGAACGTCGAGGAGCGGGGCGAGCACGATCGCGTAGTGCATGCGGTCGGCGGCCTTGATCTGCTTGGGGTCGGCGGTGATGTCCTGGGCGTTGGACGTGTAGGCGAGCACGGTGCCGTCCCGGTCCAGGATCGTGCCGCGCAGCGCGTGCAGCGTGACGGTGTCGACGCGCTGCGCCGCCGCCTGACCGGCGAGATTGCTGTGGTCGACCCCCTGAAGCTGGACGAGTCGCCCACCGATCACCAGCAGCAGCGTGCAGACGGCGGCGAAGCCGAAGCGCAAGCGACCGTCGAGGCCGCCGAGCCGCAGCGCGCGGCGGGCGCGCGGCGGGCGTCGCTTCGGTGGGCGGGTCGGCCGGGCCGGACGGGTAGGACGGCTGGGACGGCTGGGCGCGCTTGCCCGGCCTCGGGTCGGCTGCTGCCGGCGGGCGGGCTGCTGCCGGCCGCGCCGGGGTTGACCGCCGGCGGGCGGTGGTCCGAAGCGCCGACCGGGCGGCGGTGGCCTGCGGTCGGTCATCGGTTGCCTCCGGGCAGGGTGAGGGTCGGGGTCGGGGTCGGGGTCGGCGTTGGGGTCGGCGTGGGGCGTGGGGCGCTGGACGACTTGGCCGATGAGCTCTTGGCGGAACTGCTCGCGCGGGCGCCAGCGGAGGTCGAGTGCGCCGCGGCGGTCGCCGTCCGCGTCGCCGTGCTGCTCGGCGTGCTGGTCGCCGTCTTCTTTTTCTTCTTCTTCTGGACCTGCTGCAGGACGTGCACGTCGGAGGCCGGGGCCGGACTGCCCAGCACCCGCACCGAGCCGTCCGCGCCCACGACGAGGAACGCCGGGTTCGCCGCCGGGACCATCCCGAGCGCGGCGGCCGCCTGGGCAAGATTGCCCGGGGCCGCGCTCGCCGCCACCTCGTTCTGCAACTCCTGCACCTGGGCGGCGACGCTGGCGCCTCGTGCGGTCAGGTCGTGGCGACGCACCTCGTTCGCAGCCGAGGCGGTGTTGAGCAACAGGAGTAGCCCCATGCCGCCGGAGATGAGGACGGTGACCAGCAGCGCGAACGGCACCCGCGGCGCGTGCCCTACGTGCTTGCCGCCTCGTCCGCCCTTCCCGTCGCTCGGACGCAGGGACGCACGCATGCGCTCGGCGAGACCCTCGGGGGTCACGCCGACTCCCGGATGCGTACGGCGGCGCGCAGCCGCACCGAGGCGGCGCGCGGATTGCGCTCGATCTCCTCGGCGGTGGCCTGCTCCGACCCGCGGGTCAACAGGCGCAGCTGCGGCCCGGCGCCGGCCAGCTGCACCGGCAGGTCGGGCGGGGTGGTGTCGGTGGCCAGCGCCGCGAAGGCCTGCTTCACGATCCGGTCCTCCAACGAGTGGTAGGCGAGGACGACGATGCGGCCGCCGACCTGGAGGGCGTCCAGGGCGGCCGGCACGGCGGCCCGGACCGCGTCCAGCTCGCCGTTCACCTCGATCCGCAGGGCCTGGAACGTGCGTTTGGCTGGGTGGCCCCCGCGCCGGCGCGTCGCGGCCGGAATGGCCTCACGCACCAGTTCGGCCAGTTGGGCGGTGGACCGGAGCGGGGCCACCCGGCGCTCGCGGTCGATGGCTTGGGCGACCCGGAGCGCGAACCGCTCCTCGCCGTACTCACGCAGGATGCGCGCGAGTTCGCGCACCGGGTAACCGTTCACGACGTCGCCGGCGGTCAGCTCGGCGCCCTGGTCCATCCGCATGTCCAGCGGCGCGTCCTGGGCGTAGGCGAAACCGCGCTCGGCGACGTCCAGCTGCATCGAGGACACGCCGAGGTCGAACAGGACGCCGTCCACCCCGTCGAGGCCGAGCTCGTCCAGCACCTCGGGCATCCGGTCGTAGACGGCGTGGACGAGGTGGATCCGCTCGGCGTAGGCGGCGAGCCGATCGCGGCTGCGGTCGAGCGCGGCCGGGTCGCGGTCGAGACCGACCAGCGTCAGCTGGGGATGTGCGGCGAGCAGCGCCTCGGCGTGCCCGCCCAGGCCGAGCGTCGCATCGACGGCGATCGCAGGGCGGTCGGCGAGCGCGGGCGCGAGCAGGGCGATGACGCGGTCGAGCAGGACGGGGACGTGGACCGCGCTGGCGCTGTCGCGCGGCCGCGACGCCTCGTCGGGGGCCCGGTCATCCATCAGCACGGCTCTTCTCGTTCTCGGATAGCGCGGTCGGGAGGTAAGGCGCCGGGCGAGCCGGCACGGCCGGGCGGTGGGGAGCGGTGGGGAGATGTCGGGGAACCCGTTCGATCGGGTCCCCGCCCGCTCCGCCTGACACCGGGGAAGGGATGTCAGGAGGTGACGGGAGGAGGCCGGACCCAACGCGTCGGTCGGCGGAACTAGAGGACGCCGGGCAGCACCTCCTCGGCGATGTCGGCGAAGGCCGGCTCGGTCGCCTCGAGGTACTCCTGCCAGGCGGCGGCGTCCCACACCTCGATGCGGGTGTTCGCGCCGATGACCACGCAGTCCTTGGTCAGCCCCGCGTAGTTGCGCAGCGTGGGCGGCACGGTGATCCGGCCTTGACCGTCGGGCGTCTCGTTGGACGCGCTGGCGAACAGCACCCGGCCGTAATCGCGCACCCGGCGGTCGGTGACCGGCGCATTGCGGAGGGCATCGGTGACCCGGCCGAACTCGGTGACCGGAAAGACGTAGAGGCACCGGTCCTGTCCCTTACAGATCACCAGTCCTCCCTCCAGCTCCGGTCGAAATCGTGCGGGGAGCGCCAGGCGGCCCTTGTCGTCCAGCCGCGGCGTGTGCGTGCCGAGAAACACCGGCACCCACCTCGATCCGCAGTCCGGGCGAGCCGCTCGCCGCCATCTCTCCCCACTGCGCCCCACTGTAACCCACAACATGCCACCGTCAATCATTCGGCCGCGTGTTTCGGCGAATTCGTGGGCGGACGGGGCGGGCCGGCGAGACCGGACGGTGACCGGGCGGAGATCAGACGGTGACACCCGGCAGGTGCCCGGCGGCCGTGCGCTAGGCATACTCGACGCTGACTGCGCGGCACACCGCGAGCAGACCGAATGGACGCATACGTGGAAGACCTCCATCCCGCGGCCCGCCATGCCGGAACCGGGGCGCCGCCGGCACCGGGTGTGGCATCGATCCCGGACGTGCACGACGCCAGCCTGCGCATCGGCGCGAACATCGAACGGGTCATCGAGGGCAAGCGGTCATCGGTGATGCTGGGCCTCGCGGTGCTGCTCGCCGAGGGGCATCTCCTGATCGAGGACGTCCCGGGCGTCGGCAAGACCAAGTTCGCCAAGGCCCTGGCCCGCTCGATCGACTGCTCGGTGCGGCGCGTCCAGTTCACGCCGGACCTGCTGCCCAGCGACATCACCGGCGTGAGCGTCTACAACGCCGACGAGCGGGACTTCGAGTTCAAACCCGGCCCGGTCTTCGCCAACATCGTGGTTGGCGACGAGATCAACCGCGCTTCGCCCAAAACGCAGGCGGCGCTGCTCGAGTGCATGGAGGAGCAGCAGGTCACCGTCGATGGAGTGACCTACCGGCTGGAATCGCCGTTCATGGTGCTGGCAACCCAGAACCCGATCGACATGGAGGGGACCTATCCCCTGCCGGAGGCGCAGCGGGATCGCTTCACCGCGCGCATCTCGATGGGGTACCCGGATCGCAACGCCGAGATCGCCATGCTCGGTGAGCACGCGGCGGTCGATCCGCTCGACACGCTGCAGCCGGTGTCCGACGCAACCGAGGTGCGCGCCCTGATCGGTGCCGTCCGGTCCGTCTACGTCTCCGAATCGATCAAGGCCTACGCGGTGGACCTCGCCGAGGCGACCCGCCGGGCCGGCGAGGTCCGCCTCGGGGCGTCGCCGCGCGCCACGCTGCAGCTGCTGCGGGCGAGCAAGGCCTGGGCGGCGCTGGCCGGGCGGGAGTACGTGATCCCCGACGACGTCCAGTACCTGCTCGCCCCGGTTCTCGGCCACCGGCTCCTGCTCACCGCCGAGGCCCACGTCGCCGGACGCAGCACGACCGACATCCTCGAGCGGATCGGCCGGAGCACGCCGATCCCCGCCGTCGCCGGCCACGTGAGCGGCTGACCGTGAGCGCGCGTCGCACCGGATTCACCACACGCGCCAGTTGCCTGCTCGCCGCGGGGATCACCGCAGTCCTCTGCGGACTCCTGCTCGGCGAGGTCGATCTCGTCCGGGCCGGGATCCTGGCCGCCGCGGTGCCCTGTGCGGCGGCGCTCGTGGTGCACCGCTCGCGCGTTCGGATAGCGAACCGGCGCAGCATCGAACCGACGCGGGTCTCGGCGGGCGAGGCGGTCAACATCCATCTCGTCATCACCAACAAGTCGCTGCTGCGGACCGGCACCCTCATGGTCGAGGACCAGCTCCCGGAGCGGCTGGTCGGCCACGCCCGCTTCGTGCTCGACCCGCTCGGCAGCCACGAGTCGCGCACCGTGTCCTACCGGATTCCGGGCCTCGGCCGCGGCCGGTACCGGGTCGGACCGCTGCGGATCCGGCTCACCGATCCGTTCCGGATGATCGACCTGAGCCGTTCGTTCACCGCCACGAGCGACTTCATCGTCGGGCCGGTGGTCGACGCGCTGCCGGCGGTGGAACCGCCTCGCTCGGACGAGCTCGGCGACAATGCGGGCTCACACTCGATCGGCACCTACGGTGCGGACGATCAGTCGACGCGTGAGTACCGGACCGGCGACGACCTGCGCAAGATCCATTGGCGCTCGTCGGCCCGCACCGGCGCGCTGATGGTCCGGCAGGAGGAGCGTCCGTGGCGCGGTCAGAGCACGCTGCTGCTCGACCTGCGCGCGGCCGCGCACGCCACCGCCGCCGGCGGACATCCGGAGGTCGGCGTGGACCCGCGGCAGACGAGCAGTCTGGAGTGGGCCGTCAGCGCGGTGGCCAGCATCGGCAGCCACGTCCTGATGCGTGGACGGGAACTCAGCCTGCTGTCCGATCCGGCCGGCGACCGGCTGCGTTTCGCGAGCTCGGTCCCCCTCACTCACCACCTGGCCGGGGTGCGCGAGATCGGCTACGCCGACCTCAGCCCGATGGCCGGGCCGATCCGCAGCGCGGCCCGCGACTCGTCCCTGATCGCGGTGCTCGGCCGCGTCGACCCGGCAACGCTCCGAACGCTCGCCGACGCGCATCCGCGCGGTCGCTCGTCACCGGCATTCGCCCTGCTTCTCGACGTCGACACGTGGCGGGACCCTGATCTCGAGGACACTCGTACGGAGGTGTCCGCGGCGGCCGACGTCCTGCGCAACGCGGGCTGGCGGGTAACGCTCGTGCGTCACGGCGACAGCACGCCCGAGGCCTGGCAGGTACTGCTCGCCGGCTTTGCGACGTCGGCCCGGACCTCGGCGGCCCTGCGATGACTGCCACCGCCACCCGCGCCGCCCGGCCTCCGGCCGAACCGGCCGAACCGGCCGATCTGGCAGTCGGGCACACCCACTCCGGCGCCCGGCGGACCATGCTCGCGCTGCTCGGCACCGCACTCGGGGTGCTGCCGCTGAAGGCCCTGCTGTCGGACAACATGTGGCTGATCCAGGCCTGGTTCGCGATGCTCGTGGTCCTGGTGCCGGCCGCGCTCCTGCGGCTTCGCCGGGCGCCGGGAGCGCTGGATATCTGGCCCGGCATCCTGCTGCTCGTCCCGGTGCTCACTGCGCTGTACGTGCCGCACCATGCCTGGGGCGGCTTCATCCCGACCGGCCGCACGCTCACCGATGTCGGCAACCTGATGGACAGCCTGCACCGCACGACCACCGATGAGATCGCACCGATCCACAGCACCGCCGCGGTTCGGTTGGTGATGTGCGCGCTGCTGGGCCTGCTCGCCGCCCTCATCGATTTGGTCGCGGTCGTGGGCCGGCGAGGCGCTCTGGCCGGGGTTCCGCTGCTCGTGATCTACACCGTGTCCGGCGCCGTCCCGCGCACGCCGGTGGCGTGGTTCTGGTTCGCCGTGGCAGCCGTCGGCTTCCTCATCCTGTTGGGGCTGGACGCCGATGACGAGCTGCACGAGTGGGGACGGCGGATCACCCGCAGGGGCGACAAGAGCAGCCGCCATGTCCTCGGCGTATCCGCGCAGCGCATCGGTGTGGTCGCGGTGCTCACGGCGGTGGTGTTGCCCTTCTTCGTGCCCGATCAGCAGAAGAACCTGATCGCCAACGCCTTCCACGGGGACAACGGCGGCGGGCTGGGCAGCTTCGGCGCGGGTACCGGCGGTGGTCAGATCAGTCCGTTCGCCGCGCTGAAGGGCCAGCTCAACCGGGACAAGCCCAGCCCGTTGATGACCGTGCACGTCGAGGCGCTCCAGCGCGTCCAGCCGTTCTACGCGCGCTCCAACGTCCTCGACAAGTTCACCGGCAGCGGGTGGCGGGTGAGCACGCACGGCGACACCGAGCCGATCGAGAGCACCGACTTCGGCACGCTCCCGCCCGCCAGCGGCGTACCGACCGCGTCCTACCAAGCGCAGATCACGGTCACCGGACTGACCGGCAACGTGCCGGTCTTCACCGTCCCGAGCAGTGTGGAAGGCGTCGCATCCGACACGAAGTGGAGCGACCAGGACCAGTTGCTGCTCGGCGGCAGCGTGCACAAGGGCCAGACGATCACTCAGAACGTGGAGCAGGTGCAGCCTCGCGTCTCCGATCTCGCGGCCGCGCCGTCGGTGCCCGAGGGCGACATGGCGCGCTGGCTGGCTCTGCCGTCGGTCCCCAAATACGTCACCGATCTCGTAGCCCGGATCACCAAGGGCAAGGACTCCCCCTATGCCCGGGCGCGGGCGATCAGCGATTGGTTCGCCGACCCCCGCAACAACTTCGTGTACAGCCTGAAGACCGCCAAGGGCGATTCCGGCAACGACCTGGTCGACTTCCTTCAGCAACGCACGGGTTACTGCCAGCAGTACGCGGCGGCCATGGGCGTGATGCTGCGTCTGGCCGGAGTGCCGAGCCGGCTGGTGCTGGGCTACATGCACCCGGCGCCGGACCGAAACGGCGATTTCAAGATCACCACCTTCGATGCGCACGCCTGGGTCGAGGCGTACTTCCCCGGATCATCGGGATGGATCCCGTTCGACCCCACCCCGACCGCGGGTTTGACCGGGGGCAAGAACACCGACCTGTCCTGGGCCCCCCACGTGTACGCGTCGGGAACAAATGACGTGCCGACGCGGAGCAACTCGGCGTCACGCGGCGAGCGGCCCACCTCGAGCGCAGGCGCGAGCGCGGCCGGTCCGGGAGCGCAATCGGCCCAGTCCGGCTCGAATGCAACGCTGCTGTGGACGGGGCTCGTGCTCGTCGTGCTGCTCGGCGTCACGCTGACGCCGGCGGCCATTCGGACCGCTCGCCGAAGACGAAGATTCGCCGCGGCCCGTCGCGGTGATGCCGATGCCTTGTGGGCAGAGCTGTCGGACACGGCGATCGATCTCGGCTATGTGTGGTCCCCGGCGCGGTCGCCGCGGCAGGTCTCGGCCTGGCTGGCGCGCGACGCGGCGGGCGCGGCGCCGGCCCTGGACGCGTTGGCCGTCGCCGTGGAGCACCGCCGGTATGCACCGGGCGCCTCTTCATGGGACTCGGCGGCGCTGGCGAAGGGTCTGCAGGAGGTCACGGACGAGCTACGGGCACGTCGGGCGCCGCGTATGCGCATGTGGGCGCGCCTGTGGCCCGCGTCCCTGGGCTGGGGCAAACCCCTCCGCCGAGCCAAGAACGTCATCCGAAGGAAGCACTGAGGAGAGCCGGGGACCGAGGAAAAACGCTGGGACGCGGGAAGTCAGCGAAACACCTTGCAGCAGTTGAGCTCGGAGCGGCGGCGTCCGCTTGACGAGGGCCGGCGCGCCCTCGACGCGCTAGCTTTCGTCGAAACGGCGCTTCAAGCGCTCTTCCATGCGGCTCTTGAGGCCACTGGGGCGAGCTGGGCGGGCGCTGCTCCCGCTGGCCGGCGTCGCGTTGGTGCGCCCTCGTCCACCGCGCAGTACCTGGACGGCGTAGCCGCACGCACCGACGACAAGTACGAAGCCGACGACGCTGAGCACGATGAGGTTGGTGAGCAACCCAACCAGGACGAGCGCGAGGCCCGCGACCACGCCGAGCGCGCACAGAACGGCCGAGCGACGGGTTCGGGAGCGAGTCCGCGCGGAGCGCACGGAAGCGGCGAATTTGGGATCCTCCGCGTAGAGCGCCTGCTCGATCTCGTCGAGCAGCCTCTGCTCGTGATCGGAGAGCGGCACCAGGCCCTCCTTCGTCGCCGGGACCAATCGGTCGTCGGCGGTCCTCGTTCCGGTGGTGGTCATGTCCCCGCTCGTGAGAGCGGATCCATGTCGAGCATACGAGCCGAGAGGTCGGATCGAAAGTTACGACGTCAAGTAAACGTGCGCGGGGCCCAAGTAGTTCGATCAGACCGCGGCGCTGCCTGATTGCTCGGCCGCACCGGCGCGGCCCTCGTCCGAACGCCCGGACGGCGCAGCGACCAACGTGCCGGGCTGCACGGCGGCGGCGCCGAAGCGCTCCCGAGCCGCATCCACGGCGTGGTCTGCCCGAGTACGTGCCGGTGCGTCCCCCGGCTCGGAAGTCAGATCGAGGGTGAGCTGCTCGCTGACGGTGTCCGTCTCACGCAGCGCTTCACACTTCACTCCCACCAGTCGGATCCGCGGCTGATCGAGATCGAGGCTGCGGTACAGCGCGACGGCGGTCTCGTAGATCTCGCCCGTGGAGGCGGTCCATGAGGGCAGCGTCCGCACCCGGGTGACGGTGCGGAAATCGGCATATCGGATCTTGATGCCGATTGTGCGGGCTGCGAAGCCGCGCGCGCGGACCCGGCTGCCAACCTCTTCGGACAGCCGAAGCAGCTCCCGGCACACCTCGGCCTCGGCGGTGAGATCCTCGTCGAGGGTGCGGTCGGCGCTGATCGACTTCTCCACCTCGTGCGGCTGGACCGACCGCGGATCGATCCCGTGGGCCAGCGCGGACAGGTGCTCGGCCGATGCGGTGCCAAGTGCGCGGCGCAGCGTGTCCACCGGTGTCTCGGCGAGGTCCCCGACGGTGCGGACACCGAGGCGGTGCAGCGGCTCGGCGGTGCGCGCACCGACACCCCACAGCGCGGTCACCGGTAGCGGGTGCAGAAATTCGAGGACTCGGGCCGCCGGAACGACCAGCATGCCGTCGGGCTTGCAGCGGGCCGAGGCCAGCTTGGCCACGAACTTGGTCGGCGCGACGCCGACCGAGCAGGTGAGGCCGAGCTGCGCGACGATCCGCGCGCGGATGGTGGCGGCGATGACGCCGGGACGGCCGTGCAGGCGCGTCGCGCCGGCGACATCGAGGAATGCCTCGTCCAACGAAAGCGGCTCGACCAACGGGGTCATGTCGCGCAGGATCGCCATCACCTGTTCCGACGCCGCGGAGTAGGCCGCCCGATCCGGGGGTAGCACGATGGCGCCGGGGCAGCGGCGCAGCGCCTGGCTCATGGACATCGCGCTGTACACGCCGTACCGGCGGGCCTCGTAGGAGGCGGCCGCCACTACGCCGCGCTGCCCGCCACCGACGACGACCGGCTTGCCGCGCAGCTCGGGCCGCTTCTTGATCTCGACGCTGGCGTAGAAGGCGTCCATGTCGACGTGGAGCATCGTGCACCCGGCGTCGTCGCCGTCGAAACGGCCGGCGGTGCGCGGAAGATCGGCGCTGCGTCCCATCCTGCGATCAATCCGGGCGGCGGACGAGCAGGTGGACCCGACCGGCGATCTCGGCGAACGGGGACCGGCCGGCGGCGGCGGCGTCGAGCTGGTCGAGGGCGTCCCGCGCGCCGGGAGCGTCCAGCGCCGAGCCGGGGACGAGGTCGGAGAAGACGCCGATGCCGTGCCGAGTCTCCACGACGAGGCCAGAGGCGACGCACAGCTGTTCGAC
The DNA here is from genome assembly GCA_032160745.1 of Pseudonocardiales bacterium. GTDB lineage: Bacteria > Actinomycetota > Actinomycetes > Mycobacteriales > Jatrophihabitantaceae > Jatrophihabitans. The sequence goes on from JAVHVD010000194.1 coordinate 12,168, forward strand.
CGCGTCCGGCCCTATGCGGGCGCCCGGCGCGTCCAGCTCGGTGAGTTCGGCCAGGGCCGCGGCCGGTTCCCCGGCCAGCGCCCGGGCCACCACGGCGGCGGCCGGATTTCCCACCAGAATGCTCATCAGCCCGCCTGGGCGCACGGTCGCCGTGATTCCGGCGAAACTGGCGGCGATGTCGTCGACCGATTCCAGGATCCCGTGGGCGAGGACGAGATCGAACTGCGCGTCGCCGACCAGTTCGGCGAGTGCCTCAACATCACCCTGCAGCGGATGGACATGGCTGGCGATGCCGGCCTCCGCCGCTCGGCGGCTGAGCGTGGCGAGCGCGTCGGCGCTGATGTCGACGACGGTGACGTCAGCGCCGGCCACGGCCAGCGGGACGGCATAGGTGCCGCTGCCGCCTCCGCAGTCGAGCAGGACGGGGTGCCGGCCGGGAACGGTGACCGAGTGCAGGGCGTCGACGAGCAGCCGGGAGATCAGACCGAGTCGACCGGTGCCCGGGCGGTCGCGACCGGTGTCGATCTGCATGCTCAGGCCTCGCTTCGATCGGCTGATCGGGCGAAGCCGGCACCCGACGCTGCTCGCCCCGCTCGGTCAACGAGAAGCCTAGCCGGGACGGCGGACAGGCCCGCCGTTCGCGCGGTGTGCCGCGCCGACGATCAGGCGGCGAGCAGCCCCAGTGAGTCCTCGACCAGGGCCAGGAACTCCGCCGCCGAACGCAGCTGGTCGTCGGCGGTGCGGGTGGATACCGCGGACATCGCGCCGGCCTCGACCGCGGCGCGGATCGGCGCACCCGCCGCGAAGTAGGCAGCCCATTCGGCGTGCTCGGGTGCTACCCGCTCGAGCAGCACCCAGACGTTCATCAACCGGCGCCGAGCCGAGGCGGGCCGACCGCGTTGGGCGGAGACCGCGGCAGCCGTGCGCAGCGCGGACAGGTGCGCCAGCCGGAAACGCTCGCCCGGCTCGGGAGCCTCGGCCGCTTCGGTGAGCACGCTGCGCGCCTGGGTCAGCAGGGCGAACGCGGATCCGCGGGCCGGCGACGCTGTCGTTGTTGTCGTTGTTGTCGTCGTGGTGGTCATCATGAACACCTCCATTCGAACTGTCGTTCGATACTATCACCGCCGTCCGACAATTTCCGTTTCCGGCGTGATAACGCACTCGTGCCGGACGCATGGCCCGTCCCGGGCAAGCGCGGTTGAGCGGTCAGGCCAGCACGTCCACCACTTCGCCGATGACGACGACTGCGGGGGGGCCAATGCCCTCGCGATCCGCAGCGGCGGCGATGCCGTCCAGTGGCGCCCGGACCACGCGCTGCTCGTCACTGGTGGCGCGGTGGACCACCGCAGCCGGCGTCGTGGGTGACTTCCCGTGTTCGATCAGTTCCTTCGCGATCAGGTCGAGCCGCTCCATCGCCATCAACAGAACGAGCGTGCCCGCGTGCATGGCCAGGCCGGGCCAGTCGATGCCCTCGTCGAGCGGCCGGCCCGGGTCGAGGTGGCCGGAGACGACGGTGAAGTCGGCGGCCACCCCCCGGTGGGTCAGCGGGATACCGGCCATGGCGGGCCCGGCGAGCGCCGAGCTGACACCGGGCACGACGGTGACCGGCACGCCGGCCGCCACGCAGGCCAGCCACTCCTCGCCGCCGCGGCCGAACACGAACGGATCGCCGCCCTTCAGCCGCACCACCCGCTTGCCGGCCGACGCCCGGTCGACGAGCACCGCGTTGATCTCGGCCTGGGTGAGGTTGTGGCGGTGCGCGGACTTGCCGCAGTCGATCACCTCGACGTCGTCGGCCAGCGTGTCGAGCAGGTCGCGGGGCGCCAACCGGTCGATCACCACCACGTCGGCCTGGGTCACCAGCCGCCGGCCGCGCACCGTGATGAGCTCCGGATCCCCCGGACCCCCACCCACCAGCGCAACCTCTCCCCGACCGCCCTGACGCACCCGGCGGCTCGGCAGCTCGCCCAGCTGCAGCGCCGCCGCGACCGCATCGCGTAGCGCTGCTGCGCGTGAGGGGTCGTCGCCGCCGTTCACCGCCACAGTGACACCGTCGTGCCGGGCGACCGCCGATGTCCGCGCGGTGCCGTACGCAGCGGCGTCGGCCCGGACACAGAACACGTGGCGTTCCTCGGCCGCCGCGGCAACCGCGGCGTTCACGACCGGGTCGTCGGTGCAGGCCATCACCAACCAGGCATCGACGACGTCCGCGACCTCGAACGGGCGCGTCACTGTCTCCACCCCGAGCGCGCCGATCTCGTCCGCAACCACGGGCGCGACCACCACGACGTGTGCGCCGGCCTCGTGCAAGCCGCGGGCGCGCCTGGAAGCGACGAATCCGCCACCAACGACGACGACGCGGCGACCGGTGAGGTCGAGCAACAACGGGAACCCGTTCACCCGGCCATTGTCCCGGCCCGAAGGCAGGTGTGGGTGGCGGGACGTGACATCAGTCCCGGGATTTCCGGCCGCTCGCGCAGCTGTGGGACCATGGGCCTATGGCGCCTCCGGCAACGATGCTGACCTCGCGCCGCCACATCGACCTCCTCCGCGTGGCCACTGCGGCGTGTTGAGCGGCGACGGCGGCTCGTCCGTCGTCGCGCCCCGCCGTTCGACGCCACTCACCGTCACGGAAGGAACGCCGCCATGCCGGCGCGACCGAACCAGCAGCGCAAGGGCCAAGGCCAGTGGGCCTTGGGCTATCGCGAACCGCTCAATCCGAACGAGCGGAGCAAGAAGGACGACAACCCGCTGAACGTCCGGCAGCGGATCCTGGATATCTACCAGCACACCGGCTTCGGCGGTATCGACCCGGCCGATCTGCGCGGCCGCTTCCGCTGGATGGGGCTCTACACGCAGCGCCGGCAGGGGATCCCCGGCGGTCAAACGGCCACACTGGAGCCTGAGGAGCTCGAGGACGAGTTCTTCATGATGCGGATCCGCATCGACGGCGGCGGCCTCACCAGTGAGCAGCTGCGCGTGGTCGCGGACATCTCCACCACCTACGGACAGAACATCGCCGACGTCACCGACCGGCAGAACATCCAGCTGCACTGGATCCGGATCGAGGATGTTCCGGTCATCTGGGAGAAGCTCGAGGCCGTCGGACTGAGCACCACCGAGGCCTGCGGCGACTGCCCCCGCGTCATGATCGGCTGCCCGCTCGAAGGGGTCGCGGCCGACCAGGTGCTGGACGCCAGTGGTGTGCTTCGGGAACTCGTCGACCGCTACGTCGGCGATCCGAAGTTCTCGAACCTGCCGCGCAAGTACAAGACCTCGGTCTCGGGCTGCAGCCACCACTGCGTCAACCACGAGATCAACGACATGGCCTTCGTCGGCGTGATCGGTCCGGACGGCACCCCTGGTTTCGACGTCTGGGTCGGTGGCGGGCTCTCGACCAACCCGCGCTTCGCCGAGCGCCTCGGCGTGTTCGTCCGGCCGGATGAGGTCACCGAGGTCTGGGGCGGTGTCACGTCGGTCTTCCGCGACTACGGCTATCGCCGCCAGCGCAACCACGCCCGGCTGAAGTTCCTGATCGCCGATTGGGGCCCCGAGAAGTTCCGTGAGGTCCTCGAGACCGAGTACCTGGGCCGTCGGCTCACCGACGGCAACGCGCCGCCCGCGTCCCCGGCGAATCGCGATCACACGGGTGTCTCGGCCCAACACGACGGGCACTTTGCCGTCGGCGCCACCACGCTTTCCGGTCGCACCTCGGGCACCGTTCTCCATCAGGTCGCCGACCTCTCCGACCGGTTCGGCAAGGGACGGGTGCGGCTGACGATCCAGCAGGGGATCGTCGTCCTCGACGTCGAGGAGAGCGACGTCGAGGACCTGATCACCGAGCTTCAGGTTCTCGACCTGGCGGTGCGCCCGTCGGCATTTCACAAGGGCACGATCGCCTGCACCGGCATCGAGTTCTGCAAGCTGGCGCTCGTCGAGACGAAGCAACGTTCGCAGGCGATCCGGCGCGAGATGGAGAAACGGCTTCCGGATTTCGACACGCCGATCACCATCAACGTCAACGGCTGCCCGAATTCCTGCGCCCGGTTCCAGGTCGCCGACATCGGCTTCAAGGGCATGGTGGGCAAGACGGCCGAGGGCGACGTCGAGTCCTTCCAGGTCCACCTCGGCGGACAAATGGGCACCGAGGCGGAATTCGGGCGCAAGTTCCGGGGTTTGAAGGTGACAGCAGACGAAGCACCCGACTACATCGAACGGGTGCTTCGCGGTTACCTCGAGCGCCGTGAAGGAGGCGAGGCGTTCGCGGCCTATGTGTCGCGAGCCGACGAAGCATGGTTGCTCTGAGCACCAAGGACGAGTTCAAATCGGTCGCCGAACGAGGCGGGCGTGAACTCGAAGGCGCATCTGCGCTGGAGATCCTGAGCTGGGCCGACGAGCAGTTCGGTCCCTCGTGGGCCGTCGCCTCGTCGATGGCCGACGCCGTCGTGCCGAGCCTCGCCGCGAAGGTTCGGCCTGGCGTGGACGTCCTCTTCCTCGACACCGGCTACCATTTCGCCGAGACGATCGGCACTCGCGACGCGGTGGCCGCCACGCTGCCGGTGAACATCCGGACACTCACGGCCAAGCAGAGTGTCGAGGAGCAGGACGCGTCGTTCGGTGCGCGGCTGTACGAACGCAACCCCGACCAGTGCTGCGCACTGCGCAAGGTGATTCCCCTGCGCAAGGCGCTCAAGGACTACTCCGCGTGGGCCTCGGGCCTGCGCCGGGACGAGGCCGACACCCGTCGAGACGTCAAGGTCGTCGAGTGGGACGAGCAGCGGTCCATGGTGAAGCTGAACCCGATCGCCGCCTGGAACCAGGATGACGTCGATCGCTACATCGCGGACAACGGCATCCTGGTGAACCCGCTGCTGTTCGACGGCTACGGCTCGATCGGCTGCTGGCCGTGCACGCGGCGCCTCAAGCCGGGCGAGGACGCCAGGGCCGGGCGCTGGTCCGGCACCAACAAGGTCGAGTGCGGCCTGCACTGACGCGGCCGGGTCAGTCGCCGGAAAAGCCCCAGATGGCGATCTCGGTCGGCTTTCCGTCGGAGTACAGCGCCAGGTAGAGGCCGCTCCATTTCCGCGCGAACGGCACGTCGCCCATCCCGCCCTGGTACGCACTCTCCCATTGCTGCCGGGTGGGGTGCGGCGTGCCGAAATGGGCGACGACCTCCTGCTCGGGCAACGGACGAAGCGTGCCATCGTGATCCTCGTCGTCCGGGCCGATGACCCGGTCGAGGTCGAGCACCGAATGCGTGCCCACCTCCCAGAAGTCCTCGGCCTCGACCTTCAGAGTTGCGAGTTCGGCGAGCGTCGTCGGCTTCGGTCCCGGGAACGGCTCGTCCGGGTCGTAGAACTCGTCGTCCTCGCTCTCCCAGTAGAACTGGTCGTCGCGCAACACCCGCTCCTGCAACGAGCGGAGAACCCCTGCCATGTCTTCGGAGTACGGGACGACGTAGTCCCATCCGGATGCGCCCATGCCGGTGATCTTGACAGAGGCATTGCGTGCAGTCGACATCAGTCGATGCGGCGTCCTACCTGGCGTTGCACGAGTCGTTGAAGCCGGCGGCGGTGCGGGCCGCGATCCGCGGATCGTTCACGGCGCTCTTCATCTCGGCCTGTATCTCCCGGTGATAGCTGGCCTGCCCCT
>JAVHVD010000195.1:0-4205 GCA_032160745.1 Pseudonocardiales bacterium
ACGCCATCCCGGACTGGCTCAGACCGAAGCAGGTGCCGCCGCTGTAGGGGTTCCACTCGATGTCCAGCGCGCCCGGCAGCGTCTTGCCGTCGCGCGACCAGCCGCCGCCGTGGTTGACGAAGTAGTCGGCCTGCGTCGCGCCGCCCGAGACGTTCGGCCGGGCGAAGTGGTACGCGCCGCGGATCATCCCGACGTTGTACGAACCGTTGTACTGCTGGGCGAAGTAGGGGTTGGTGTACCCGGTGCCCTCGGTCGCCTTGACGTAGGCGAACCGCGCGCCGTTGGCGTAGGCGGCCGACCAGTTGACGTTGCCCTGGTAGCCGGAGACGTCCATGCCGTACACGACACCGGCCGCGGAGGCCGGCGGGACGGCCACGCTCAGGCTCACCGCTGCCGCGGTGACGAGCAGCAGGGTGCGGAACAGACGAGCCACGGCCGGCCTCCCGATCTTGGGGATGTGGCGCTGACTCTGGCCGGACATATCGGACAAGTCAATACCTACGGGATGATCAGCAGCTTGCCCGTCGTCGCGCGTGACTCGAGATCGGTGTAGGCCTGCGCCGCCTCGTCCAACCCGTACCGTCCGCCGATCTCGATCCGGAGATCACCCGTCGCGACGGCACCCAGCACGTCGTTCGCGCGCCACAGCAGCTCGTCCCGGTCGGCGACGTAGTGCGCGTGCGTCGGCCGGGTGACGAAGAGCGATCCGGCCGGGTTGAGCCGCTGCAGGTCGAACGGTGGCACCTGACCGCTCGACGCCCCGAACAGCGCCAGCAGCCCGCGCCGGCGCAGCGAGGCGAGCGACGCCTCGAACGTCGCCTGGCCGACGCCGTCGTAGACGACGTGCACGCCGTCGGGAACGAGGTCGCGGACGGCTTCGGCGAGGTCGTCCACTTCGTCGTAGCGGATCACGTCGTCGGCACCCACGCCTTCGGCGACGGCCACCTTCGCCGCGCTGCCGACCGTCGCGACCACCCGCGCGCCCTTGGCCTTCGCCAGCTGCACGAGCAGTTGACCGACACCCCCCGCCGCCGCGTGCACCAACACGACCTCGCCGGCGCGCACCGGGTAGGTCGAGTTGATCAGGTAGTGCGCGGTCAGGCCCTGCAGCATCGCCGCCGCCGCGAGCTCCAGCTCGAGCGCGTCAGGCACCGGCACCGCCGACGACTCCTTCACGATCGCGTGGGTCGCGTGCGTCCCGATCCCGCTCGCCGTGGCCACCCGGTCGCCGACCGAGGTGTCCACCACGCCGGGACCGACCCGGGTCACGGTTCCCGCACACTCGGCGCCCAGCACGAACGGCGTGGCAACGGGGTACGTGCCCTCTCGCTCGTACACGTCCCGGAAGTTGACGCCGGATGCGGCCACCTCGACGACCACCTCGCCCGCATCGGGCACCGGCATCGGGCGGCTCTGGACTGCCAGCACCTCCGTCCCACCGTGCTCGCGAACCACCAGTGCGCGTATGTCTGCCACGATTCCTCCTGTTCCTCGCGCGAGCGCTCATCGCGCGTTCGCTCCGCTCCTCGGCGCTTCGCGCCTACGACGCTCACTCACCTCCAACGTAACCAGCGGCGGCGGCTACCGTGGGCGGGTGCAGCTCGCCTCGATTCCCAGCCCGTCGCACAGCGTTTGGCACCTCGGGCCGCTGCCGATCCGGGCCTACGCGCTGTGCATCATCGCCGGCATCCTGGTCGCGATCTGGCTCACCACCCGCCGCTGGCGCGAGCGTGGTGGCGACCCCGAGCACGTGTGGGACATCGCCGGATGGGCGATCGTCCTCGGCATCCTCGGCGGCCGCATCTATCACGTCGCGACCGATCCGGAGCTCTACTTCGGCGCGGGCCGGCACCCCATCGACGCGCTGAAGATCTGGGACGGCGGTCTCGGTATCTGGGGCGCCATCGCGCTGGGCGCGGTGGGCGCGTGGATCGGCTGCCGGCGCCGCAACATCCGCCTCGCCGTCTTCGCCGACGCCGCGGTACCCGGCGTGGTGTTCGCGCAGGCCATCGGACGGTGGGGCAACTGGTTCAACAACGAGCTCTACGGCGGTGCCACGAACCTGCCCTGGAAGCTGCAGATCCACTGCCTCGACATCCAAGTCGGGCACGCGACGACCTGCCCCGGGACCAACAGCACCGTCCTCGGCTACTTCCAGCCGACGTTCCTGTACGAGTCGCTGTGGGACGTCGCGGTCGGCGTCGCGCTGCTCCTGCTCGACCGTCGGTTGCGGCTGGGCCGCGGCAATGTCATGGCCCTGTATGTCATGGGCTACACGGTCGGCCGCGCGTGGATCGAGGCGCTGCGCACCGATCACGCCAATCACATCCTCGGGCTGCGCCTCAACATCTGGACCTGCCTGATCGTCTTCGTTGCCGGGCTGGCCTGGTTCCTCACCCACGGCGGCTTCAAGGCCCAGCGGGAGGCCAGCCCGTACCCAGGCGACCCCCAGAAGGACGACCCGGCCGAGCCTCCCGACGGGGGCGAACCCGAACCGGAGAACAAGGAGGTCACCGCTGATGAGTGACCCCGTCGCCGACCTGCCGGGCCGGCCCGATCCGGAGATCCATCACGAGCACCGTGACGTCAGCGGCGGGTGGCTGCGCCCCACCGTGTTCGGGATGATGGACGGCCTCGTCTCCAATTTCGCGCTGATCGCGGGCGTCGCCGGCGCGTCGGCCAGCTCGTCGTCCATCGCCCTTGCCGGCTGGGCCGGGCTGGTCGGCGGATCGTTCTCGATGGCCACCGGCGAGTACGTCTCGGTGCAGAGCCAGAACGAGTCCACGCACGCCGAGCTCGAGGTCGAACGGCACGAGCTCACCCACAATGCGGGCGCCGAGCTGGTCGAGCTCACCGAGATGTATGTCGCGCGTGGCGTGGACCGCGACCTCGCCCGCAAGGTCGCTCAACAGCTGTCCCGCGACCCGGACCAAGCGCTGCTCATCCACGCGCAGGAGGAGCTGGGCGTCGACCCCAGCCAGCTGCCGAGCCCGTGGACGGCGGCCGGCTCCTCGCTCATCGCGTTCAGCGTCGGGGCGCTGCTGCCCCTGCTGCCCTACCTGCTCGGCGCCGACGCGCTGTGGCTGTCGGGGATCCTCGCCGTCGTGGCCCTGTTCGGTGCCGGCGCCGGTGCCTCCCGGTTCACCAGCCGCAGCTGGGTGTACTCCGGCGCCCGGCAACTTCTGCTCGGCATGCTCGCCGCGGCCGTGACATATGGGGTTGGTTCGATTTTCCACGCGACGACAGGCTGATCGAATCGGCAAAAAGCCACTGCACGTTGTCGGTCGCCGTCCCTAGACTGCCCAGATCAGTCTTGGGGTGACGATCTCGGGGGGCGTTATGCGGCGTTGGGCGGAATTCATCCTGCACCACCGGAGGTTGGTGGTCGGATTCTGGCTGTTGGTGATCATCGCCGGCGCCGCGGCGGCGGGCGCCGTGTCCAACCGGATGACCGTCGACTTCTCCCTGCCCGGCCAACCGGGCACCGAGGCGGCACAGAAGATCAAGACGCTGGTCGGCAACGGCGGTGACACGAACCCCTACGTCGTCACGGTCACCGCTCCGGCGGGCCAGAAGATCACCGGGAACGAAGCGGAGTTCTCCAAGTCCTTCCAGGCGATCGAGAACGGCGTGCCCGGCCTTCGCGTCGTCGACGAGGCGAACACCGGCGACAAGGCGTTCCGTACCAAGGACGACCGGACCGCGTACGCCCTCGTCTTCTACCGCTTCAACCCCTCACCGTCGGCCAAGCTGCTGACCGATCCGATCCGCGCGGCGGCTGAGGCCGCCAAGCCGACCGGGTCCACGGTGGGCGTCACCGGCGAGGACGCGCTCGCCGTGGGCGACGACAGCGGCGGTCCGGGGGTCCTGGGCGAGACGTTGCTGGGCGCCGTCGGAGCACTGGCCGTGCTGGCCTTCGTCTTCGGCTCGTTCCTGGCCTTCTTGCCGCTCATCGTTGCCGCGGCCTCTATCCTCGCCACCTTTCTGCTGCTGCTGCCGATCACCTATCTCACCGACGTCTCGTTCATCGTGCAGTTCCTCGTCGCCCTCGTCGGGCTGGGCGTCGCGATCGACTACTCGCTGCTGCTCGTCACCCGATGGCGCGAGGAACGAGATCGCGGCCGGGAGAACCATGAGGCGGTGATCGTCGCGATGCAGACGGCCGGCCACGCGGTGCTGTTCAGCGGCATCACGGTGGCCATCGG
>JAVHVD010000196.1:0-3638 GCA_032160745.1 Pseudonocardiales bacterium
CGACTACCCGACCGAGGACGGCACCTGCATCCGCGACTACATCCACGTCGTCGACCTGGCCGACGCCCACCTGCGCGCGCTCTCGGCCGCGAAGACCGGCGAGCACGAGGTGATCAACCTCGGGAGCGGCACCGGATACTCGGTGCGCCAGGTGCTCGATGCCGTTCGGGTGGCGACGGGTAACGAGGTCCCCGTCGTCGAGGCGGCCCGCCGCCCGGGTGACCCACCGGTGCTCATTGCCTCGAACAAGAAGGCGTCGGCGGCGCTCGGTTGGCAGCCCACCCGCGATCTGGCCGCGATGATCGAGGACGCCTGGCGGTTCGAGCAGGCTCAGCAGCCGGCCTGACCCGGCCAATCCGCGTCCATCGGTCTGCGTGAGGCGGTCACCGCGTGACAATTGGCGGCGTTACTCAGCCGCTTGCCAATCCCGAATCGACCGGATGATCCCGCCCAAAACCCCCTGAATCGGCCGCTCCGAGCGCCTTTCCGGCTCTCAGTCCGTGCGTTTTGCACCAATCGCTTTTGGCCTGCGGGTACTGCGATGATCCCGCGGCCGAGCGGCATCGCTGTCCCGGCGCTCGTCGCCGCGCCGGTGACGGGTTGATCAGGTCGGACGTGCGGGCATCCGGCGCAGCAGGGTAGCGAGGGGACAACGACGTTGGGCGCACACAGCACACCGGTACGCGGTAGGGCGGGACGCAGGCGGCGCATTCGCAGCCTGGCCACGATCGGCTTCTTGCTGGCGACCGCGTTCGTGTACCAAGCCGGATCGGCGTCGGCGGCCACCTGCACCACGGTGGGTGGCTTCGAGATCGACGGCAACATGGACGCCGGGACCTGTGCAGGCGTCGATTGGGGCACCCCCGGGCTCGGCGTTCAGTCCACCTCGGACATCGGCACCTATCAGGTCGTGAAGGACAACAGCGACCCGTCCGGATGGAACAACGGCGGCGGCACGCCCCCGAAGATCGACTTCACCAACGTCTATGCGTTCGCCCAGGTCGTCAACGACCACTACTACGCCTACGTCGGGTGGGAGCGGGACGCGAACAGCGGTACCGGCGGCTACGCGATCGAGATCGACAACGCCGGAACCCGGGTCGGCGCTGACGGCGCACCCCAACCGGACCGCTCGGCCGGCGGTTACGTCTTCTACATCACCACCCAGGGCAGTGCGGCCCCCGTTCTCGGCCAGTCGTGTGTCTTCACCACGCAGGCCGACTACCCGGGAACCTGCACGGCCTCGCAGACCGGCTACACCGCTGAGATCAACGACGCGACGATCCATGACCCGCTCGCCGACATCGACGTTCCCGCCTTCGAATTCCTCGAGGTCGGGCTCGACATCACCGCGCTGACCGGGATCGCCCCGGGCTGCCCGGCGCCGGACGCCGCCAGCCTGTACATGCGCTCCTTCACCGGTCAGGACTCCGGCCCCACCGGCAATCTGAAGGGCTACGTCGCGCCGTTCGAGATCGCACCCAACTCGACCTGCGTGCCCGCCCCGATGACGACGACCGCGACGCCCGGCAATGGTGACCTCAACGGCACGAACGGGGCACTGCCCGGTACCGACCAGCACGACATCGCGACCGTCGGCACAGCGGATGCTCCCGGCGTCGGCGCCGTCCAGTTCTTCCTGTGCAACCCGACCGAAGTGGCAGCCAACGCTGGGGGCGACTGCGCGACCGGCGGCACCCTCGTGCCCCCGAACGCACCGGTGGACGCATCGGGGAATGCCAGCTCGTCGACGGTCAACGGGGCCACGACGGTGACCGACACAGCGCTGGGCAAGTACTGCTGGCGAGCGGAGTTCACCCCGAGCGCGAACGACACGCATTACCTGTTCACGACCCACACCAACAGCACGACCGAGTGCTTCCTGATCGTGCGTGTGCCCACCAGCATCACCACGGAGGCGTCCAGCGCGGTCATCGAGGACTCGATCACCGACACGGCGACCCTGCACGGTGGCACGACCGACCCGGTTCCGACCGGGACGGTCACGTTCAACGTGTACGCGACGGACACGTGCGACGGCGAGGCCGTTGACACCAGCACGGTTGCGCTCCTCGCCGACGGCACCGCGACGTCCGATCCGTTCACGCCGATCACGGCCGGCGACTACTTCTGGACGGCGTCCTACTCCGGTGACGTCAACAACGAGCCCTCGGCCGGCGAGTGTGGCGACGAGGGCGAGACCTCGCCGGTCACCCCGAAGCCGACGCTGATCGGGACCGCTGCATCCGCGTCGACGGTCGGCGATCCGATCAACGACTCGATGACCCTGCAGGGCGGCACCACGACGCCGGTCCCGACCGGGACGGTCACCTTCAAGCTGTACGGCCCGAGTGAGACGCCCGTCTGCACCGGGGATCCCATCTTCACCAGCACGGTTCCGCTGTTGGCTGACCGCACCGCGACGTCAAGCGACTTCACGCCGGACACGGCCGGCACCTACTACTGGGTGGCGTCCTACGGCGGCGACGTGAACAACCTGCCCTCCTCGGGCGAGTGCGGCGACGAGGGCGAGACGTCGACGGTGGGCCGGAAGCCGACCCTGATCGGCACGGCGGCCTCGACCTCGATCGTCGGCAACCCGATCCACGACACCGCGACGCTGTCCGGCGGCACGCCGAACATCACGGGGACGATCACCTTCCGGGCGTTCGACACCGCGGACTGCTCGGGCGACCCGGTGTTCACGTCGGTGCCGGTGCCGGTGGATGGCAACGGCGACTACGTCTCGCCGAACTTCACCCCGGTCGCGGCGGGCAGCTACTACTGGATCGCGGCCTACTCCGGCGACGACAACAACCTCGCGAGCAGCGGTGCCTGCGGGGAGGCAGGTGAGACGTCGGCCGTCGGCAAGGTGACCACGACGATCGTCACCACGGCGACCTCCGGCAACCTGGGCACCGGCATCGGGGACACCGCGACGCTGTCCGGCGCTACGCCCACCGCCGGCGGCACGATCACGTTCAACCTCTACGGGCCGAGCGATACGCCGGACTGCAGCGGCACGGCGGTCTTCACCAGCACGGTGGACGTGACGGGCGCCGGGGACTACCAGTCGGCGAGCTTCACGCCCACCGCGCCCGGAAGCTACTACTGGACGGCGGCCTACTCCGGGGACGAGAACAACCTGGCCTCGAGCGGTGTATGCGGTGCTGAGGGTGAGACGACCACGATGCAAGCCCTGGCCGTGACCGGTGCGGGCCCGGTGACCGACGAGGTCAGCTGGGCACTGGCGTTGCTGGTACTCGGCGCGCTGGTTCTGCTCGCCGGCAAGCGCCCTGCCCACCGCCGGACGCACTGACGTATGGACGCACTGACGCACTGACGTAGCGGGCACCGCCGACCGGCGGCGCCCGCTACGTCGTTCGCGCCTTCCTTCCGGGCGTGTCACGCAAACACCGGGTGGGATGGGCGCTGGCCCTCCTGGTCTTGGGTGCCGGGCTGACGATGACCGGGATCCGGCGGTACCAGCGCAAGCACTGAGGCAGCGGCAGCGGGCGCGTAGGCTGGAAAACGCCCCCTCACCTGCCAGGTGCGGGGATGTTTGCGCTGCCCCGAAAGGCAACACCAGTGTCACTGTCCGGCCTGCTCGCCGCCGCTCTTCCCGATCCCGCCCTGAC
>JAVHVD010000197.1:0-2545 GCA_032160745.1 Pseudonocardiales bacterium
AGCGAGAACTCGCGCGGCGTGAGCTCGACGGTCGTGTCGCCGCGGCGCACGGCCGCCAGTTCGGATGGGGTGACGATGGACGTGTGCGGGTCGGCCCCCGGCGACGCGGCGATCACCGCATCACGGATGTCAACGACCTGCACCGCCGTGATGCCGCCGGTGGTCGGCGGCAGTGTGCGGGGCTCCTTGCCACTGGTGAACAGCCGGGCGACGTCGCTCGCGGTCTTGTTCGCTGACTGATCGAGCACCCGCGTCAACGCATACCGCTGCAGGAAGAGCAGCAGTACCGCGCCGGTGATGACCGCGAAGGAGAACAGCGCGCTGGCGAGGAGGGTGAGCCGGGCGCGCAGGGACTGTCGTCCCCACCAGGCTCGGGGCCACCGCATGACCCGCGCGAGCGGTCGCCCGAGACGGCGCCGCGCGACGCCCGCCCCGGTCACCGGTCAGGCTTCGGGCGTCAGCCGGTAGCCGGCGCCACGGACGGTCTGCAGGGTCTGCCGACCGAACGGGGTGTCGATCTTGCGGCGCAGGTAGCCGACGTACACCTCGACGACGTTGGCGTCGCCGTCGTAGTTCGCGTCCCACACGTGGTGGAGGATGTCGGCCTTGCTGACCGCGTCGCCGGCGCGGCGCATGAGGAACTCGAGCAGCGAGAACTCGCGCGGCGTGAGCTCGACGGTCGTGTCGCCGCGGCGCACGGTGTGCGCGGCGGGATCGAGCACCAGGTCGTCGACGGTGAGTGACGCGGGGCGGGGGGTCACGCCGCGCCGCATGAGAGCCCGGATGCGGGCGAGCAGGACGACGAACGAGAACGGCTTGGTGAGGTAATCGTCGGCGCCGAGGTCAAGCGCATCGGCCTCGTCGTACTCGCCGTCCTTGGCGGTGAGCATGAGGATCGGCACCCAGTTCTGTGCCGCGCGCAGCTGCTCGATGATCCGATAACCGGACAGCTCGGGCAGCATGATGTCGAGGATGACCGCGTCATACGTGGACTCCTGCGCGAGGTGCAGCCCGTCCGGACCGGTGTGCGCCAGGTCGACGGTGAAGCCTTCCGCGGACAGTCCACGCTGAAGTGCAGACGCGAGACGCACCTCGTCTTCGACGATCAGCAAGCGCACCGGATTCTCCTTCTGTCGGGTCCACTGAGACCCGCCCTAGACCCGCACGGAACCGGGCGGGTGCCGTGCCAGACTGCCAGTGTGGACCTGGGCACGGGCACGAATGCCTCAGCCCCATCACAGTGGGAGCCTCGCATCCTCAGTTCAGTGCATATCCCCCCGATCTTGGCGCGCCACCGCGCGCTGCGCTGGTTGGCGCCGGTCGGGGTCGTCTGCATTGCCGGGCTGGCCGCCGGCGGCGCGTTCACCGCCACCCCATCATCGGATGAGCTACCCACGACGACACCCGCGGCGCTGATCGCCGCCGTGCAGACCACCGACGTCGAAGGTTTCTCCGGCACCGTCGTCAGTCATCTCGCCCTCGGCCTGCCCGAGCTGCCGGCTCTCGGCGGCGTCGGCCCGGCCACCTCGTTCTCGTCTCTGCTGGTCGGCTCACACACGCTGCAGGTCTGGTTCGGCGGCCTCGGCAAGCAGCGCGTCGCCGTGCTCGGCGCGACCGACGAGACCGATCTTTTCCGCAACGGCACCGATGTGTGGCAGTGGAGCAGCGCCGACCAGGTCGCCGTGCACACAGTGCTTCCCCTCGGCACCCGACCCGACGCCCCGATTCCCTCGTCGGCGTCGTCGCTGACCCCGGTCGACCTCGCCCGGCGCGCGCTGCACGATCTCGACCCCACGACCCGGGTCGCCGTCGAGGACAATCACACCGTGGCCGACCGGTCCGTCTACGAACTCGTGCTCACGCCGCGCAGCACGGCGACCAAGGTTGGGTCCGTCCACATCTCCGTCGACGGCGACACGAAGACCCCCCTCGGGGTGCAGGTGTACGCGCGCAATGCGTCGTCGCCCGCTGTGGACGTCGCCTTCACCAGCATCCGGTTCGCGCGCCAGGCCGACCGCAACTTCGTCTTCTCGCCACCGGCCGGCGCGACCGTGCACGAGGCGAGTGCCGGTCACGGCGGCAGCTCCACCCCCCAGCCGACCACGGGTCATGGGGCCGAGGCCAAGTCCACCGGCTCAGGATGGACCACCGTGCTCGGCCTGAATCCGGGGCGGGCGGCGGTGACCAAGCTGGTCGGCAAGACGCTGAATGCGCTGCCGGCGGTGTCCGGCGCGTGGGGCAAGGGCCGGCTGCTCGAGTCGCCGCTGGTGTCCGTCCTCGTCACCGACGACGGACGGGTCTTCGCCGGCGCGGTCGCCCCCGACAAACTGTTCGCCGCGGCCGGCTCGCGATAGCCGGCGCCGTGCGGGCCAGTGTCGCGGCAATCGCGTCGACCGGCCTGACCAAGCGCTTCGGCCCGCTCGCCGCAGTCGACGGGATCGACCTGGCCGTGCCGCAGGGCTCGGTGTACGGCTTCCTCGGCCCCAACGGTTCGGGCAAGACGACGACGCTCCGTGTCCTGCTGGGCCTGATCCGTGCCGATGCC
>JAVHVD010000198.1:0-18282 GCA_032160745.1 Pseudonocardiales bacterium
TCGCCTTGTTGGCCCAGGCGAGCAGGCCGGGGATGTTGACGTGCTCGAGCGCCTCCTCGCGGGTTCGCTCGATCGATGTCGGCGGGATGACCGCGATTGTCGGTCGGGTCCGGCCCGCCGCCTCGGAGAGCTCGCTGATGGTCTCGACCCGCTTGGCCAGCGTGCTCATCGCAATTCGTCCCGGCATCCAGCCGTCGCAGA
Source organism: Pseudonocardiales bacterium (assembly GCA_032160745.1). GTDB lineage: Bacteria > Actinomycetota > Actinomycetes > Mycobacteriales > Jatrophihabitantaceae > Jatrophihabitans. The sequence goes on from JAVHVD010000198.1 coordinate 202, forward strand.
ACTCGACGGCGAGCCGCGCCGACCGAGGCGTCGCGCCGCAATACCAGAACGGCACCGGCCCACCAACGGGCTTGGGCTCGATGGTGACGTCCTTGAAGTCGTAGTAGTCGTCTGAGTAGGTGACGTCGTTCTCCGTCATGACCCTTCGCAGGATGGCCGCAGTCGAGCGGACGAGCTCCACGCGGTCGGCAGTGCCCAGGCCGACCGCATCGAACTCGTGGTCGAAGGTGCCCGCACCGTAGCCGAGGATCAGCCGCGGGCCGAGCAGTTGGGTCATGGTGCCCACCGCAAGCGCCGTCACCAACGGGTGGCGGAACGGGATCAGCGAGCCCGTTCCGAGTTCGATGGAGTTTGTCACCGCGCCGATCGCGGTCAGCGTCGTCAGGGCGTCGTAGAACGTCCGGTTCGGCTTCTCCATCTCGCCGTGCGGTTCGAAGACCAGGTGGTCGCGAACCCAGACGGAGTCGAACCCGAGTTCCTCGGCCCGCTGCGAGCCCTTCAGCAGCTTGTCGCGGTCGGCCTCTTCGCCGAAGTGCGGCAGCAGCAACCCATATTTCGTCATCGTGCGGTTACCCCTTCTGACATCGGTCCCGCCCGTCACAGGGACGCCGGGCCGGTCGAGCTCGAGCTTCGGTGGCAGCAGATTGCGAGACCGTCGCTGCTCTTGCGCGGACCGCGCCAACGAATCGGCCCATCCCGAATGAGGATATGGTATCCAATTACAAAGTCAAGGTGCGGGCCGGCGAATCGAGGCGGATGTGATCGATCGGGCCGCCCCGAGCACGTCGACGCAAAGCCCGTTCCGCTCGCCGAGTTTTCGGTGGTACTGGTTCGGCGGCTTCGTCTCGAACGTCGGCACGTGGTTGCAGAACGTCAGCGGCTCGATCTACGTGTTGGACCGAACGCACTCCACGTTTCTGGTCGGCGTGCTGAATCTGGCGACTTTCATCCCCGTCTTCATCCTCTCGGTGCCCGGCGGCGTCCTGGCCGATCGCTATGACCGGCGAGCAATCGTGGTGCTGACTTCGCTGTTCTCGTTCGCAGTCGGTGCCGCGGTGACCATCGCGTCGGCGGTCGGAACGCTCGACCCGTGGTTTCTGATAGCGATGGCCTTCTGCTTCGGCAGCTCCTACGCGATCAGCAAGCCGGCGATGACCGCGATGCTGCCCGCGATCGTGCCCGAGAACAACATCGCCCACGCCACGGCCATCAACACGCTGCAGTTCAACATCGGGCAGATCGGCGGGTCAGCCCTGTCGGCCCTGCTCCTCGCGTTCGCGTCCTACACCTGGGCCTTCGGGGTGAACGCGGTGAGCTTCGCCGGTCCGATCCTGTCCATGGTGATGGTGGGACCCGCCGTGGCCCGGAAGCAGATACGAAAGACGAAGGCCAGTGGCCGCGAAGGACTGCGGTTCGTCCTGCAGTCCCCCGCGATACTGCCGATCCTGACGGCAGTGTTGCTCAGCAATGCTGCCGTCGAATGCCTGCGGACGATCACCCCGGCGGTCACGACGCGCACTCTGCACGCTCCGGACTCCACCACCGGCATCATCATCGCCTCGTACAGCGCCGGCGCCTCGGCCGGCATCGTCACCTTCGGGCTGCTCTCCCGCCGGATTCCGGGTCATGCCCTGTTGGTCTCGGCATTCCTCATGCAGGCCGCCGGCCTCCTCGGCAGCGGCCTGTCGCGAATGACGTGGCTGAGCGTCGTCTGCGCCTTCCCCATCGGGCTCGGCCTCGCGTTCAACATCCCGATCCTCAGCGGCGGTCTGTTGAGACTGAGCCCGGATGAACTGCGCGGGCGGGTCATGTCGTTCTTCAACATCGCGATGCTCGGTTTACGCCCGCTCTTCTCGCTCTCCGCCGGCGGCCTCGGCGCGGTCGTGTCCCCGTCCGTGGTGTTGATCGTGTTCATCTGCTTCCCCCTGATCGCGGTGCCGCTGTGCGGAATGACGTACCGGGCCTTGCAGCAGGGTGGGACAAGCGCGCTCGACGAGACCGTCGCCGCGCCCGCGTCCGCGTCCGAACCAGAGGTCCCGGCCACCGACAGCCCTGCGTCGCGGCGGCCCGCGACCGGGACCTCCTGACGGCCGGGCGAAGACACCCATGTCACCTCGCCGCCGCGGCGGGCGGACGGCCGTCCTCGATCTGACGCCGCTGCGTGAGTCGCCGCCGTTCCGCCGGCTGATCACCGGTCAGTCCCTCGCCATGATGGCGTCGGGCATCCTGCAGGTGACCACGCCGATCCAGGTGTACCAGGCCACAGGGTCGGCGTTCCTCGTCGGCCTGGTGGGGTTCGTGGGTTTCATTCCGTTGCTGGTCTCGAGCCTTCTCGGCGGCGTCGCGGCCGACCTCTACGACCGGCGCAAGCTGTTGATGGTTACGTCGGCGTGCTGCGTGACGATATCGCTCACGCTCATGCTGCTGGCGGCGATCGACGACCGGCAGATCATCGGGCTGTTCATCGCCACGGCCGTCCAGTCGCTCGTCGTCGCCACCGATACTCCGACTCGACGTGCGGCGATGCCACGACTGGTTCCCCGCCAGCACTTCGTGGCCGCAAACAGCCTGCTCTACGGCGTCAACAACGTCGGCACGATCGGCGGCCCGTTGGTCGGCGGAGCGCTGCTCACCTCCGCCGGCTTCGCGACCTCCTACCTGGTGAGCGCGCTCTGCTACGGCGGCGTCTTCCTCGCCGCGTGGCGCTTGCCGTCCCTTCCCGCGACCGTCAGCCGGGACGCGGAGCGCACAGGGGACGCCCCGCCCACGCGTCGCAGCAACATCGGCGCTTCGATCGAGGGGCTCCGATTCCTCCGTTCGCAGCCGATCCTGCTGACCGCCATGCTCGCCGACTTCTTCGCCACCATCTTCGCGGCCCGCCGCGCGCTCTACCCGGTGCTGGCCGTGAGCACGTACCACGGCGGGGTCCACGCGACCACGCTCATGTACGCCGCACCGGCGGCGGGGGCGCTCTTGGTCGTCCTCACGGGAGGCTGGCTGGGCGCCGTCCGCCGCCTCGGGCTGGGCATCGTCGTGGCCATCACGATCTGGGGCATGTCCACGATCTGTCTCGGGCTGACGCACACCCTCTGGGTCGGGCTCCTGCTACTCCTGGTGGGCGGGGCGGCCGACGCGGTGAACGTCGTCTTCCGAGCCACCACGATGCAGCTCATCGCACCGAACGAGATGCAGGGACGGATGTCGGGCCTGCATGCCACGTTTTCCAACGGAGGTCCGCGCCTCGGCGACCTGGAAGCCGGTGTGGTCTCGTCGCTGTTCAGCCCGGCGGTCTCGGTGACCAGCGGCGGAGTGGGGTGCTGCGCGGTGGCCGTGCTCGTGGCGGTGACCTCCCCCGGGTTCCTCCGCTGGCGAGCGCCAACCGACCTGCGCACGACGGCCATCCCTCAGCCCGGTCCTGATCCGACCGCCTCGGCCGAGGGCGTGGGCGCGCCCGGGTAGTTCTTCGGCACGTATCGGATGATCAGCGCGGCGACGACGACGGCCGTCATCGCGTTGAAGAGGAACGATGCCCCGTAACTGACCTGGGCCGCCAGCACGGCGAAGATCGTCGGGCTGAGGGTCGACCCGCTCAGGCCGGTGAAACGCCAGACGCCCAAGAAGACCCCGCGGCCCTCAGCCGGAGCGACATCGGCGCCGACGGTCTGGATGGAGCCGGCCGTGAGGGCCTGCGCCGCGACGCAGGCGATGAAGAGAATGACGTACCACGCGAACGACAGCCGAGCGAACGCCGACACCGCGAGCAGCACCATCGACACGGCGACGCCGGTGAACGCCGGAATCATGCTGTTCTTGCGGCCGAACCGATCCATGAGCGACCCGCTCAGGAAATTCAGCGGCACCGAGAGCGCTGCGGCTCCGGTCGCGAGATATCCGATCTGGGCCGCTCCCAGGTGATATCGGAACGCCGCGTACAGGTGCAGCAGGTCGGCCGAGACCGGTCCGCGGGTCAGCCCCGCGAACAACGCGATGCCGAAGTAGGGCCAGCCGGGCAGCAGTAGCGCGCGGAGCGCAAGCTTGGGCCGTGGCGCCGACACCGCATGACTCGGGGCCGGCCGGTGCGTCTCCTCGGCGAAGAGGAACGCCGGGACGAGTGCGACCAAGGCGAGGACGCCGTAGGCGATGAACGGTGCCCGGAGACCCCACAGCGAGACCAACAGCGCGCCGACCAGCGGCCCCGTCAGCTTGCCGGTGTTGTCCATGCCGAACATCCAGCTGACATGCCGCCCGCGCTCTTCCGGCGGGGCAGTCTGCGAGATCGCGGCGAGACGGGCCATCAACCACATCTGAGCCGAAACGCCGTTGACGAACCGCAGCGCGATCAGCTCCGGGAATGACCCCGCGAACGCGGTCGCGATCGCCACCGCCGAGGTGACGATCGGGCCGGCGATCAGGACGCTCCGCCGACCGAGACGGTCGATGAGCCAGCCGGACGGAAGGGTGCCGGCCAGGTTACCCAAGAGGAACGCGGTGACCACTCCGCTGGCCACGCCGAAGCTGACCCCGAACGACTTGGCCAGTGACGGCACTGCCGGCACCGCGACGCCGGTGCCGAGCGCAAGCGTCAGAGCGGGGAGGTAGGAGGAGAGGAACGCCTGCTTCGAGAACGCCCTACCCTGCCCAGCCGACACGCCGTTGGCCCTCCATGGCCGGGCCGCCGGCCGGTGCGGAATTCATCGCGCCCGGCCGGCAACCCGTCGTCATCGATCGATATCGCGGAAAGGGGTCAGCTGCTACCTGTGCTCGGCGTGCCCGAGGCCAGTGCGGCCTTGGCCTGCTCCCCGAAGCTCGTCTGCACCCACTGTGCGGTTGGCGCCGTCTTCTCGATCGCCTTCGCGGAGAGGAACAGCTGCTGCTCCTGGTCGATCACCTTCGTGTCGAGGATGGTGCCCTCGGGGTAGGCCTGCCCCGTTCGCAACGTCTCCAGGAGTTGCTTGGTGGCCTGCTTGTCACTGCCCGGAGCGACCTCAAGCGCCCGGTTGAGCACCGCGTCGGCGTTGGCCGGGTCGTTGAACCAGGCGAACGACTGCAGGATGGCCTTGTTCACGGCGAGCGCGAGCTCCTGGTGCGAATCGAGCCACTTCTTCGTCGCGAAGAGGTTGTCGTCGTAGAGCTCGGACGCCTGCCGGGTGTAGTCGTAGAGCACCTTGTAGCCCTTCGGCTCCAGCTGGATCTGAGCCGAGTGGCTGAGCATCGTGGCATCGATGCGGCCGGCGACCATGGCCGACAGGCGCGCGGACTGACCGCCCGCCGTGACCATGTGCACGTCGTTCGCGGTCAAGCCGGCTTCCTTCAGCACGATGAGCGCTTGGGCCCAGTTGACGCCGACCGTGTCGATGACGCCGATCTTCTTGCCCTTGAGGTCAGCCAGCGAGTTGATGCCCGGCCGGGCGATGAACACGTAGTCCTGCCGCGGTTGGAGCAGGCCGAAGTCGACGAGGGGAATCCCCTGGTTGATCGCCGAGATCGCCCCCGCCGTGGCCTCGGCGTACGCATCGACGTCGCCGTGGGTCACCTGGGCCAGCTGGACACTGGACTGCGCCTCGGTGAAGACCAGCGATGCGTTGACCCCCTCGTTCTTGAGGATGTCGATCACGTGCTGTTCGACGACCTTGTTCGGACTCGGGCTGCTCGCGATCAGCACCTTGAAGCGTTGGCCCTTGATGCCGGTGCCGCCGGCACCACTCCCCTTGTTGTCGCCGCCGCTGCTGCTGCATGCGGCGAGCACGGACGTCGCACACACCGCCGCAGTGAGCGCGGCGACCATGCGGACCCTGTTGGCGCGACGTGCGATGTCCATGCGTCTCCCATCCGATTTGGATACTGTATGCAACTTGATAGCACAGTTCGCTGGACCATGGAGCGGCCGCAGTCCCTTTTGTGGACGCGGCGGCGGTTCAGCTTCCTGGGCCTGACCGGGCCGATTCATGGGCCGGACCGGTCACGAGATCGAGAACCCGACGGCGTAGGTCGGCAACGTGCAGATCCGCGAACAGCTCCGCCCGCACGAGCCGCGGCCTCGGCACGTCGATGTCGATGACCTCGAGGATCGATCGCGTCTCGGTGGACATGACCGCGACCCGGTCGGACAGGAACACCGCCTCTTCCACGTCGTGCGTGACGAAGACGGTCGTCGCCGATGTCCGTAACACGATCGCGGCGAGCTCCTCCTGCAACCGGCTACGGGTGAGGGCGTCCAGCGCTCCGAACGGCTCGTCCATGAGCAGCACGTCCGGCTCGCCGACGAGCGCGCGAGCCAGCCCCGTCCGCTGCTGCATACCGCCGGAGATCTGCCGCGGGAGGTAGTCGCGGTACTCGAGCAACCCGACAAGTCCGAGCGCCGCGTCCACCTTTTCGTTGATCTCCTGGCGCGAGAACTCGCGTCGGCGTTCGTTGAGCCCGACCTTGACGTTCTCCCACACCGTCCGCCAGGGCATGAGCGCGGAGTCCTGGAAGACGAAGCCGATCCGTGGCGGGATCCCGCGCACGAGTTGCCCTTTGACGTGGATCTCGCCCGGGTAGTAGCTCGTAAGGCCACCGATCATCCGGAGCAGCGTGGTCTTGCCGCACCCGGAGGCGCCGACGAGGCTGACGAATTCGCCGGGCCGGACCTGCAGTTCGACCTCTTCGAGGACGACGTTCGGCTGCTTCTTCTTCTTCCGAGGCGGGTAGGCCTTGCCGACCCCACTGATCGTGATGATCGGCCGGCTCGGGTCCGGCTGCGCTGTCGCGCGCTCGACCGGCTTGGCCACCTCAACCGCGTCCGTCATGGCCACCCTCCGTCCAGGGGAACAGCCATTTTCGGAGTACCTCGAGGAGGATGGCCGCGACCACGCCCACCATCGACGCAGTGACGATCACGGCCAGGAGTTCGGCCGTCTTGAACGCATTGCCGTAGTTGACGACCATGCCACCGAGTCCGGTCAGGCTGATCTCCATCTGCGCGATGACCATGCCGATCAACGCCTTGCCCAACGCGATACGCAGCCCGGCAAAGATGCTGGGCACAGCGTTCGGCAGCTCGATACCGAGGACCACCTGCATCCGTTTGTACTTGTAGACACGACCGACGTCGAGCAGCGACGACGGGGTCTGTTTCACGCCCGTGGCGGTGCTGATGATGATCGACCACACAGCGAGGATGAAGACCACGACCACGCGGGCTTCGAATCCGACACCGAACCAGATCACGACCAGCGGCACGAGTGCGATGAGCGGGGTCGCCTGGAAGAAGTTGATGTAGGGATTGAGCATCCGCTCGGCGACCTGGCTTCGGCCGACGAGGATGCCTACCGAGATGCCGACGACCGCGGCCAGCAGGTACCCCGTCCCGAGGTCCTTCATCGCCGTGCCGAAGGCCGGGCCCAGGGTGCCGTCTGTGATCAGCGTCCAGAGCGCGCGGGCCACCTTGGTCGGGGTGGTAAACAGGATCGGATCGACGCGCTGGCCGATGATCTGCCACGCGGTGAAGAAGATGGCCAACGACAGAACCGGGAGGGTATATCGCGAGACCCAGACCGATCCCGGCTTTCCGGGGATCGTCCACCTCTGCCAGGCCGACCGCTGCTGCCCGTCCTTGGGGCGAGCCGGAACAGGCTTGGGTCGACCGGTCGAGATGATGTCAGAAACCATGTGGATCGCGACTCTCCGAACAGGTGCGCGGGATCGTTGGGCTGGCACCGCCCACGCGGAAATAGTATTCAGGATCCCGTCTTCGTACAACCAGGCGGCGGAACTGATTTCCGCGGCGAGTCAGCAGAGGTAGCCAACATGGGTGAACGGCCGGTCAACCTGTTCGAGTATGAGGCGCGCGCGCAGGCCTCGCTGGCGCAGGAGCAGTTCGATTTCATCGCCGGCGGTGCCGGTGACGAGCTTTCCATCCGGCGTGCTCGCGCCGTCTTCGACTCCATTTTGGTCCGCGGCCGGGTGCTTGCTGACGTCAGCACGATCGACACGTCGACCACCGTGCTCGGGCAGCCGATGGCCGCACCCGTCCTTCTCGCACCGGCCGGATTCCACGATCGCGCCCACCCGGACGCGGAAGCCGCGACGGCTCGCGCGGCGGCGACGGCTGGTTTGATCATGGTGGCGAGCGTCAACTCCGCGCTGACCCTCGAGGACATCGGCCTGTCCACGAGTGGCCCGAAGTGGTTCCAGCAGTCGCTTTACGCTGATCGCGACCTCACCCTGGAACTGGCCGCACGGGCACAAGTCGCGGGTTACGCCGCACTCTGCGTCACGCTCGACTCGCCGCCCTATGCGCCGCGGCGCGAGCGCGACATCCGGAACCGGTATCGCCAAGCGGGGTCGCCGAACTTCGCGGCCACCGGACGCTCCGGCGTCGACCGCGCGGCGACCTGGGACGACCTCGCCGCGTTCGTGGCCCGCGCCGCCGTACCGGTTGTCGCCAAGGGCATCACCCACGCCGACGATGCGGAGAGCTGCGTGCAGGCCGGCGCCGCCGCCATCGTGGTGTCGGCGCACGGCGGTCGCAACCTCGACACCGCACCGGCGCCGATCGAGGTCCTCCCCGAGATCGTCGACCAGGTGGCCGGCCGGGCCGAGGTACTCGTGGACGGTGGTGTGCGGCGCGGCACGGACATAGTCAAGGCGATCGCGCTGGGCGCGCGCGCGGTGCTCGTCGGGCGCCCGATCTTCTGGGGGCTGGCCGCGGGCGGCGCGGACGGCCTCGGCGGTCTACTGGACATCCTGCAGGCCGAGCTCCGCGTCGCGATGGCGCTCTGCGGCCGCCCGACCGTGGGCTCCATCGGCCCGGACAGCGTCGCCCTGGAGTCACCCCTGACCGTGTACGCGCGGGAGTCCGGACTGGCTGCGCCGAGTGCACATCAACCGGCCGATCGGCCGCGTGGCCGGCATCAGTGAACGCACTCCGCCGGCCGTTGGCGGCATATGCAAGGGCCGTCCTCGGGTCGGTCAGGCGCAGGTGAGCGTCGGGACCGCCCAGTCACCGTGATCGTTGCCGTTGCCGTCGCCCGCGTCGCCGACGACGAGCTCCAGCACCTGCGCGCCGGACACATCGACGTCGATCGGCACCGCCGCCTGCTTGCCCTTGATCGTCGGCGTCGTGACGAGCGTCTTCCCGTCGGCGCGGACGGTGAACGTGACCGTCCCGGCGCCGTTGGTCTCGTCGTCGACGCCCACCATCGCGGTGAGCTTGGAGCAGGCGCCGCCCAGGTACACCTGGACGTCACTGACCGAGTTGGTGCCGAGCCCCTTCGGATAGGTCGCACCGGCGATCGTGATCGTCCGGCCGTCGCCGCCGGCCTGGCCATTGACGCTGCGGTCGCGTTCGACCGGGCCCCAGCCATTGGTCGCGGACAGGAACGGCAGGTCGCTCACCGCGTGCGTTCCCGCAGTTGGTGGTGGCGGCACGTACCCGATGATCCGCTCGTCGGAGTTGGTCCGCTCGCGCCCGCCCTGGACGTAGTGTGCGACGACCGTGACCGGTGAGGCCTGCGGGAGCGGGTCGGATGGCGTGGTGACCTGCCACCTGAACGTCGCCTCCTTCCCGGGCGGTACGACGGGCACCGTTGTCGGGCTCTGCAGGGCGGCCGTCCAACCAGTCGGCAGGGTCAAGGACGCCTGCACGTCGGTGGCCTTGGGCCGATTCGCCGGCACTCGGACGGTCGCCTCGGCAACGAACTGCTGCCCCGATCGGGCGGCGTCCGGCACGGTCAGCGCGACATCGGTCCCCGGTGCAGCCGGCATCGCGTACTTGTCCGGGTCGTAGCCCGGGCTGTTGTCCTGCCCGACGGTCAGTGACGACGCGTAGCTGCCGTAGTTGGTGAGCGAGACCTGCCCGAGGCCGCCGGTGCTGCCGTCGAGGTTCCAGACCGCGAGAGCGATCGAATTACGGCCGTTCGGGTTCAGGATCCCGTTGGGCACCGGGAACGTGTGCTGCGGGCCCAGGTAGTTCACGTAGTTGCCCATCTGCCAACCGTTGACGAAGATCGTCACCCGGTACTTGCGGGACGGGTCGTCGGTGAACGTCAGCCCGAGGGATGTGTCCTGGCCCTTCGGCAGGTCCAGGTTCACGCCCGTCCGGTACCACGAGACGCCGGGCCGGGTGTCCGTGGTGGGCAGCTTCACCGGCTTCCAGAGCGCGTCCGGGTAACCGGGCAGCGACCAGCCGGCCCGCTCGCCGTAGAGGCCGCCGGTGGCGAGCGGCCCGCGTACCGGGTCGACCAGATCCTCGCCACCGCGCACGCCCTGCAACCGCCACGTGATCGACGTCAGTGGGCTGCCGATCACCGACGCGCTCGTCAGCCCGCGCGCGGCCTTGTTGCCGTTGGTCGAGTTGTAGTCCTCCTCGTGCCCCATGTTCACGGTGAGGACGGACACGATGTTGTCGCCCGACGCCTTCACCAGTCCGGCCGGGAAGGCGAAGTCGCCGCTGCCGGTGGTCGAGCTGCCGAGGAACGTGCCGTTCAGCCACGCCGAGAACGCCTGCGCTCCCCCGCCCGAGTCGGAGCCGAGATGGATGGCGGTCTCCTTACCAGTGCTCCGGAAGCGCCCGCGGTACCACGTGTTGCCGGTGTGGAATCCGTAGTCATCGGCGTACAGCACGGGCAGCGAGCTCGCGCCGGTGATGCTGTTCGTGGTCATCTTGTCGGCCACGACCCAGCTCGAGTCGTCGAAGCCCGGCTGCGCCTCTGGCGACTCGTTGGCGTGCTTCCAGTTGGTCAGCTTGGGCAAGGTGATCGGCGCGGCGAGGGGCAGCGCGCCGACGAGCGTGCCGGTGGTGGTGACGCCGGTCGCGACCCGCTTGCCGTTCCACGTCACGTGCCGGGCGGCCGTGAACACCTCGACCTCTTTCTGGTCGGCGTTGTCGCCGGTGAGCGCGACCGTGTCACCGCCGTCCAGGCTCGTGGCCGTGCGCAGCAGGTGCGTGCCGCGGACCAGAACCGGGCCGGTCGCCGTGTCCTGCCGCCAGAACGTCTCGGCGGTCGGCTTGTCGGCCAGCAGGAGCAGCAGTGGACGGCTGCCACCACCGGTGATGCTGACGCGGACCAGTCCACTGTGTTCGTAGTTGAGCCGCAGCTCGCCCGTGGTCGCGTCCCAGGTGGTGGCGACGGTGCCGTCCGTGGTGCGCACGCTCGGTCGCTCGGCGTAATGCAGAACCGTCTCGCCGTCGCTGCCCTTGTTGCCGTACAGGACGGCCACGTCACGGTTGCCGATCGTCGCGTCGGTCATGATTTCTGAGGTCGAGTACTGCAACTGCGAGTCGCCGAGCCGGTAGTTCGCCACGATGATGTGCGAGTCACGGCCGGCGAGGCTGATTGCCGTACCGGGTTGCTGCGGCACCACCGGGTAGGTCGGGTTGGTTGCGGTGCCTCCGGTCGGCACGTCGATCGCGTCGATGGCCACGTAGTTGTCGGTGGAGCCCGTGCTGTGGGTTCCGGTGACCACGACCTTCAGCGTGTGCGGTCCGTCGGTGAGCCCGGACTTCTGGAAGATCACGGCCTGGCTCTCGCCGCCGGAGTCATCGACGGTCGCCTCTTTCGCGCCGTCGATGTAGACGTCGGCGAGGCCGTGGTTGTTCGTCTTCGAGCCGATCCAGCGGACCGCGGTTCCGGTGAACGGCACGGTGACCGAGTCCCCGCCGGTGTTGGAGAAGGACTCGGTGTGCTTGTAGTCGCCGCCGGTGTAGCTCTGGTCCTTCACGTGCGACCACGAGCCGGAGTACTGCAGCGCTGGGTCCGGGTCGTCGTAGGTGTAGCTGGTCTCGGCCTCGGTCTGCGCGTTGAGGTCGATCGAGATGTGCGTCGTGTCGGCCGCGGTCGAGGTGGAGTTGCCGTGCCGCAGCACGTGGAACTGCGTCTCCGTGTCCGGGTTCATCCGCGCCGTGTCGATGATCGCCGGGTTGTCCGGCGCGGTGACCTTGATCCGGTCGGTCTTGGTCAGCGGCGCCACCGCCTGGGTGAAGTACCCGATCAGCTTGTCCTCGTAGTACTTGGGATCGAGCTGGCGGTTCTCGCGGATCGCCGCGCCGTAGTCGTAGGACGTGTAGTTCTGCGGCATGCCGAGCCAGCCCCAGTTGGTGCCGCCGTAGGTCATGTAGAAGCTCTGCGCGGTGGCGCCGACCGCGATGTTCTGCTTGTAAAAGACGTTGGCGAACTGGTCGTTGATGAGCTGGGCGCACTTGTCGTATCCCGGCCCGCCCCAGGGGTCGAAGGCGCCGCCCTGGAACTCCGGCGTGTAGAGCGGCTTGCCGGCCGGGTGGTCGTAGCTGATGTCCGGGACGCCGTTCCACTTCGTCGGGTTGGAGCAGTTGAACCCCTGCGGGTACGCGTCCGGACCGTCGACGGCGAGGGCGCCGACCCCGGAGTTGAACGTGCCGTTGTTGTTGCCGGTCAGCGGGACGGTGATGCCGTCGGCGATGGCCTTGTCCTCGAGGTGCTTCATGTACGCGCGGCCGGCCGTGGAACCGTTGTAGTACTCGTTCTCGACCTGGTACGCGATCACCGAACCGGTGCCGTTGGTGAGCTGATGCCGGGCGATGATCTTGTCGATCTGGGTCAGCCACTCGTCGGCGTACTTGAGGAACTGCGGGTCGTCGCTTCGGTTGTTTCCGGGCAGCGTCGAGGTCCAGGTCGCCAGGCCCCCGCTGTCGACCTCGGCGTTGATGTACGGCGCGGGGCGGGCGATGACGTACAGGCCGGCCTGCTCGGCCAGGTCGAGCACCTTGTCGACATCGCGCACGCCGGTGAAGTCGTACTGCCCCTGCTTCGCCGAGTGGTACCCCCAGTCGAAGTAGAGCGACGTCGCGTTGAAGCCGGCGGCCTTCATCTTCTGGAAGATGTCGAGCCAGAGGTCCGGGCTGGGCAGCCGGAAGTAGTGGAACTCCCCTGACCAGAGATAGGTGCGTTGGCCGTCGACGAGGAAGGAGTACCCGTCGAAGCTGACGGTGTGCGCGGCGCCCGACGATGCCGCCGCCGGACTCGTCGTCGGTGCGGCCGCGGACGGCGCCACCACCGCGCAGAGCGACACCAGCAGGGCCGCCACGGACAGGAGAATCGTCCTGCGCCGTCGAGGCGCGGCCCCGGAAGGAACGGCTTCGGTCTGCTTCGTGCGCATCTCGCCTCCAGCTCATCCGTCCAACAACACCGAACAGAGTTCGACAGTCCTGGACAATAGGAGGGCGGATCAATTGGCACAATAGGTCGGAACGGCCGATACCGGCCGAGCGAACCGTCCGGCGTTGCCTGCCGAATGGCGCGATGTGCGATTTTGTTGAAATCGCGGCTCTCCTGGCCGTCCCTCAGCGACGCCTCTCGAAGATCAACGTGTCGTCGTCGGGCAGGTCGCCGTCGACTCGGGTACACGACGATGCCGACGAGGTCCTGGGCGTTGCCAGCGCGGCGCCGGTCCTCGAACACCGGGTGCAGGTCGGCGATCATGATCAGGGGTAGCGGGGCGGCGATGTCGCGCCAGTGGTGCCGAACTTGCCGATGACGCGAGGGGTCGGCGACGATGGCGGACGAGGAAGAAGGAGCCGACGTGACCGATCGCGCCGCACGCCCGAGCAGGCGGTTTGCGTCGATCATCGTCGCCCTGACCACGCTCGCGTTCGCCGCGGCGTGCAGCAGTGCGGTCGACGGTCACGGCGCTGTGAGCGGCACCGCGGCAAACGCGGCCACCTCATCACCGGACTTCCCGGGCAGTTCGTCGGCCGCCGCCTCGTCGACAGCCACGGTGCCGACCTCGCCCGTGGCGACCTCAGCGGCCCCCAGCCCCGGACCGGCCCCGCCACCCACACTGGCCGAACGGGAACGGCAGCTCAGCGCCCAGACGAACGGGCTGGCCCATGTGGTCGTCCGAGTCCCCGGCGGCTACCAGGCCGCGGTTTACGACCAGCGCGGTCACATCGCGTTCTGGCGCAACTCGGCGTCGGTCGCGACGTGGCAACAGATCGGGCGCAGCACTTACCCAGCGGCCGCGCAGGTGGGTCCGCCGCACGCGTCGGTGCTAGGCGCGTTGCTGAGCCGGATGCCGAATGCGACGTTCATCGTCCGCGGCGACTTCACCGGCGACTCGAGCGGCAACGCTGTCGCCTTCACGACCGGCTCAGCCGGCTGGGGAGCCATCAAGGCCGAACCCAACGGCAACATCGGGCCGTCGGGCCATCCGGTGGGAGCCGATCAGATCGGCCTGTCCTACGGCTTCGGGTTCGACCACGGCGCGCTCGTGACCCAGGACTGCCCGACGGATCGGGCCATCGCCGACTGCGGACTGCACCCGATCACCAAACGCTGGCTGTGGACGGGGACGGACTTCCGGCTCGACTGACCCAGCTCCTCGTGCCTGCTCGTCACCCGGCAGACGCAGGGCGGCGGTCGGCCGAAATACTGGCCGGCATGACGGTGTCGCCGAACCAACCCCCAACCGCCCTGACGATTGCCGGGTCCGACTCCGGCGGCGGAGCGGGGCTGCAGGCGGATCTCAAGACCTTTCTTGCCTGCCACGTGCATGGCATGTCGGCCGTCACTGCGGTCACCGTGCAGAATTCGCTGGGCGTCACCGGCTTCTACGAGCTGCCGCCACACGCGGTGGCCGAGCAGATCGAGACGGTGGCGACGGACATCGGGATCGGCGCGGCCAAGACCGGCATGCTGGCTTCCGCACCGATCATGGCTGCGATCGCCGAGACGATCACCCGGTTGGGAGTGGCACCATTCGTCGTGGACCCGGTCGCGGCGTCCCAGCACGGTGACCCGCTGCTTCATCCCGACGCGCTCGAGGCACTGCGCGCGGTGATCATCCCGCTGGCCACGCTCGTCACGCCGAATCTCCATGAGGCGCGGCTGCTGACCGGGATCGAAGTCCGCAGCCGCGCGGACATGGACGACGCCGCCCGCGCCCTGCACGCTCTCGGGCCGCAGTGGGTGCTTGTGAAGGGCGGTCACCTGCCCGGCGGAGATGCGGTCGACGTCCTCTTCGACGGCACGACCTTCACCGAGTTCACCTCGCCGCGGCACGACACGGTGCACACCCACGGCTCCGGCGACACGCTTGCCGCGTCGACCACCGCGGCGCTGTCGCGCGGTCTCGATGTGCCCAGCGCTGTGGCCTTCGGCAAACGGTTCGTGACCGGTGCCGTGCGCGGCTCGTTCCCGCTCGGCGCCGGTCGCGGGCCGGTCGGTCACTTCTGGCGGATCCGCGACCTGGCCGACATCCCCGCCGAGTAGCCGGCGACGCGTGTCCTCACGCACGACGCGGGCCGGTGTCGTGGAGGTGGTTGTAGCGGGGATTCTGTTCGGGGTCGATCCAGGGGGGTGGGATCCAGGCGGCGCGGCCGTTGATGAGGGTGGATCGCCAGCCTTGTTTTTTGGCGTCGTTGTTGTGGTGGCGGCAGGCGAGCACGGCGAGGTCGACGCGGGTGGGTCCGCCGTGGGCGTGGTCGATGACGTGGTCCATTTCACACCAGCCGGGTGGGGCCGGGCAGTTCGGGAAGGTGCAGCCGCAATCGATGGCGGCGCGGGCCAGTCGTTGGGTTTCGCTGTGCAGTCGCGCGGTGCTGCTGTAGGCGGTGATGCCTCGGGTTCGGTCGATGACCACGTTCATCAGCCGGTATTCCCCGCCGGTGATCCGCATCGCCTCGGGCACCGGCAGCAGCGCGCCGTGCCCGGTGCGGGCCAGCCCGGTACGGGCCGCGAAGTCCTCGGCGGTCATGGTCAGCACGACGGTGGCGGTGACGCCGGCGATCGAGGGCAGCGCCCGGGCGCGGACGTTGAGCTTCAGCGCCGCGAGCAGCGCGTCGTGGCGCCGCTGCCCGGCGCTGCGGGCGTCTTTGACCCCGTCGACCTGGGGGGTGGGGCGGGCGAACGCGTCGAAGGTGGTCTGCAGGAACTCGGCGAACTCCGCGGTCCCCTCGAAGCTGCCCGAACACGACCCGTCGGGGCGCTGGGACACGCTCAACGCGCGGTGCTTGTCGCGGTAGCCGACCTCGGCGCCTGGTCCGTCGGGGTGGTAGTAGGCGCTGATCCGCAGCCCGAGCCGGGCCAGCTGCAGCGGGTCGAACCGCTCAGCGAAGCCGACCAGCTCGGTCTCGATCTGCTCGCCGTGCTCGGCCTGCACCCCATCCGGGAGCTTGTCCACCGTGTCGACGATCACCCGGGCGTGCCGCTCGGAGATCACCCCGGCCCGCTGCGCGGCCGCCACCTGCCGATAGGCCGGGGGCAACGCCTGACCGGTCAACGCCCGACGCTGCCCGCCCGCCTCCGCGGCCCGGACCCGCCCGGCCGCCTCGGCCGGGTCCAGGCGCAGCAGCATCCGCAGGAACTGACCCACCGTGCGGACATGATGGGCCTGCGGCACCCCGCGGCGCTCCAGCTCCAGGACCTGCCCATGCCCGACCGCGGCCAGCCGGCGACGCAGCCGCTCGGTCTCGCGCAGCACCGCCAACAACTCGTCCTCAGCCAGCCCGGTCAGCTGCCCACCCAACAGCACATCCACCACCGCATGCGCGGCGGCGAGCGCGGTCAGAACCCCGACCGACCGACCCAGCACTGCGCTCATACGTCCTGCTTATCTGCTTGAGTACAGCTCCTTGAGTGGGTGCGGGTCGGTGGCGACAGCTTGCTGGAGCAGGCGGTAGAAGAGCATGCCCCGAGCGGTGGATCTGCGCCGGTTGAAGCGGCAGGCGTATTCGTCGAGGTAGTAGGCGAGTTGGTCGCGGCTGACGTTGTGTTGCATGGTGCCGGCGATCCACCGCTTGACCAGTGAGGAAACGAGGTGCACGCCGGGCATGACCGTGTCGAGATCGGCGGCGCGGGCGCCGACGACGAACTCGTGCCGGTAGCCGAGTTCGGCCAAGCGGCGCAGCAAGTAGAGGCCGTCGGTGTGGATGGTCGAACCGGAGGCGATAGTGGTGCAGGCGAAGTCGACCATCTCTCGACTGTTGGACCGCTCTGCCAGCCCGAACCGGACGCGACCGAGCCTGCCGTGATCGCCGCGTTCGACCGCCACGATCACCGGCACCTTGTCGCTCGCACCGCCCGGCTTTCCGGTGCTGCGCCCGCCGATGAATATCTGGTCGAGCTCCACCTCGCCGGCCAGTTGCTCCCGATCCGGACGCACCATCGCCCGACGCAGCTTGTGCATCCAGGCCCATGCCGTCTCATATGACCCGAAGCCGAGTGCGTGCTGCAGGCCGACCGCGGACACCCCGTTCTTCTGCGAGGTCACGAACCAGGCCGCCGCGAACCAGGTCGAGAGCGGGGTGTGACTGCGGTGAAAGATCGTGCCGGCCGTGACCGAGGTGCGCTGCGCGCATCGCGCGCAGACCCATTGCCGCTTCGCCGTGCGCCACGAACGATCACAGCCGCACTTTGGACACACGAACCCGTCCGGCCAGCGCAGCTGCCCCAGGTAGTCGATACAGGCCGCATCGTCGGGAAACCACGCCCGAAACTCCTGGAACGTCCGCGGGTAGTGCTGCCCGCCGACAGGCCCACCCTGTCCCATCATCAGAGACTACTGTACTCAAGCAGATAAGCAGGACGCATGAGCGAGGTCGGGTTGGTCGTCGAGGACGTCGGCTGGGTGCCGCCGGACGGCCCGCTGTTCTGCGATGACTCCGACGTGGCGCCGGAGGATGCCGGGCCGGGCTGCTCGGCGGATGAGGTGGCGGCGTGGGCCGCGGCCGCACCGTTGGGGTCGGGGTTGTTGACGCCGTGGGGTGTGCTCGATCCGGCCGCATTGACCGATGGTGGGCGCATCGATGCGCTGCTGGCCTGCGCCCGGCTCCACGCCTGGGTTGATGCGCAGGAGCAGCGGCTGCTGGCGGCGCTGGCCCCCTCGGCTGATCGGGCCGATAAGGGGTTCGTCCGCGACGAGATCGCCTGCGCGCTGCGACTGGCACCGGCAGTGGTGTCGGCCAAGCTGGGCACCGCGACCGAGCTGGTGCACCGGCTCCCGGGCACGCTGGAGCTGCTCGAGACCGGGCAGCTCAGCTACGCCCACGCCCGGCTGCTCACCGACGCCGTCCAGCCCCTCGACGACCCGCTGGCCGCCACGGTGGAAGCGCGGGTGCTGGACCGG
>JAVHVD010000199.1:0-2524 GCA_032160745.1 Pseudonocardiales bacterium
GGACGCGTCTGGGGATGCTGCGGACCGACTGTCTCTACGTGAACCCGTTAGTCGCCGAAGTCGCCGCGGGACACCATCGTTAGAAGGTCCCGCTCAAGGTTCAAGACACCACAGCCTCAGCGGGCCATCGTTGCCGAGGACGGTGTGCGGACACCAACGGCGGCGTCGCGCCACGTCGTGTGGGTTGTCGCCAGCGTCGTTCGCCTCCGCTCAGTTGAGCGGGTTGGTTTATGCGAATACCGGTTCGCGTTGAACCGATGTGTTCCCTCAGGCGCGCAGTGCCGCGAGCGCGCGATCGGTCAGTGCCGCCGCGATCTCGGCCGAGGACAGCAGTCCGTCGGGCCGGTACCACTGGTAGGGCCAGTTCACGATTCCGAGGACGACCTTGGCCAGCAAGTGCGTCAGAGTGGTCGCGATCGGCCGTTCAGTTCGAGACAACTCGATGAGATCGCGCACCCCCGCTTCGTAGTCGTCGCGGCTGCGGACCACGTCAGCGCGTAGATCGGGTTTCAGGTGGAACAGCACTCGCAGGTGGGCATCAGCGTCGCCCGCGGTCTGCTGGGTCTGCCGCAACGAGTCGTTGAGGCGTGCTTGCGTGCGGATGATGATCTCGCAGAGCAGGTCTTGCTTGCTGCGGTAGTACTAGGACAGATGCCCCTGAGACAGCCCAGACCCGGCGGCGAAGCCTCCACGGTCTGCTGATTGGCCTCCGAGACCGTCTGCCCGTCCGGTTTCTAGCAGAGATTCGGAGTCACCCCGACACGGCCGCCCATGCATCGGCCGAGATCGGGGCGGCGAGCAGCGCAACGTTCTCCCGTACCTCGAGCGCCGACCGCATGCCGACTACCACCGATGCGACGGCAGGTGACCGCAGCGCGAACTGCATCGCCAGCTGCGGCAGGCGCACGCGGTGCGCAGTGGCGGCTTCCGCGAGCGCCTGAGCTCGGGCCAGTACCTCGTCCGGTGCTGGGCCGTAGTCGAAGAACGCCCCCGGTGCGGGCCAGTCTGCGACCAACAGTCCGGAGTTGAAGGGCGCCGCCGCGAGCAGGGAGGTGCCTCGCTCGCCGCAGGCCTCCACCAACTCGGCGCCGCTGCGGTCAACGAGCGTCCACCGGCCGGCGAGCATGATCACGTCGACGTCGGTCTCGCGCAGGACCCGTAGGGGCGCCTGCCACTGGTTCATTCCCACACCGATCGCGCCTACGACTCCCTCGTCGCGCAACTCGATCAGCGCCGGGATTGATTCGGTGATTGTCTGCTCCAGCACCGTGTCCGGGTCGTGGACGAGCACGATTTCGACGTGATCAAGACCGAGCCGGTTCAGGCTGGCATCGAGGCTACGGCGGATGCCATCGCGTGTGTAGTCGCTGCGGCGCACCAGCGTGTCCGGAACGTCGAAGCCGGCGGCGAGGTCCGACCCCGTCGGAGCTGGGTTGGGCTCGATCAACCGGCCGACCTTGGTGGAGACGACGTAATCCGCGCGGGGTCGGCCGGCGAGTGCGGCACCGAGACGTTGCTCGGCAAGCCCGAGGCCGTAGTGCGGCGCTGTATCGAAGTAGCGGATGCCGGCATCCCAGGCCGCGTCGAGGGCAGCTTCGGCCTCGGCGTCGGTCACTGACCTATACAAGTTGCCGATGGGCGCGGTGCCGAACCCGAGTTCGGTCACCTCGACAGCGGTGCGGCCGAGGTTGCGTCGTTCCATCTCAGCTGTCCTCCAGCCGATACCAGTCGAGAGCGGCCGCGCCGAGCACCGCCGCTTGTTCTGTGGGACTGAGACCCGCCAACAGTTGCCCGGTGACTCGAACAATGTCGCCATAATTGGCCCGCAGGGTCGACACCGGCCAGTCGGAGCCGAATAGGACCCGGTTCGGGCCGAACGCGGCGAGCAGGTGATCGGCGTAGGGCTGCAGTTGCGCCAGCGTCCAGTCCGGGCCGGTCTCGGTGAGTAGGCCGGAAAGTTTCACTGCAACGTTCGGCAGCGCGGCGAGCTTCAGGATGTGCTGGCGCCACGGGTCCAGCTCGCCGTCGCCAATGGCGGGTTTGCCGGCGTGGTCCAGTATGAAACGCACCTGCGGCAGCGCGCGAGCCGCATCGATCGCGGCCGGCAGCTGCTCGCGAGTGACCAGCAGGTCGTAGGCCAACCCGGCCTCGCCCACTGCCCCCAGTCCACGGTGCACGTCCGGGCGCAGCAGCCAGTCGAGGTCCGGCTCGCTCTGCACCTGATGGCGGATGCCGACCAGCCACCGCCCGTCCGGGCGTTGGCGCAGTCCGGCAAGCACATCGGTCACGGCCGGATCGGTCAGCTCGACCCACCCGACGACGCCACGGACCTGCTGGTGAGATTGGGCGAGCTGCAAGAGCTCGGGTGTCTCCTCCGCAACGTTGATCGTCTCTACAAGGACAGTGCCGTCGATGCCGGCGGTGGTCAGCTGCGGTAGCAGTTCGTCGATGGTGAACGCGCGTCGGAGGGTCGGTAGGTCCGCCGTCCACGGCTGGTCACGAACCGTGAGGTCCCAGACGTGAT
>JAVHVD010000200.1:0-3526 GCA_032160745.1 Pseudonocardiales bacterium
GCCGGCCCTTCGCGTTCTGCCGCACCCAGTCGAGTTCGTCCAGCAGCCGTCGCTGCAGCTTCTGGTCCTTCTTGC
Source organism: Pseudonocardiales bacterium (assembly GCA_032160745.1). Lineage (GTDB taxonomy): Bacteria > Actinomycetota > Actinomycetes > Mycobacteriales > Jatrophihabitantaceae > Jatrophihabitans. The sequence goes on from JAVHVD010000200.1 coordinate 76, forward strand.
CCTGCACCTCGAGCCGCTGGGCCTTCTTCTCCAGGTAGGTGGAGTAGTTGCCCTCGTAGGGGTACGCGTGGCCACGGTCGAGCTCGAGGATCCACTGCGCGACGTTGTCGAGGAAGTACCGGTCGTGGGTCACGGCCAGGACGGCGCCCGGGTACTTCGCGAGGTGCTGCTCCAGCCACTGGACCGACTCGGCGTCGAGGTGGTTGGTGGGCTCGTCGAGAAGGAGAAGATCGGGCTGTTCGAGCAGCAGCTTGCACAAGGCCACGCGGCGCCGCTCGCCCCCGGACAGGTGCGTGACGGCCTCGTCGCCCGGCGGGCAACGCAGCGCATCCATCGCCTGCTCGATACGGCTGTCGAGCTCCCACCCCTCGGCGTGCTCGATCTTCTCCATCAGGTCGCCCTGCTCGGCCAGCAGCGTGTCGAAGTCCGCGTCCGGTTCGCCCATCGCGTTCGAGACCTCTTCAAAGCGGGCGAGCGTCGCGCGGAGGTCCGCCACGGCATCCTCGACGTTCTCCCGCACGGTCTTCGTCTCGTCCAGCGGCGGTTCCTGCTGCAGGAGCCCGACGGAGAACCCGGGCGAGAGCCGGGCCTCGCCGTTGGACGCCTGGTCGAGGCCGGCCATGATCTTCAGCACGCTGGACTTGCCGGCGCCGTTGGGCCCCACGACGCCGATCTTCGCTCCGGGGAGGAACGACAGCGTGACGTCGTCGAGGATCACCTTGTCGCCGTGCGCCTTGCGCACCTTGTACATCGTGTAAATGAACTGAGCCACGGTCCGTCCTTGCCGGTCTATCGAGTGTCTCCGGCGTCGTGCCGGTCACGGTCCAGTGTCCCAGGCGATGTCACGGCCGCGCCCGCGGTGGTGTCCTGGTGGCAGGAATCTCCGCGCTCAGCGCTGCGTGCCGGCGGTCTTGGGGCTGTCCGCTGACCTCGCCGGCGCGTCCGGCGAGGTCAGCCGGCGGATCACGAGGCCGGTGCCAGTTCGCGCACCTCCCCGGTCCCCGGGTCGACCTCCACCACCGGCTGTTCCGAGGCAAGGCCGAGGTATTCGCTGCTGCGATCGGCCGGGATGCCGTCCTCGTCGAGATCGACCTGGGCCGCCGGGGTAGGACGGTTGACCTTCTCGAAGGTCGCCACCCCGCGGCTCAGATCCGGTCCGACGGCGAGCGCCTCCAGCTCGTACGCAGTGCGCAGCGTCTCTTCCTGCTCGTACTCCCGCTGGTAGTAGCGACCCGTGACGACCACCGGCTGCCCCTTGCGAAGCGACTGGGCGACGTTCTCGCCGAGTGCCCGCCAGCAGGTGACAGTGACGAAGAGCGTGTCGCCATCGACCCACGCGCCCTTCTCACGGTCGAATCGCCGCGGCGTCGAGGCCACCCGGAAGTTGGCCACATAGTGACCGCTCTTCGTCCTGCGTAGCTTCGGCGCGTCGACCAGGTTCCCGACGATCGTCATGGTCGTCTCGTTCATGTCCGTTCTCCTTCTCGCTCCGGTTCGTCCCGGCGCCCGCGGTGGGCGTGGCCCCAGCACACCTCGTCCGACGCGGTCGCCGCGACGGTCGATCGCCATCTGTGGACGACGGCGGCGGCTGTGGACGACGGAGCGGCACCGTGTCCGGCCCAGGTGCTACGCGCGCCCGAACGAGGTCGAAACCGGTAACCTCCGAGCCGAAAGGCCCCCGTAGCTCAGTGGATAGAGCGCCCGCCTTCTAAGCGGTTGGCCGCAGGTTCGATCCCTGCCGGGGGCACCACGCCTATTGCGCGTCGGCGATCAACCCGGCGCCTCGCTCGCGCCCGGTACGAGGCTCGGCTGCCGAACGATCCCACCGCCGGTCGTGCATCCGACGCCGGTGCCGACGGGCGCCGGCCGACGCCGCTATTGGGTCGCCCGCGGTCGTGATCAGCACCTCGAGCGGGAGGTACGACGCCGGCGCCATCCAGGCCATCGCCGCGACGGCGCCCAGCAGGTCCGCCCGGAAGCGGCCGTTCACGATCGGACCTGGCGGCCGGCAGCTTGCAGGTGGTTGTCGTCGATGAGTTCGCAGACGGTCGGGACCGGCCGGAAGGGCAGCCGCGACGGATCGGTCAACGCGCGAAAGCCCTCGTCGTGAGCAGCGTCCCACGCCTCGAGGGACTCCCACTCGACGACGTTGACGAAGCCGAAGGGTGCGTCGTCCTGCAGTCGCCGGTGCAACCGGTGCGAGCGGTACCCCGGCTTGACGACCATGTACTCGTTGACCTGCTTCCATACCGCGAAGGCGGCATCCTCATTGCCCGGCTCGACCACCAGCGCATTGATGAAGACGATCGGCGCACTGCCATCGGCTGCGCCGAACGCGGGGGCGGCGACGTCACCGACGTCGTGCACCTCGTACCGACCCGACAGGGTCTGGACCCCATCGCCGCCGACGGGCACCTCCGGCTCGCGCTCGCCGACCGTGATGTAGCGGAACCGTGCATCGGTATCGAGCGCGCGATACAACCGGTAGCCGAACCCGGGGGCGACGACCGCGTCGGACCCGCTCGGTAGCTCGAAGCCGGTGATGACGATGGACATGATCTCTCCTCTGGTCCGTTCGTTCATTGCACTGGTGTGCAATGATTGCACGTGAGGTATCTTGAATCGGAAACTCCGAGGTGTCAAGGACTTTGCGGGAGGCAGCGGCGATGACGGAACCGGCTGAGTCGCCTGGACGTGTTGCTCAGCGGCGGCGCACCCGCCGCGCGATCGTCGACGCGACGATGGAGTTGCTGTCCCGTGGTGTCGAGCCGGCGGTCAACGACATCGCCGCCGCTGCCGACGTTTCGCGACGCACGGTGTACATGCACTTCCCGACGCTCGACCAACTCGTCCTGGACGCCACCGTCGGTCTCATGAATGTGGACGTGGACGCGGCGCTCAAGCGCGTTCGCTCCGACGACCCGCACAAGCGCCTCGCCGTCCTGATCGGTGAGCTCTACGACGGAATGGAGCGGTCGCTGCCGCTCGGCCGTCGGCTCATCAAGTTGACCGTGGCCGCCCCGAGTCCGGCCGACGGCGGGCCCCGGCGCGGCCACCGGCGCATCGGCTGGATCGAATGGGCGCTGGAGTCACTGCGCCCGCTGCTCACCGAACGCCAGTTCGAGGACGCCGTGTCGAGCCTGGCCGTCGTGATCGGCTGGGAAGCGTTCATCGTGCTGTGCGACGTTCGTGGGCTCGCCGCGCCCGCCGCCCGCGACATCACCCTGCACGCTGCGCTGGCCCTGCTCGACGCCGCCCTCGAGGGCGCTCGCGTTCCTTGATCCTCGTGCCCGGGAGGGCCTCGTACCGTAACCTCGGGTACGCCGCCTCAGCGAAGGGTTCTTCGATGACCATCTCCGCTTCCAGCAAGTCCGACGTCGCGTCGCGCAGCATCCCGGACACGGTGACGCAGCTGCGCGCGACCTTCCGCAGCGGCCGCACGAAGCCGGTG
>JAVHVD010000201.1:0-2934 GCA_032160745.1 Pseudonocardiales bacterium
GCAGCGTTCATCCGGCGACCGATGACGTGGCTGCGGGCCATCGATCGTTACCGCGGCACGCACAGTTACTCGCCCAACTTCGGTTACGACCTCTGCGTCGAGCGGTCGACCGAGCAGGACCGGGCCGAGCTCGACCTGTCCTGCGTCGAGGTGCTGATCAACGGGGCCGAGCCGGTCCGGCGCACGACGCGGGACCGCTTCGTGAGCGCCTTCGCGGCGAGCAAGTTCCCGCCGGAGGCGCACTGCTCCGGGTACGGCCTGGCCGAGTCGTCGGTCCTCGTCAGCGCGGGGCGCAACGATCGCGAGGACCCGGTCGTCTTCCTCGACGCCGCCGCTCTGGAGCAGGGTCAGATCGTGTTTCGCAGCGGCCCCGATCAGGGCGTACGGGAGGTGCTGAGCGACGGCATTCCCGGTCCCGGTTACGACGTCCGCATCGTCGACCCGGGCACGGGCGCGGAAGCGGCCCCGGGCACCGTGGGGGAGCTCTGGGTACGCGGCCCGAGCGTCTGCCCCGGCTACTGGCGCCGCGACGAGGAAACGCGTGCCGCGTTCGGGGGCGTGCTCGACGGCGACGACGGCGGGCCGTATCTCCGCACCGGCGACCTGGCCTTCATGCATGACGGCGAGATCGTGATCTGCGGTCGGTGGAAGGACCTCATCGTGATCCGAGGCCGCAACCTCTACCCGCACGACATCGAGTTGACGGCCGAGCTGGCGCACGAGTCGGTGCGCAGCGGCGGAAGCGCGGCCTTCGCGGCCGAGGATGCGGAGGGGCGCGAGACCCTCGTGATCGTCGCGGAGGTGGACGGCGAACTCGAGCAGCCCGACGTCGTGGCCGCGATCAGCGGCGCCGTCCTGCAGGAGTTCGAACTGCATGTGATGGACGTGCTCCTCGTTGCCCCTCGGGGGATCCCGAAAACGTCCAGTGGCAAGAAGCAGCGCAGGGCAACGCGCGCGCTGTGGCGTCAGGCGCGCGGCGTCGGCGTCGAAGCGCCGGCGTCGGTCTAGCGTCGGCGCGCTGGTGTCACGTCCCACGCGTGGTGGGCCAGATCGTGCAGGAAGTACCGCGCGAACGTGTCGACGGTGAACACCGAGCCGTTCGAGCGGCGGCCGGGGCGCTGCCACTGCTCACCTTCGACCGCGGCGAACGCGTCGGCAATGGCGTCCGCGGCCTCGGCCAGGTGCCCGGCGACGGCGGCCGGCTGCTGCTCCCAATAGCGCTCGTCGACCGCGGTGACGTCCTGGTCCCAGTTGGCGAACACCGGGTCGTCCTCGGTGAGCATGAGATCGAGGCGGACGCCGAAGAGCCGGCACACGTCGCGTACGTGGCAGCCGTACTCGACCGGCGCCCACACCGTGGGTTCCGGCCGGACCGCGGCGTCGGGACGGGCGAGTGCCTCGCGCATGACCGTGGTGAAGCGCCGGGTCAGCTCGGGTACCTCAGCGTGCTGGACGGGACGAGGGTCGAAGCGGCAGTCCGGACACGGTTCGTGGATGACCCACGTCCAGTCCTTCTCGTCCGGCTCGGGGAGCGCAGGCGTGGTCACCAGCGTGAGCCTAGATCGGCCGCAGCAAATCGTCGGCGTCGACGATCGTGTACGCGTAGCCCTGCTCGGCGAGGAACCGCTGCCGGTGCGCGGCGTACTCGGCGTCGAGGGTGTCGCGCGCGACGACGGTGTAGAAGTGGGCCTGCCGCCCGTCGGACTTCGGCCGCAGCACCCGGCCGAGGCGCTGCGCCTCTTCCTGCCGCGACCCGAACGTCCCGGAGATCTGGACGGCGACCGCAGCCTCGGGCAGGTCGATCGAGAAGTTCGCGACCTTGGACACGACCAGCACCCGCGACTCGCCCCGGCGGAACTCGTCGTAGAGCCGCTCACGCTCCTTGGTGGTGGTCGAGCCCTGGATGATCGGCGCCCCGTCGAGCTCGGCGGACACGTCGTCGAGCTGGTCGAGGTACGCGCCGATGACCAGCACCTGGTCGTTCGGGTGGTTGTCGACGATCTGCTTGATGACCGGCAACTTCGTCCGGGCCGTGGCCGCCAGCTTGTAGCGGTCCTCCGGTTCGGCCGTCGCGTAGGTCATCCGCTCGGCGTCGGTGAGCGTCACCCGCACCTCGGTGCAGTCGGCCGGCGCGATCCAGCCCTGGTTCTCGATGTCCTTCCACGGCGCGTCGTAGCGCTTGGGTCCGATGAGTGAGAAGACGTCGCCCTCGCGGCCGTCCTCGCGGATCAGGGTGGCCGTGAGACCCAACCGGCGCCGGGACTGCAGGTCGGCGGTGAGCCGGAAGATCGGCGCCGGCAGCAGGTGCACCTCGTCGTAGATGATCAAGCCCCAGTCGCGGGAGTCGAACAGCTCGAGGTGGCGGTACTCGCCCTTCCGGCGGGTCGTCATCACCTGATAGGTGGCGATGGTGACGGGGCGGATCTCCTTCTTCTCGCCGCTGTACTCGCCGATCTCCTCCTCGGTGAGCGACGTTCGGGCGAGGAGCTCGCGCCGCCATTGGCGTCCGGCGACGGTGTTGGTGACGAGGATCAGCGTGGTGGCGTTGGCCCGGGCCATCGCCGCCGCGCCCACCAGTGTCTTGCCCGCGCCGCACGGCAGGACGACGACGCCGGAGCCGCCCTCCCAGAACATGTCGGTGGCCTGCTGCTGGTAGTCGCGCAGGTGCCAGTTGGCCTGGTCGAGGTCGATCTGGTGCGCCTCGCCGTCGACGTAGCCGGCGAGGTCTTCGGCCGGCCAGCCGACCTTCAACAGCGCCTGCTTGAGCCGGCCGCGCTCGGACGGATGGACGAGCACGGTGTCGTCGTCGATGCGCTGCCCGAGCATGGGGGTGATCTTCTTCTGCCGCAGCACCTCTTCGAGGACCGCGCGGTCCAGGCTCACCAGCACCAGGCCGTGCACCGGGTGCTTGGCCAGCTGCAGCCGGCCGTAGCG
>JAVHVD010000202.1:0-6008 GCA_032160745.1 Pseudonocardiales bacterium
TCGACATCGCCTACCGCACGATGAGCCCGACCGACATCGACACGCTCAAGAAGGACAGCAACGTCAAGGTCCTCACCGGCGCGGGTGGCGAACTGCGCTACATCGTGTTCAACCTGAAGACGATGCCCGGCAGCAATGACGCGCAGAAGCTCGCGATCCGGCGGGCGATGGCGTACTCGATCGACCGCCAGGACCTCTCGACGAACGTCTACAAGGGCACCTACCAGCCGGCGTACTCGATGGTTCCGCAGGGCATCCCGTTCGCCACTGAGCCGTTCAAGGACGAGTTCGGCTCGTCGCCGGACAAGGCCAAGGCCCAGAGCGCGTTGCAGGACGCCGGGGTGAAGACGCCTGTCACTCTGCACATCGACTACGTCTCCGACGGGCACTACGGCACGACGTCAGGTGACGAGTACAACCAGCTCAAGCGTCAGCTCGAAGCGACCGGCCTGTTCAAGGTGAGTTTGCAGGGCACGGCGTACACGACGTACCGGGACGAGCGGGTGAAGGACACCTACCCGATCTACCAGCTCGGCTGGTTCCCGGACTTCGTGGACCCGGACAACTACCTGTTCAACTTCTTGAACAAGAACAACTTCGTGCACGCGCACTACTGCGACAACACCGCCGCGACAGCACCGTGCACCAAGGACGGCGTGCTGCCGTTGCTGACGCAGGAGGAGACGCAGACGGGCAATGCCCGCGCAGACGCGTTCACGAAGATCCAGCAGAAGTTGGCGACGGGCACGGTGCCGTACCTGCCGCTGCTGTCCGGCAACCAGGTCGCGGCTACCGGTAAGAAGGTGACCGGCGTCCAGGAGACGCTGGACGCCACGTACCAGTTCCGCATGTGGCTGGTCAGCAAGAGCTGAGGTAGAAGCTCAGGTCGTACCTGACCGTCAGGGCCCTACTCCGGGCACGCGCGGCAGAACCCTGTCGCGCGTGCCCCGGGCCCTCTTCGAACTCTTCTGGAGGATCGACGCCACGTGGCCGCGACCAAGACGTCGTCGGGATCGTTGCGCACCTACCTGATCACCCGGCTGCTACTGGTGATCCCGATGGTGTGGATCCTGGTCACCCTCGTGTTCTTCGTCCTGCGGGTGGTGGGCGATCCGATCAAGTCCGCCTTCGGGGATCGGCTCTCACCGGCAGAACTGGCCAAACGTGAGCACTCGGCCGGCCTCGACCGCCCGATACTCACCCAGTACTGGTCATACCTGAAGGGACTGCTGCAAGGTGACTTCGGGACGTCGCTGACCGACAACACGAAGATCAGCAATATTCTGAAGATCAACGGCGCGGCCACGCTCGAGCTGACGTTGTGGGCGCTGCTCGTGGCGCTCCTGGTCGGCATACCGCTCGGCCGGCTGGCGGCCCGCTATCGCGACCGTGCTCCGGACGTCGGGCTGCGCCTGTTCGGCGTGCTCGCCTACGCCATCCCGGTGTTCTTCCTCGGTCTGCTGCTGAAGCTGCTGTTCTCGATCCAGCTCGGCTGGCTTCCGGTCAACGGACGCGCCGCCCCCAACGTCGAGGTGGCCATCAATGACGTCACGCCGAACACCCACTTCTACTTGATCAACGCAATCCTCTACGGCAATACCAGCTACATCTGGGACGTCCTCAAACACACTGTGCTTCCCGCGATCACCCTCGGACTCCTGGTCGCCGGGATCTTCCTGCGCCTCGTCCGGGTGAATCTGCTGCAGACGCTGCGCGCCGACTACGTCGAGGCCGCCCGCGCCCGCGGCGTGCGAGAGGGCCGCGTCGTCCGCAAGCACGCATTCCGCAATGCGCTCATCCCCGTCGTCACCGTGATGGGGCTGCAGATCGCCGCGCTGCTCGGCGGGGCGGTGCTGACCGAGGAGACGTTCGAGTGGCAGGGCCTCGGCTTCAAGCTCGCCTTTTACCTCCAGCGTCAGGACTACATCGCGGTGCAGGGCATCGTCACCGCGATTGCCGTCTCCGTCGCGTTGATCAGCTTCTTCATCGACGTGATCGCGGCGCTCATCGACCCGAGGGTGAGGTACTGACATGAGTATCAACCTGCCTGAGCTGGAGGGCGCGGAGATCGGCGCGGCGCTGCCGTCGACCGGGCGCAAGCACAGCCGGATTCCCGGCATGGACGCGGTCCGGGCGACGTCGGGCTTCCAGCGCGGCATGCTCGTGGCCGGGACCCTGATCGTCCTGTTCTTCGCCGTGGTCGCCGTATTCGCCTCGTGGATCGCGCCCTACGGGTTCAACGACGACCGCGACGGAACGAAGGTGTTCGGACGGCTGATCGCACCCTCGAGCGAACACTGGTTCGGGACGACGGCCGGTGGCGAGGACGTCTACTCGCGCGTTGTGTTCGGAGCGCAGACGGCGCTGGAGGTGATCCTCCTCGCGGTGGCGATCTCGATCGTGATCGGCGTGCCCCTCGGTCTGATCTCGGGCTACATCGGCGGATGGCTGGACCGCGTGCTCGTGCTGATAACTGATGCGCTGTTCGCGTTCCCGTCCCTGCTGCTCGCCATCATCGTCAACATCGCCATCGCAGGCGGTACGAACAGCAAGTTCGGCGGCATCATGGCCGCGGCGATCTCCATCACGGTGGTGTACGTGCCGCAGTACTTCCGGGTCGTCCGCAACGCCACCGTGGCGGCGCGCGAAGAGCCCTACGTCGAGGCGGCCCGGGCGATCGGTGCGCCGGCCCGGGTCGTGATGATGCGCTACATCTTCGGCAACGTCGTGCAGACCGTTCCGGTGATCGCCACCCTGAACGCCGGCGACTCCATCCTCACGCTGGCCGGCCTCGGGTTCCTCGGATACGGCATCGAACCGTCCTCAGGGGCTGAATGGGGACACGATCTGAGCCGGGCCGTCGGCGACACGTCGGCGGGCATCTGGTGGACCGGTCTCTACCCCGGAATCGCCATCGTCCTCATCGTCGTCGGTGTCACGCTCGTGGGCGAGAGCCTGAACGACGTGCTCAACCCGCTGCTGCGCACCCCGAAGGTCGACCAGGTGAAGCTCAGCGAGTTCACTTCGGCGGCCGACTCATGACCGAACCCGTGCTCGACGTCTCCGACCTCCGGGTTTGGTATGCCGGTCCGAACGGGCCGGTCCGCGCCGTCGACGGCGTCTCGTTCGCGCTGCGGCCGGGCGAGGTGCTCGGCCTGGTCGGGGAGTCCGGCTGCGGCAAGTCGACGCTCGGTCGTGGGCTGATGGGGTTGACGCCGCGCGGGTCGGCGGTGGACGGGACGGTGTCCTTCGACGGCCAGGATCTGCTGTCGATGCCCAAGCGGGAGCGCGATCGGCTGCGCGGCGCCGGCATGGGGCTGATCTTCCAAGAGCCGATGACCCGCCTCGACCCCCTGATGCGGATCAGCGCGCACTTCGATGAGGCGCTGAAGACGCACGAGAAGAACCTGTCGAAGAAGGAACGGGAGGCGCGGGCGCTGGAGGCGTTGCGGGCACTGGGCATTCCGCCGACCCGCTTCCGGAACTACCCGCACGAGTTCTCCGGCGGGATGCGGCAGCGCATCATGATCGCGCTGGCGCTCGCGCTGCGTCCGAAGTTCATCATCGCCGACGAGCCGACGACGGCGTTGGACGTGCTCGTCGAGGCGCAGATCCTGAATATTCTGGTCGAGATCCGTGAGCGCTTTTCGCCGGCCATTCTGCTCATCACCCACAACCTCGGAATCGTCGCCGAGGCCTGCGACCGGGTCGCGGTGATGTACGCCGGCCGCATCGTGGAGCAGGGGCCGGTGCGCGATGTATTCGCCGCACCGGCCCACCCCTACACCCAGGCGCTGCTGCGCTCGACCATCTCGCTCACGACGCAGGAACTGCACTCGATCGCCGGCGCGCCGCCGGACCTAGTGGCGCCGCCAACCGGGTGCCGCTTCCACCCGCGCTGCCCGTCGGCCATGCAAATCTGTCCGCAGGTCTCGCCTCCGAAGTTCGGCCCGCATGTCGCCGAGTGCTGGCTGCTGGATTCGTCGCTGTCGGAGTCGGATGCCGCACCGCTGGACAAGCAGGAGGTGTCCGTTGCCGACGAAGCCTGACCTCAGCAAGCCGCCGCCGGCCACGCGGGCGCCCGGCGAGCCGATCGTCGAGATCACCGATCTGAACGTGTACTTCGCGCTGCGGGCAAATGCGACGGCGCGGCTGCTCGGACGGTCGTCCGGGACGGTGCGCGCGGTCGACGGAGTGACCCTGTCCCTCGCACCGGGTGAGGTGCTCGGCCTGGTGGGGGAGTCGGGGTCGGGCAAGTCGACGCTCGGTCGGGCGCTGCTCGGGTTGGTGCCTGCGACCAGCGGCAGCATCCGGTTCCACGGCAAGGAACTCACCGGCTTGCCTGAGTCGCAGTTGCGGCCGCTGCGCCGTCAACTGCAGATGGTGTTCCAGGACCCGCACGCATCGCTGAACCCGTCGATGACGGTCGGCCGGGCGATCGGCGACGCGCTGCGGATCCACAAGATGTACACCACGGCCGAGGAGCGGCGAGCTGCCGTCGGGGTGGCGTTGGAGCGGGTGGGGTTGGCACCGGCGTCCCGCTTCATCGACAAGTACCCGGCTGAGCTGTCCGGCGGGCAGAAGCAGCGGGCGGTCATCGCTCGGGCCATCGTGCTCGAGCCGGAACTCGTCGTGGCTGACGAGCCGATCTCGATGCTCGACATGTCGGTGCGGGCCAAGATCCTCGGACTGCTCGACGAGTTGCGGCGTGACCTCGGGCTGACCTACGTCTACATCACGCACGATCTCGCGTCCGCCCGTTTCTTCTGCGACCGCGTCGCGATCATGTACCTCGGCAAGATCGTCGAGATCGGGCCGGTCGGGGAGATCTTCGAGAATCCGCGGCACCCGTACACGAAGGCCCTGCTCGGCGCGGTGCCCGATCCGGACCCGTCGCGAACGGTGGCGCGCGACCTGCCGCGCGGGGAGATCCCGGACGCGGCGGACCCGCCGCTCGGCTGTTCGTTCCACCCGCGCTGCCCGGCGGCGTTCGGGCCGTGCGGTTGGGAGCCACGCGACGTACGGATGGTGCTCGAGCAGCGGTGGACGATCGTGCCGGCCGACCACTATGCGAGAGAGGCGAAGCTCGTCCACGACGGTCCGCGGTTCGCGTCCGAGAATGCCGTGGACGCGGCGAGTGGATCGCCGGGTGAGGTCCTCGAGTTGCTCGAGGACGAGCGCGCCGCGCGGCCGGCCGACCCGCTGTGGAAGGGCGTCGCCGGGATGTCTGTGTCCGGGCGCGCGGTGCTGATGGACATGAAGCCCGCGGTCGAGCCCCATCTTCAGCAGGTGCCGGGTTCCGATGTCGCGGTGTCATGCCACCTGTACCACCCGCCAACCGGCTCCGACCCTGCCGAGTCCAACGTTGCGCCAACCTGAGCCGGCGGATCGGGCGCTGGCGAGCAGCTGAAGGTGATGCCTGAGGCACGCCATGACGACCAGGGCGCATCACGCTCTGGCCCAACCCACGCGCGCCCGGCTGAAGGTAATACCTAGGGCACGCCATGGCGGCCACGGAGCATCGCGCTTGGCAAGCGGTGCAGCGCGCCGCTGGTGCAAGACGAGTCGCAATGGCGAGTTGGGGACCATCGGAAAGTCGACACGCTCGCGAATGGCTCCAACCGCTGCGGCGGGGGATGTTTCCAAGGCCCGCTCGCGGTGTGAGTGCATCGCCAGACCGGTGCTTATTCGTCCATTCTCACTCGACAGCTTCCAGGGCTCTGAGCAACTCAGCCGCCTCGCCAGGACGCAGTTCGCCGTCGACTACGTCACCGAGCTCGGTCAACCGCCCGATGGACTCCGCGATCGCCAACTCAAACTGTTCCTCGTATTCGATCTCGAACGACACGGTCAGCTCGCACGCTGCGTCTGACATCCGTCCCCACCGCATAAGCGATGCCCATCGTTGAGCATCGTCGGCGGAGATCTCGCCGGCCACGAAGCGTTGGAGCACCGAAGCAACCGTCTTTGACGTCAAGACCAGCGGATCCGCTTCGGTGTCACTCAAA
>JAVHVD010000203.1:0-2608 GCA_032160745.1 Pseudonocardiales bacterium
CGGCCTCGAGGCGGGCCACCGGCACCCGGAACGGCGAGCACGAGACGTAGTCGAGCCCGGCCCGTTCGAAGAAGTGCACGGAGTCCGGGTCGCCGCCGTGCTCGCCGCAGATACCGAGTTTGATGCCTGGACGCATCGACCGGCCGCGCTCGACGGCGATGCGGATCAGCTCGCCGACGCCCTCGACATCGATCGATTCGAACGGGCTGACGCCGAAGATGCCCTTCTCGAGGTAGGCGGAGAAGAACGCCGCCTCGACGTCGTCGCGGGAGAAGCCCCACGTCGTCTGGGTGAGGTCGTTGGTGCCGAAGGAGAAGAACTCGGCCGACTCGGCGATCTGTGCTGCCGACAGTGCCGCACGCGGCAGCTCGATCATCGTCCCGACCAGGAACTCGAGATGGACGCCGGTCTCGGCCCGGACCTCGCGGGCCACGTCGATGATCGCGTGCTTAACCGTCTCGAACTCCTGGACGTTGGCGACGAGCGGCACCATGATCTCCACGCGCGGCACGCCGCCGGCCTTGATCCGCTCGGCCGCCGCCTCGAGGATCGCCCGGGACTGCATCTCGAACAGGCCGGGGATCACCACGCCGAGCCGCACGCCGCGCAGACCGAGCATCGGGTTCTGCTCGTGCAGCCGGTGCACCGCCTGCAGCATCCGCAGGTCGCCCTCCCTCTTCTCGCCCCGCGCCTCCGCGACCGCCACTCGCACGGACAGCTCGGTGATGTCGGGCAGGAACTCGTGCAGCGGCGGGTCGAGCAGCCGGATCGTCACCGGCAGCCCGTCCATCGCCTCGAGGATGCCGACGAAGTCCTCGCGCTGCAGCGGGAGCAGCTCGGCCAGCTGTCGGTCGCGCTGCTCGTCGGTGTCGGCGAGGATGAGCTGCTCCACCAGGTGGCGGCGCTCCCCCAGGAACATGTGCTCGGTACGGCAGAGCCCGATGCCCTGTGCTCCGAACCGGCGCGCCCGCGCCGCGTCCTCCGCCGTGTCGGCATTGGCCCGCACCGCCATCCGCCGTGCGCCGTCGGCGTGGCTCATGATCCGGTCGACGGCCACCACAAGATCGTTGGTCTCATCGATTTTGCCGTCCTCGAAGTACTGGACGACCGGTGAGTCGACGACCGGCACCTCACCTACGAACACCTCGCCGGACGTACCGTCGATGGAGATGACGTCGCCCTCGTGGAGCTCGATGCCGCCCGGCGCGCGCAGCACCCGCTTCTTGGTGTCGACGTCCAGTGTCTCGGCGCCGCAGACGCAGGTCTTGCCCATTCCGCGCGCCACCACCGCGGCGTGCGACGTCTTGCCGCCGCGCGAGGTGAGGATGCCGGCGGCCGCGATCATGCCGTTCAGGTCGTCCGGGTTCGTCTCCCGGCGGACCAGGATCACGTCCTCACCCGATCGCGACCACTTGACCGCGGTGTAGGAGTCGAAGACCACCTTGCCCACCGCGGCGCCGGGCGAGGCGTTCATCCCCTTCGCGATCTTCTTCCTGCCGGCCGCCTTCTCATCGAAGCGCGGGAACATCAGCTGCGCGAGCTGCGCGCCGGTCACCCGGGACACCGCCTCGTCCATGTCGATGAGCCCCTGGTCGACCAGCTGGGTGGCAATCCGGAACGCCGCGGCGGCCGTGCGCTTGCCGACCCGCGTCTGCAGCATCCAGAGCTTGCCCCGCTCGATCGTGAACTCGATGTCGCACAGATCGCGGTAGTGCTCCTCGAGCCGCTGCATGATGGCGAGCAACTCGTCGTAGGACTTCTTGTCGAGCTGCTCCAGATCGGCCAGCGGCACGGTGTTGCGGATGCCAGCTACGACGTCCTCGCCCTGCGCGTTCTGCAGATAGTCGCCGTAGATGCCCTGCGCTCCGCTGGCCGGGTCGCGGGTGAAGGCGACGCCCGTGCCGGAGTCCATGTCCAGGTTGCCGAAGACCATCGCCACGATGTTCACCGCGGTGCCGAGGTCGGCCGGGATCCGCTCCTGGCGGCGGTAGATCACGGCCCGCTCGGTGTTCCACGACTCGAACACGGCGCGGACGGCCATGTCCATCTGCTCGCGCGGCTCCTGCGGGAACTCACGGCCGGTGTGCTTGGCGACGATCTCCTTGAAGTGGTCGACGAGCAGTTCCAGGTCGCCCGCGTCCAGGTCGAGGTCACTGCCGTTGCCGTTGCCGATGCCCTTGGCGCGCTTGGCCTCCTCCAGTGCCTCCTCGAAGAGCTCGCCGTCCACCCCGAGGACGGTCTTGCCGAACATCTGGATGAGGCGGCGGTAGGAATCCCACGCGAAGCGCTCATTGCCGGCCTGGGCGGCGAGCCCGGCGACCGAGGCATCGGACAGGCCGATGTTGAGGACGGTGTCCATCATGCCGGGCATGGAGAACTTCGCCCCGGAGCGGACGGACACCAGGAGGGGGTTGTCCGGCTGGCCGAGCCGCTTGCCCATCTGCCGCTCGAGCGCTTCGAGGTGCGCACTCACCTCGTCGCACAGCGCCGCCGGTTCGGCGCCCGTCTCCAGATAGACCTTGCACGCCTCGGTGGTGATCGTGAAGCCCGGAGGGACGGGCAGACCGAGGTTGGTCATCTCGGCAAGGTTCGCGCCCTTGCCGCCGAG
>JAVHVD010000204.1:0-4208 GCA_032160745.1 Pseudonocardiales bacterium
CACGCAGGATGGTCGACCTGCAGGTGGTCGAGCCGGGTGACGCGATCGAGGCGCCCAAGCAGATCACCGAGACGGCGCGGTCGACCCAGGCCCCCGAGGTCGCCGAGCAGCGCCTCGTCGCGCTGCCAAAGCCGCGCGTTCCCGTTGGCCAGGGTGATCTGCTGACCGGGGTCGCGGAACCGGAGCACCGCGCCACGTCCTGATCCCTCACCGATTGGTGCTCAGCGCACGTCGAACGGGTCGGTCGCGGCGCGGAACGGCCGTACCCGGCTACCGGGCTCCAGCACGTCGCCGCAGTAGACCAGGCGATAGCGCCCGGGCTCGGTCTCCGGCGGCACGTCCCACGTCACGTTCACCCGCGAACCGGAGCGCCCGGCCCGCCGCCAGCCGAACCGCGTCGACCAGTCGCCGTCGTCGGCCACCCGGGTCCAGCCGCCCTCGTTCTCGCGCTGCACCTCGGTGAAGGTCGAGCCGCGGTGCAGATCGTTGTTCGGATTCGCGCCGACGAACTCCGCCCGCACTGTGTCCCCAGCGCGGTAGCGCGGTCGCGGCGGCACCACCACGTCTCCGAAGCCGCCGCCGGCCGGCGTGTCCGGTCGTCCCGTACGCACTCCCCTACCTCGCGGCGTCAGCGCCGGCGGCGGCGTCCCTCGCTCGGTCGGCGAGCCGTCGCGCATGGCGGCGGCCAGCAGCGACGCCGTCTGGACCAGCGCCGGCAACTCCCACCGCCCGTACACCGTGCTGCCGGCCTCGTAGCGCTGGGCCACGTACTCCTCGGGCGTGGTGACGTAATGGATGTAGCCGTTGCTGTACCCGGCGACCAGCACGTGCGACAGCTCCGCTCCGACGATCTCCGCGACGGCTCGACGCAGGCGCAGACCGGACACGATCGTGACCTCGGCCGGTAGCCCGATCAGATAGAGCGGCCCGATCCGCAGCAGCTGGACCGGGATCCGCTCCTGGATCAGCGGCGACAACCGGTTCACGCCCCGCGGGAGCACCAGCCCTTTCGGTGCCTGCGAGTCGCGCAGCTGCGGCCACGCCCGGTACGCCACCTGCGCGGAGATCGTGTCGAGCACGGGGTTGCGCCCCTGCCGGAACCCGACGAACCCCTTGCCCTCGTCGGTTCCGGCGATCTGACCGGCCGCGGCATACGGTCCGGACGTGCGGTGCGGCCGGCCGTCCGGGCAATGGGCGGCGTCCACCGCGAAGCCGGTCAGGTCGATGTAGGTCAGCCGCGTGTCGAGCCCGCCACGGACCTCGGTGCCGGCCCCGGCGAGCGCGGACGCCGCCTCGTACTGGCGGCGGCCGATGATGCGGGTGTTCTCGAACTCGTTCTCGGTCGGACCGCTGCCGGGGCGCCGGTTCAGGTTGGGCGACATGTCACCGGCGTTGGTCTGCGCGAACGCCCCGATGAACTCGGGCTGGTCGCCGGACAGGTAGTCGACGCGGTGCGCCAAGCGCTCCCACGCGTATGCGGCGTATCCCTTGTTGTCGCTTGAGATCAGCCGGTTCCTGTTGGTCATGGACGTGCCGTGCGTGGCGAACCAGTTGACGGCACCGACCAGGCGGCCGTCCCGCTCGATCGTCAGCAGGGTGGTCTGCGGATCGATCGCGTCCGGGAAGAAGTCCCGGTCGGCCGCCGGGTTCAACTCGAAGGACGACTGCGACCGGTTGGTGCTTGCGTCGTACAGCTCACCGAAGGCGAGGCCGAGCCGGGCCGGCGACAGATCCTCGGTGGCGCGCTCGACCGACTCGACGATCCCGTCGACGATCGCGCCGAATGTCTTCGGGTGGAACCCGCCGGTGGTGAAGTTGTACAGCGTGTGGTGCGAGTAGCCGCCCGGCCCGCAATGCGTGTGCGTACACGTGATCATCGTGTTGGCGTCGGTGTACCGATCGCCGAAGGCCGCCGTCAGCCGGCGCAGGACCTCCTGCCGGACGCTGTCGAAGACGAGCGGCAGCTCAGCGACGACGAGCAGTACCGGCGGGTCTTCGGCCGCCTCGGCATCGGCGAAGACGAACGCCCGGGACCGAAGCCGCAGGTGGATGCCCGCCGTCTTCTGGTCGGCCTTGCCGTAGCCCATCATTCCGCAGTCGGCGGCCTCGCCGGTGATGTCGGAAATGCCGCGTCCGACGAGGTAGCCCATGGGCAGAGACTGTCGGTGCCGCCGGAGGAACGTCAACCGGAGGTAGGCCGCTCGAGCCGCCGGGTCAACCTGTGGATGCCAGATGAAGACGAGAACCGCCGCGGCGGCGCACCGGTCAGCGCGAAGACGAGCGGTCCGGCGACGTCGCGGGCGAGCACTGGGGGCGGCACCGTCAGCTCGCGCAGCCGGTGCTTCTCAGCCGCGCGGGGGCAGCGACGCGCCGCGCGCGATCCCGGCTAACGGTTCGGTCTCAGTTTCGCCGGGTACGGTGGCCGCAGAGGCGGGTACCCGGCCCGCTGGCAGACAGGAGCCCGCCCGTGTCACGTCCGTCCGGTCCCGAGGGCGGCCGCTGGCCGGCTCAGGACGACGACGGTTGGGGCCCCTCCACCGCGGTGTACTCCGGCTCGGCCGCCGAGAGTCCGACCCCGGCCGGCAATTCCCGGGTCGGGCGGGCGTTCAACCATCCCCCGTCCCGCCCGCAGCAGGCGCCCGACGCCTGGCTGCCGGCCGGCCCGCGCTCGTCCCGCGACCAACGCGCCACCCGCGCCGCCGATCGGCGAACCGAGCAATCGGTTCGCGACCTGCGCGGCCGCGCCACCGCAGCGCCTGAGCGGGGCCTGCCGTGGTGGGCGGCGCTGCTGCTGCTGATCGTCCTCGCCGGCCTCGGCGGCATCATCGACACCCTCGGCTCGATCCAGGTCAAGGGCGGATTCAACATCGGGATCGTGGTCGCGTCGATAGTC
Organism: Pseudonocardiales bacterium; assembly: GCA_032160745.1. Classification (GTDB taxonomy): domain Bacteria; phylum Actinomycetota; class Actinomycetes; order Mycobacteriales; family Jatrophihabitantaceae; genus Jatrophihabitans. The sequence continues at coordinate 2,894 of JAVHVD010000204.1, forward strand.
GCCATCCTGACGGTCAAGCGCTCGCACATGTTCCCGATCGTCATCGCCCCGCCGATCGTCTATTCGGCGGCCGCGGTGTTCCAGCTCTACGTGAATTCGAGCGGCCTGCACGACAAGAAGGTCGTCCTCGACGCCGCCGCCAACTACCTCGTCTACGGCTTCCCGGCCATCGCCGCCGCCACCGCCGCCGTGCTGATCATCGCCGGCATCCGGCTGATCAGCCGCAAGTAGCGCTCAGCTCCTCGCCCGCAGCTCGCGGCGCAGTTCCTGCGGCAGGGCGAACGACAGCCGCTCCTCGGTATGGCTGACCTCCTCGACATCCGTGTAGCCCCGCGCGGCCAGCCATTCGGTCACTTCGCGCACCAAGATCTCCGGCACCGACGCGCCGGACGACAGCCCGACACTGGTGACCCCGTCGAGCCACTTCGGCTCGATCGCGTCGGCGTTCTCGACCAGGCGGGCGTCGCGCGCACCGGCGGCCACAGCCACTTCCACCATGCGCACCGAGTTCGACGAGTTGGCCGAGCCGACCACGAGGAACAACTCGACCTCGGGGGCGATCGCCTTCACGGCGGCCTGCCGGTTCTGCGTGGCGTAACAGATGTCGTCGGACGGCGGCGATTGCAGCAGCGGGAATTTCTCGCGCAGCGCGTCGACGGTCTGCATGGTTTCGTCCACCGAGAGCGTGGTCTGCGAGAGCCACACAACCTTGGCCGGGTCGCGGACCTCGACGTTCGCAACGGCGGCCGGGTCCTCGACCAGGGTGATGTTCTGCGGCGCCTCGCCGCTGGTGCCGACGACCTCTTCGTGCCCCTCGTGTCCGATCAGCAGGATGTCGAAGTCGTCCTTGGCGAATCGGCGCGCCTCGTGGTGCACCTTGGTGACCAGCGGGCAGGTGGCGTCGATCGTCGTGAGGTTCCGCGCCGCGGCCTGCTCGTGGACTTCGGGCGCGACGCCGTGGGCGGAGAAGACGACGATGGAACCCTCCGGCACCTCGTGGTTCTCCTCCACGAACACCGCGCCGCGGGCCTCCAGCGAGCGGACGACGTGCAGGTTGTGCACGATCTGCTTGCGGACGTAGACGGGAGACCCGTACAGCTCGAGGGCCTTCTCGACAGACTCGACCGCCCGGTCGACGCCTGCGCAGTAGCCGCGCGGCTTGGCCAGCAGCACCCGACCGCTGCGCATCTCGGAGCTGGGAGTCATGCTGTCATGGTACGGCGAGCGGCTGCCGCCGGCCGACCCGAGCGTGGAGGGCCCCATGGACGAGACCACCCCGACGACTGGCGAACCGGTCAACCTGGTCGGGACGGCT
>JAVHVD010000205.1:0-10176 GCA_032160745.1 Pseudonocardiales bacterium
GCTGGACCGGGTTGCACGTCGACAAGTCGTTCGGCCAGGGCATCATGCCGCTGACGTTCGAAGCGCTGAAGAGCCAGCGATACCGCTGGTGCTTCGGCGGCATCCAGATCCTGCGGATGTACTGGCGTTCGCTGCTCCCCGGCCGCGTGACCGAGCGCAATCGCCTGACGCTCGGGCAGCGGTGGGGATATCTGTCCGGCGGCCTGCAGTGGTACGGGGACCTGATGGGCGTGATCTTCTACCTGTTCCTGCTGGCCGGTGCCGCCAACCTCACCGAAGGCGGCGGCCAGCTCTTTCGCAAGATCACCCCCTTCCTCGTCGCTGCGGTGCCGGTGCTCGTCCTGCTCGGCCTGCTCCGCGCTGTCGCGCTGCTGCGTCGTGGCACCGGCGCGTCCTGGCGCGATGCCTTCGGGGCGTACTTCATCTGGCAGGCGACGTCGCTCGTCGTCGCGCGTGCCTCGGTACAAGGACTGTTTGCCAAGAAGGCCGTCTTCATGCGCACGCCGAAGACGTTCGACCAAGCCTCGTGGTGGCAAGTGGTCAAGGCCAACCGGGCCGAGAGCTTCCTGGCCGCGTGCGGGACGGTCGGCATCGCCGGCGCGTTGAGCCACGCGAGCACGCTGAGCGGGCCGCTGCTGGCCGCGCTGTTAATGTTTCCGACGCTCGGCTTTGCCGCCGCGCCGTTCAACAGCCTCGCGGCGCAGCGGGCGGCGCTCCCGCCGGACCTGCGCCACCGCCGGCGCACCGAGTTCCTTCGCCAGCCGACCGTGGTCCGCGGCGCTGTCGCCGCGAGCGGCGTCGCGGTGGTGGCCGCAGTGACCGCGGGCGTCCTGGCGCTGCTCACGGCGGCTCCGGCCGCGACGAAGGTGCAGTCGCCGGTGCTGGTCGCGCCGGCGCCGGCCCAAAGCTCGACCAATTCGGGAGGCGCCTCGTCGACCGCGCCGTCCGCGGCGCCGACCAGCTCAGCGGCAACCCCGACGCCCACGTCGACCGCGACACCGTCGCCCTCGCCGAGCCCCTCCGGCTCCACGACGCCGACGACCTCGCCGACGCCGACGCCGTCCGGGACGAGTTCGCCGCCTCCTACCGCGTCGCCGACGGCGTCCCCGTCGGCATCATCGAGCTCAGCCGGGGCATCGGTGTCGTCGACCGCGATCGGGTGAGGCAGCCACTATTCATCGAGCGGTAGGGACACCTGGACGCTCGTGCCGGCGCGCACGGGGCTCTCGACGGCGATCGACCCGCCCATGACCTCCACCCGGTCGCACAATCCGATGAGGCCGGAGCCGCGGGACGGATCTGCGCCGCCGATGCCGTCGTCGCGAACGGAGAGGTGCAGCGTCCCATCCGCGCTCTCGACCGCCACGCGCACGCACGAAGCGCGGGCATGCTTGACGGCGTTGGTGAGCAGCTCGCAGACGATGTAGTAGGCGGCGACCTCGACACGCTCGGCGAACCGCTCAGCGGTGGAGATCTCCAGCTCCACCGGAATCGTGGATCGGCGGGCGAGTCCGCGCAATGCGGGCGTGAGTCCTGCTTCGGAGAGGATCGACGGGTGGATCCCCCGGGCGATCTCGCGGAGCTCGTCAAGCGCGGCCGTGACGGCATCCGCCGCCTTCGCGAGCTCGGCCCGCAGTTCCTCGACGCCGGCCGTCACGTCGCCGGCCGCCGCATTCAGCTGGAGCGTGAGCGTGGCGAGGCGCTGCTGCGCTCCGTCGTGCAGGTCGCGTTCGATGCGGCGTCGGCTTTCGTCTGCGGCGGCCACGATGCGGGCACGTGAAGCGTTCACCTCGGCGCGGGCGACCGCGTTCGAAATCGCTGTTGCTACCAGCTCAGCGAAGCCCATGAGCCGCGACTCGGCATCCTCGGCGAACGGCTGCGCACCCACCGAACTCGTGAAGATTGCGCCCCAGACGCGTCCTTCTACGAGGATCGGGGCGCCGACCGTCAAGCCAGGCGCGCCGGACAAGCCGGCGGGGCCGGACGGGCCGGCGTAGCTGTCGAGCCGGCTCGGCCGACCGGAGCGGTGCACCAGTGCGGCGACGCCGTCTCCGTCCAGGCGGGCCCGGGTGCCGACCGAAACCGGCCGATCGCCACTCGTCCAGAAGGCCGTGAAGGTCATCGTCCCGTCCGGCTCGTACCGACATACCGCGCCGCGATCGGCGTTGAGCAGCCGGGCGACCTCTTCCGCGACTGTCGCGAAGATCTCTTCCGCCGTCACGTGCCCCGCCACCAACGTCGCCACGCGCCGCAATGCGGCCTGTTCCTCTGCGAGCCTGCTGAGCTCGAGCTGGGCCTGCCGCCACTCCGTCTGGTCGTGTGCAGCGCCGACCTCTGCGCCGTTTGAGACGGCGGCCGGCGCCTTCCTGGCCCGAACACGCGACCGGCTCCCCGAAGCGAGCAGGTGGACGAAGTAGGCGTCCTCGCGTTCGAGCGCCTCGGCGAACCCTGCTCGTCCTCCGGGCAGCACCACCACGCCGCCACCGCGCGGCACCTCGATCCGCCCGGCACGCAGGAATCCGTCCGGATGATCGGCGATGACCCGGCCGCTCCCGCTGACGAGCGCGAGCTTGCCCGCGGCCATCCCGACGCGGTCCAGATAGCGGACGCGAAGCTGCGCGTCGCGCTCTTGGAGACGGCCGCGCAGTTCGGCCTCCACGGCCCGCGCCGCCGCCAGCATGACGGCAAGGGTGTCCGGGTGGGCATCAGTTGCCAGCCCGGTCAGGTCAATGATGCCGAGCAGCCGCCCGTCTTCGGGATCGTGAACGGGTGCGGCAGAGCACGTCCATCCGTGCACGACCTCGCTGTAGTGCTCGGCGGCGTGCACTTGCACCGGATGATCGGCAGCGAGGGCAGTGCCGATCGCGTTCGTGCCGGCGCCGACCTCGCTCCACAGGGCGCCCTCGACGAAGTTCATCGCATCGGCCGCCGCGGAGCGAAGCCGCGCGTTCCCGTGGAGCCACAGCAGCAGACCGTCGGCGTCACTGACGACGATCAGGTGTTTGCTGTCATCGGCCACCGAGCCGACCCAGCGACGAATCAATGGAGCCGCGGCCGCGAGTGGATGCGTCTCCCATCGCTCACCGACGTCCCGACGATCCCCGAAAAGCGTCGGTGCCCGCGAGCCGGATGGATCGAAGCCGGCCGCCTCGGAGCGATGCCAGGAATCTGCGATCGGCCGGCGCACGTGATCGACATGGTGCTCGGCCAGATACTCGTCCCACAGCCGCCGAAGCTCATGCGCGCGGAGCGACGGAGACTCCGTCGCATCGATTGCAGCCCAAGGATTCGCCATCGCAGCCAGCTAGCTCCTGTCGTCACAAACCCTACCGCTTCGCCCGCGCGAGGTCCGTCGGTCAGGCCCGAGGAGCTCGCCTAGTCGGCATGCAGCACGCGCACGGCGTCGATCGTGTCCGCCTCCTCCGGCGGCTTGTCGTCGCGGTAGCGGACCACCCGCGCAAAGCGGAGGGCCATGCCCCCGGGGTATCGCGTCGAGTTCTGAACTCCGTCGAATGCGATCTCGACAACCTGTTCCGGCCGGACGTGGACGACGTAGCCGTCGGTCGGCCCGTCGGCGAGTTCCAGGAACCGCTCGGTCTGCCACGTCAACATCGAATCGGTCATGCCCTTGAACGTCTTGCCGAGCATGACGAACCCGCCGGTTTCCGGGTCGCGGGCGCCGAGATGAATGTTGGACAGCTTGCCGGTGCGGCGCCCCGACCCCCATTCCACCGCGAGCACGACCAGGTCGAGCGTGTGCACCGGCTTGACCTTCAGCCAGCCGGCGCCGCGGCGGCCGGCTTCGTACGGGGCGGTCAGCGACTTCGCCATGACGCCCTCGTGCCCGGCCGCCAGGGTGACCTCGAGGAACCGCTGGGCGGCCTCGGCGTCGGAGGTGACCAACCGGTCGACCCGCTGGCCGGGTGGGACGAACTCGGCCAAGGCCGCAGCGCGCTCCTCACCCGGCGCGTCCAAGAGATCGACGCCGTCGCGATGGAGCACATCGAAGAAGAACACCGACAGCGGCTGCATGGTGTGCCCGGCCTGGATGTCGACGCTGCGGCCGAACCGGGAGGCGGTGACCTGGAACTTGTGCGGACGGCCGTCCGGGCGTAGCGCGATCGCTTCGCCGTCGGCGATCAAGGTGCGGACGGGCAGGGCGAGCGTTGCGGCGACAACCTCGGGCAGTCGCGCGGTCACGTCGTCGAGGCTGCGGGTGTAGACCGAGACCCGGTCGCCGTCGCGGTGGATCTGGACGCGGGCGCCGTCGAGCTTGGCCTCGAAGACTGCCTCGCCGCCGAGCCGTTCCAACGCGTCTGCGACCCCCGTCGCGGTCTGGGCCAGCATCGGCCCGACCGGGCGACCCACCCGCAGCTGGAACTCATCCAGCGCCGCCGCGCCCCGGGTCAGCGCTGCGGAGGCGACGGCCGGGAGGTCACCGCCGAGCATGGCGGCGCGGCGAACCTGGGCGGCCGGCACCTCGGACGCCCGAGCCACGGCGTCGGCCATCACTCCGACGAGCGCGCCCTGCCTGAGGTCACCACTCAGCAGTCGGCGGAGAAACGTCTGCTCGATCTCGGTGGCCGCGCCGAACAGACCCGCGAGCAGCTCGGCGCGACGCGCCTGCGAGCCCTTCCCTGCGACACCCTTGATCTCGGAGAACGTCGCGTCGACGCCGCCGACCGTCAATGACGGCGCGTCCGCCGCCGGCGGCAACGAGCGCAGCGCGGCCCAGCCGACGCCGATCTGCCGCTGCGGCAGCTCGCCGGACAGCCACGACACGACGACCGCGATCTCGCCTGCCTCGGCCGCGGAGAGCAGCGTCGCGAGCCGCGCGATCTTGGCCAACCGGGACGACGTGGTGCCGACCTCAGCGGACGCGGCGGCGACGTCGACCAGCAGCACGCGCTCAGCCTCGCACGCCCGGCCGACACGGGCACGCACCGTCCCGGCCGGGCCCGCTTCCGCGGCGTCAAGCCGTAGCGGTCAGCAGTTCGAGAGCATCCGATCGAGGACGCGGACGCCGAACTTCAGCCCCTCGACGGGCACCCGCTCGTCGATACCGTGGAACATGGCCATGAAGTCCAGCTCGGCCGGCAGCAGCAGCGGCGAGAAGCCGTAGCAGCGCATCCCGAGGGTGGAGAAGGACTTGGCGTCGGTGCCGCCGCTCATCAGGTACGGCAGCGGGAAGCCGTTCGGGTCCTCCGCCCGCAGCGCCGCTGACATCGCGTCCACGAGCGCACCGTCGAAGCCGGTCTCCACGGCGATGTCGCGAACGATGAACTCCCGTTCGACGCCCTTCCCGAGCAGCTCGTCGAGCGTGGCGAGCAGCTGCTCCTCCTGTCCCGGCAGGAACCGGGCATCGATCGTCGCCTCGGCCTTGGACGGGATCACGTTGGCCTTGTAGCCGCCCTCGAGCATCGTCGGGTTGGTGGTGTTGCGGATCGTGGCGCCGATCATCCGCGCGGCGCCACCGAGCAGCGGCAGCCACGCGTCGACGTCCTCGGCGTCGAGGTCCTTGCCCGTGACAGCGGCGAGGCCCTCGACCGTCGCGCGGACCGTGTCGGTGATGACGATCGGCCAGTCGTGGCCGCCGATGCGCGACACGGCTTCGGCGAGGCGGGTGACGGCGTTGTCGCGGTGCACCATCGACCCGTGGCCGGGCGCACCCGTGGCCCGCAGCCGCAACCAGTTGATGCCCTTCTCCGCCGTTTGGATGAGGTAGAGCCGGGTCTGCTCGTCGAGTGACACGCTGAACCCGCCGACCTCACTGATCGCCTCGGTGCAGTCGGCGAACAGGTCGGCGTGCTGGTCGACGAGATAGTGCGCGCCTTCGCGACCGCCGGCCTCCTCGTCCGAGACGAACGCGAGCACGACGTCGCGGGGTGGGCGGCGTCCGGTGCGGGTCCAGTCGCGGACGACCGCGAGGGTCATGGCGTCCATGTCCTTCATGTCGACGGCACCGCGTCCCCAGACCTGGTCGTCCTTGACCTCGCCGCCGAAGGGATCGACCGACCACTCGCCCGCATCGGCGGGGACGACGTCCAGATGTCCGTGGATCAGCAGTGGTGGGCGGGACGGGTCGGTCCCCTCGATCCGCGCAATCGTCGAAGCGCGGCCGGGTGCCGCCTCGAGGATCTGCGATTGGATGCCGACCTCGTCCAGCTTGTGCGCCACCCACTCCGCGGCAGGCCGTTCGGCATGCGTGGGATTGGAGGTGTTGATCCGGATCAGCTCGACCAGCAGCTCGGCCACCTCGTCCTGCGCGGTGATGGTGGGTTCGGAGAGGGCGCTCATGTACTCGTTCCTACCAGCCGCCGCAGCTGGATGGGTTGGTCAGACCCGCCGTCCGCCTCGCCGACCGCCCATCCGGACCACGAGCGCGACCGCAAACGCGGTGGAGATGATCAACATGATGAGCACCATCGCCCCGGTACGGGGCAACAGCCCCTTGACCAGCTTGAGTGAGCCGGGAGCGGGGACCGTGGTTCTGGTCGCGGGCTTCGCGGACGACGAAGGTGCGGCTGTCTTGGTGATGGTCGTCGACGAGCCGCCGGCGCCACCGGGATCGACCGCTCCGCCGCCGCCGGTGCCATCCGCCGGCGGACCCTGCGTCGCAGGCGAGGTCGGGCGCTGTGCGGGCTGAGTGCCGCTCGGCCGCTGCACCGGTGTGCTCGACGAGGGCAACTGAGACTTCGTCGGCGTCGCGGACGGCGTCGGCGTGGGAGTCGGCGTCGGGTCAGAGGCGGCGCGGCCGATCGTGACCAGATTTGTCAGATCGAGCGGGAGGACGTTGATCTTCACGGAGAGTCCGAGCAGCTGCAGGCCCAGCCCCAGACCGGATCCCGCAGCAGCGGTCGTCGACGCGGGATCGGGGGTGGTGACAGAACTCGGCGCGGCCGCAGCCGGGGCGGACGACAGGGCGCCGAGCATCACGACGATCGCGAGCGCGACCGCCGTACGCAGCCCGGTTCGGGCTGCGAGCGTGATGCCGGGCATGGTTCCGCCTTCCGGGTGCCTGAGGCAGGTGAGACTGTTCAGGCTGCTGGCTCCCGGAGACCGGAGCCGACTGCGGCTTAGGTTAGCTCCTTGTGAGTTTTTGCTCTACTCGACGCGCCAAGATCTTTGCGATCGGGGCCTGCGGAGGCTTCGGGTCGAGTGCCGGACGGCCTCCGGCGTTCGGCTAGACTCGTCCGCGCACTCGGTCCGGGTGGCGGAATGGCAGACGCGCTAGCTTGAGGTGCTAGTGCCCTTTACGGGGCGTGGGGGTTCAAGTCCCCCCTCGGACACAAATTTGAGCGGCCCGTTAAACGGGCCCTACTGATCAGTCGATTCGCGGACCGCTGACTCTCGTGGCAGGGAGGGTGTCCCCCACCTCGACTGTTTGCGGGTCCTCGCCTTGCGGCGGTGCCGCATCGGCCGCGGTATCGACGCGCGGACCGGCCGCCGTGGCGAGGAGGGAGAACGTGGGTGGTTCGTGACTGGTCAGGGCGACGCGCGCGTTCTCGGCCTCGGCGAGCTTGCGGGCGAAGGGAAGACCGATGCCGCTGTCGTGTAGCCCGTCGCGGCGCCGGAACATCACGTGCGCCTCGGACAAGAGAGCTGGCCCTTCGTCGCTGACATCCACGGCGATGACCCCGTCGAGCGCGCGCACGCGGATGGTCACGGCCCCTCGGCCGTGCCTGCGTGCGTTGTCGAGCAGGACGTCGAGAATCTGCGTAGCTGCCGGAGTCGAGATACCGATCTGCTCGGGCAGTCCTGGGTCGATGATCACTCGCAGCGGTCGGGTGACCGCTGCGAGCGGGCCGTTCCAGCGCTGTTGAGCCGACGCGATCAGCTCGGCGATGCCCGCCGTCTGTGGAACGGGTAGGTCGCGGGCAAGCGCGATGACGTCCGCAATGATCGTCTCGAGGCGATCGACCGCGGCGAGGGCGGACTCAACGTTCGCGGAGGATGGGACGGACGTCCGCAGCGTCTCGAGTTCGAGACGCAGTCCGCTCAAAGGAGTGCGTAATTGGTGGGACACTTCGGCGGACAGGCTGCGCTCACGGCCGAGCATCGTCTGAATTTGTGCGGCGCTGTCGTTCAGAGTTGCGGCCATGGTGTCGAATTCGGCTACCCCGGACAGCGGTGCTCGGGCGGCAAGGTCGCCGGCGCCGATTCGGCGCGCAGCGTGACGCAGCCGTTCGAGCGGAGCGGAAAGTCGCCTGGCGAGCAGCAGCGCACCGCCCGCTGCGACGAGGACGGCGGCCACACCGATCGCGGCGATCACCAGCCACGCCAGCAGGCCACGGTGATGCGCCGCGCGCAGGTCTGACCGCAGCAGCACCACGGCGATGACCTGGTCTCCGTCAGAGATCGGTGCGGCGACGGCGACATCAGAGCCTAGGGTTGCGGTCGATTCGGCGCCATGCAGAGCCGCACGCACGATCGCATCCGCCCGCGCCGGGCCAGTGCCATCGATCAGTCGACCGGCGCGGTCGTAGACAGCTGCGGTGATCTCGGTGCGGTCGATGCGTAGCGCTCCAAGCGCCGGGTGATCACCGCGGAGGGAGGCGGCAGCACTCGCGGCGGCGCGCTGAAGCTCCAAGCGCTCGTCGTTCACGTACCCGTGGCTGACGAAGATTCCCAGCGGAACGGCCAGCAGCAGGACCGCGAGCATCGCCGTCGCGGCCGCCAGCAGGGTGATCCGCCGCCGCATCGCGTCCCCCTGTTCCGGCTCCGGTCGCCGCGCATCAATTGTCGGCGACGTCGTGGACGCCATTGTGGCAGCGGCATTCCGGCGGTGCGGTCGGGCAAGTTTGCGGGCGAGGTCCTACGGGCGAGGTTTTGCCGTCAATTTGCCCAGCGCGGCCAGTCCGTTTGCCTGCCGGTTCCTAGCGTCGACATCGAGGGACGAGCGGCACGCAGCCTGCAGGACCGACGAGGGAACGAGGACCGATGAAGCGAGCGCAGCGCTCACCACATCAGCAGAACCACGAAACGAGGAAGGCGTGGTGGTCGCTGACCGGCGGCGGCGCGGCGCTGGCCGCTCTCGTCGTGCTTACGGCGTGCAGCTCCTCGGGCGGCGGCACCTCACCGTCCGCACCACAGACTGACCCGTCCTCGACGGCAACGTCGAGCCCGTCTGGGCCCGCGGTGGTAGAGACGAACCCACCTGGCGACATCCCGGACAACCAGGCCTTCGTCCCCTATACCGGTTCGGGATTCACCGTCACCATCCCCGAGGGTTGGGCCCGGTCATCGGCCGGGAGTTCTGTGGTGTTCTCCGACAAGTACAACAACGTCACGATCAGCTCCGCGCCGGCCGCGCAGGCACCGACTCCGGCCACGGTCCGCGCGGTCGACCTACCCAAGATCAAGGCCGCCTCGCAGGGCTACGTGGCCGGAACGGTCACGAGTGTGCAGCGCAAGGCCGGCACCGCTGTGTTGGCCACCTACCACGCCCACTCCGCGGTCAACCCGGTCACCGGCAAGATCGCCAACGAGGCTGTGGAGCGGTACACGTTCTGGCACACCGGGACAGCGGTGACGTTGACGCTGGCCGCTCCGGTTGGGTCGGACAACGTCGACCCGTGGCGCAAGGTCACCGAATCGTTCACCTGGACCAAGTGATGATCACGACCGCTCCCGACCGAGCGGTGCCGGCGCTGGACGCGACATCGCTGCATCGCTTCTTCCATTCCGGCGATGAGGAGACCCAGGCGCTGCGCGGAGTGTCCATCGCGGTAGCACCCGGCGAGTTCGTCGCCGTCGTCGGACCGTCCGGATCGGGCAAGTCGACCCTGCTGTCATGCCTGGCCGGATTGGACGAACCCGACGGCGGAACCGTCCGCATCGACGGCACCCGACTCACCCGTCGCCCGGAGGCCGAACGGGCCCGGCTGCGGGCCCGGCTGGTCGGCGTCCTCACTCAGAACGGCAACCTGCTCAGCCACCTCACCATTGCGCAGAACATCGCGCTTGCCCGCAGCCTCGCCGGCACCGCCAAACGCGGCGCGGACAGTCACCTCGACGCGCTGGGCATGGCGCACCGGGCCTACGCCCGGCCCGACACACTCTCCGGCGGCGAAACGGTCCGCGCCGGGCTCGCCGTCGCGCTGGCCAACGACCCACCCGTGCTGCTGGCCGACGAACCCACCGGCGAACTCGACTCCAGCACCGAGGCGCAGGTAC
>JAVHVD010000206.1:0-3083 GCA_032160745.1 Pseudonocardiales bacterium
GCTTCCACCTGACGGACGGTGCGGGCGAGCAGCGAGACGACGTCCTCGGGGGCTGGGGCGGGGACGCGTCGCTGCTTGCGCGAAGTGGTACGGCGAGCGTCCATCTGACGCCGGCCTGATTGAGCCACAGACTCCTCCTCTGAACGCCCGGCACGGTGGCCGCGCGAGAATGCCGCACCCACACCCGCGGTCGGACGATGCCAGTTCCGCCAGGGAGAGCCCCGGGCGGCTGCTCCGCCACGCCGCTGGCCCAGCCGAACTCCGCGAGATCGACACCGCGGGACCCGACGGGCCGCCCACTGCACACGCCCTCAGCCGCCGGTTGACGGGCGGCTCGACGACCGCACACAGGAGATCGTCGAAAGCGAGCAGCGTCCGCCTTGTGGGGGCGGTGCAGATCCATGCTAGCGCCTGTCGGTCCGCTCTTGTTCCCGATCCGGGCGGGCGACCGGGCGAGCAGGCGACCGGGCATGTCGGTGCCCTTGGTCATCGGCTTACATAGCCGGTCGGACGCTCCCTGGTCGAAAACGATGATGCGAGCGGTCGGCGCGGTGGTGTGTCATCAGGGGTATGGCGATTGTGTTGGGCCAGCCGACAGCCGACGGGCTGAGCGAGGCTGTGGGCGTGCTGCGGGAGTGGCAGTACGACGGGGCTCCCATGCAATTGCACCCTGGGGACCTGGGCTGGTTCTGGCGGTTCGGCGCAGAGGCGACGGCCGCGGCGGTCCGGACCTGGAGCAGGGACGGACGGATTCTCGCCGTCGGCCTGCTGGACGGTCCCATGCTGTTGCGGCTGACGATCGCACTAGACGCTCAGCGGGACGAAGAGCTGGCGCAACAGCTGGTTGAGGACGTGACTGAGCCGGAGCGCGGCGTACTCATGGAGGGGAAGGTGAACATCGAAGCGCCGATGGACGCGCTGGTTCAAGATCTGCTGTTCGAGGTCGGTTGGAACGCCGACGAGCCGTGGACGCCGCTGCGCCGCGACCTCACGGAGCCGGTAAACGACCCGGGCGTGCGGATCGACGTGATCGGGCCGGAGCAGGCGCAGGTGCGGACCGCCGTACAGCGGGCATCATTCGAAAGCTCGACGTTCACCGACGAGCGCTGGCACGCGATGGCGGCCGGATTGCCGTACGCCGACGCCCGGTGTCTGGTCGCCTACGACGGCCAGGGCAACGCGGTGGCGGCGGTGACGGTGTGGTCGGCCGGTCCGGGGAAACCTGGGTTGCTCGAGCCGATGGGCGTGCACCGGGAACATCGCGGTCACGGCTACGGCAAGGCGATCACCGTCGCCGCGGCGGCCGCGCTCCAGGAGTTGGGCTCGTCGACCGCGATCGTCTGCACCCCAAGTTCCAATGTCGGCGCCGTCGCCACCTACAGGTCAGCCGGCTTCCAGCAACTCCCTGATGTTCGGGACCAATACCGGGACGCCTAGCCGCCGCCAGCCAATTGCGGCCGAGCTTGTCACGCAGCACGATCCCCCACAGGACGGCTGACCATCGGATCGGCCGGTGCGCGGACCACACCTCGCCGGGCGGCCAACACCGGCGAGAATGACTCCATGGACTGGCCTGTCCGCTTTCCCGCGGAGATGAGCGCGGGGACCATCTCGGTGCGCTCCTACGACCCGGCCGACGCCGCAGAGCTGTTCGAGGCGCTGGCGGACGAGCGCGTGTGGGAGCACATGTCCAGGACCATCCCTGCCGATGCCGCCGCGCTGGACGAGCTCATCCGCTCCAAGCTCGCAGACGGGTACTGGACGACCTTCACCGTCCGCCAGGACGGGCACGTCGTCGGCATCACCTCGGTCCTGTTCGACCCTCACGACGCGGCAGGCGCCGAGGTCGGCGGGACGCTACTCGACCCGGGCGTGTGGGGGACGGGCGTCAACACGGAGGTCAAGCGGCTCCTGCTCGCGATGATCTTCCGCCACGGCGCCCAGTGGGTTCAGCTGCGCACCGACGAGCGGAACGGACGGTCGGCTGCCGCGATCCGCAAACTCGGCGCGACAGACCTCGGTATCCGCCAGGAGCACCTCGTTCGCCGGGACGGCACACGGCGGCGGAGCCGGATCTTCCGCATCGACCCGCCCGGACCGTCAATGCCGGCACGATAACCAGGACCCTGGATGCCCACCTCGAGACGGACGGCTCAGCCGGCACCGCCCCGCTCACACCGCGGTCAGGGACCGATGGCCGTATGGCGGAACGCGCACTCCCACATGGGCGAGATTATTGAGTCGCCGTGTCGAAATGGCGTCGCCCTGATCGACGAGTAGGTGACAGACGAAGCTCTGAACAGAAGGGTTGAGAAATGGAAACCATCAATCTGGGTGACGCGGATGGGCTGCCACCGGTCGACTGGCCCGAGGTCGTTGCGAAGCTCGATGCAGGCTCGTCACCGCCGCCCGACGCGCTGAACGCTCGCACGACGTGGCTGTCCACGGTCAACGAGGACGGGAGCCCGCATGTGACCGCCGTGGGCGCCATATGGATGGACGGCACCTTCTGGTTCCAGACGGGCGCGCGCACGCGCAAGCACCGCAATGTCGCCCGCGATCCGCGATGCGCGCTGTCGGTGTCCATCCGCGACGCGGACGTCGTGATCGAAGGGCATGCGGCGACGGTGACCGAGCCGGCCGCATTGGCCCGCATCGCCAAGGCGTGGGCGGACAACGGTTGGCCGGCCGAACCCGATGACAGCGGGTTCGGCATCACTGCCCCGTTCAACGCGCCAGCGCAAGGACCGCCCCCGTGGCACGTGTATCGCATCGACGCACGCTCCGCGACTGTGGTGTCATCGGTCGAACCGGGTGGCCTGACTCGCTTCCGCTTCTGACCGGGTCCCTACGCTTGACGGCATGACGATTCTGCGGATGGACAACGTCGGCATTGTCTTCGACGACCTGGACGCCGCTGTCACGTTCTTTGTCGAACTCGGCCTAGAGGTGGAGGGCAAGATGACAGTGGAGGGAGAATGGTCGGACCGCATCGTCGGGCTCGACGGCCAGCGCGTCGATGTCGCCATGATGCGGACTCCGGACGGCCACAGCAAGCTCGAGCTGATGAGCTACCAGAAGCC
>JAVHVD010000207.1:0-22322 GCA_032160745.1 Pseudonocardiales bacterium
CGAAGAATCTACCACGGTCGTGTCAGGTTTGCCGATCAGTAGGCTCAACAGCCAACAACCGACCTGGGAGGTTCCATGGGCGATTCGATGCCGCCGCCGGCCACATTCGATCTGGTTGACAGTTGCGCGCGCCGCCGGGGTTCGGATGTCGAGATCGTGCTCGGCGCGCCGAAGACCGAGCTGAACGAGGCTGGCGCAGTCATCCGGCTCACGTCCGGCAAACGGTCGGTCGACGCCAACGGGCAGCTCGTCCAGTCTCCTACTGGCCCGCTACTGACCGTCCGGGCGCCTCGCGACCAGTTCGTCGACGGCATCTGGTCGATGACGACCCGGGCTGACGACGACCGGTTCGTGCCGCTGGCGGCCAGACTGCTGGTTCAGGGCGATCGTCCGCTCGTGCTGCTGTGGGGGGCGAAGGCGGGCCGCACCGAGCTGCCACCCGCGCGCGGTGTCCGAGCCGCCGGGAAGCGCCGCGCCGCCGCGGTCGGCGGACGCGCACTGGACGGCGTACTCGCCGTGCTGCCCGACGAGCGGGCGCGAACGATTCGCCAACGGGCGCGCCGGGTGGCACGCCGCGTCCTCGGCTGAGGCGTCAGTCTCGCAGGACGTCGGCGAACGCAGCCCGCACCGTGGCCCGGTTCACGCGCTTGCGACGTAGCCGGGGAAGTTGACGCCAGCCCGCGCTCTTGAGCAGCTGCTCCGGATCGTAGGCACGGGATCGAGTGAGCACGTCCTTCGGCACATCCTGCGGGTCAGGAGCCATCGCGACATCCAGCCAGTCGTCGTAGCCGGGCAGCACGCCGCCCCGGTTCGCGTCCGGGGTCAGCACGACGACCACCCCCGTCGGCTGGGTGTCGACGTCCAGGACCACCAGCTCCGGGCACATCGTCCGCAATGCCTGCGCTGCCTTGTAGACGTCACCCGTCCAGTTGATGGTGTGCCGGTGCCGCGCCGCCTCGTCGACGTTTCGCGGCAACATGTCGTCGAAGACGACAACGCTGGTCAACGTGGTGAACCGCTCGACGGCCAGGTAGTCGCGAAGTGCGTACTCGGACAGGTGCATGCCATCGATGAACGCGAGGTCGATGACCTTCTTCGGCAGGTACGCGACGGGGTCCTTGCGCGCGAAGAACTCGTCGCTGGTGGTGCGGGCGAGGTGGACATCGGCCATCACTTCCGACGTGATGGCGAACTCAGGGTCGATACCGATGCTCGGCACTCGCGACAAGGTCAGGCTCTGCCCCTTCTGCACACCCGTCTCGACATAGGTTCGCGGTGCCGTCAGGCGGTGGAGGGCCTTCAAGAACTCGTGCCGTCTCAAGGGAGGAGAACCTTCCGTGGGTGATGGTCGACCCCTGCCATCTTGCCCCGTGGTCCGGAGATGCTTCGCAGGGCCCTCGGCAACCCTGTGACATCGGCTCCGCCGGCGCGAGCCGACCCGGCTGGGTCCCGTAGGATCAGCAGCCCAGGGACGCACCCATCGCGTGCGGTATCGCCCGCGCGTCACGGAACCGCACACCCCACGGCCCGACCGCAAGGAGCGATGTTGACGAAGCCCGTTCGTGCCAATGGGCGGGAGCTTCGGCTGAAGGTACTGGGCGGCGCAACTCCCACCGTCGACATCTTCTTCGACGGGCACCGGGTGTGGTCGACGAAGCTCCCGCCGGGAAATCCCCGCACCGGCATGCGCCGCATTCGCTGGCCGCGCGCGATGGTGCCCAAGCTGCACGGCAGCTCGACGATCAGCGTGCGCAAGGCGGCCAGCGGTGAGGAACTCGCCGTCGGCGAGGTCAACTTCGGGGGTCCGGGGCGGCTCGCGATCACTGACGCGCAAGGTCGATGGTTGGCGATGGACAAGTGGAACCGGTTGGGGCCGTCGTTCGAAGGCAATGCGTCGGGCGTCCAGGAGCGACTGCTGGCGAGCGCGGTCGAGGTCGCCGAGCAGATGCAGCAGTGGGGATATCCCGTCTACATCGTCGGCGGCACCCTGCTGGGGGCCATGCGCTCGGGCAGCCTCCTCGCCCACGACGACGACATCGACTTCGCGTTCTGGTGCGACAAGTCCGACCCCCAGGACATCGCGCTCGTAAGCTTCGAGCTGGAGCGGCAGCTGGAGTCCTTCGGCTACACCGTGGTGCGGCACAGTCACACCCACCAGGAGATCGTCTTCTTCACCGATGAAGGCAGCATCGATTACTACATCGACGTCTTCACCGGCTATCACTCCGACGACGGGGTCTACAACCAGCCGTTCGCGATGCGCGGCGAACTGGCCCTGCATGACCTGGTCCCGACCAAGACCGTAGAGGTCAGCGGCGTCACGCTGCCGTCACCGGCCTCCCCCGAGGCCTGGCTCGAACTCGCCTATGGGCCGAACTGGCGGATCCCGGACCCATCCTTCCGCTGGGAAACGCCGAGGTCGACGCTGCGACGCTTCGAGAACAGCTTCGGGGTGTTCAACCGGCAGCGCGTGTTCTGGGAGAAGACCTGGCAGGAGGTCGACGAGCGCATTCCGGAGGAGTCCGACGAGTTCCGCGATGTCGATCGCTTCCTGCGGCTCCTGCCGAACAACGCCTTCGTGGTCGACCTCGGCTGCGGCGACGGTCGACACACCGAGCGGATCGCCGCGGCCGGCCACCAGGTTCTCGGCGGCGACTACAGCTTCGAGGCGTTGCGGGTGGCACGAAAGACGCAGCCCGAGGGCGTCGAGTACACGTTCCTGAACCTCAATGACCGCCACGGCGTGATGCGCTTCGCGCTGCGATTGATCGAACAGGGCCACCGCCCATACTTCTTCGCGCGGAACGTGCTGCACGTCATGCCTCCGCTCGGCCGGGCCGACCTGTTCACGATGCTGCGGGGAATCCTCGAGGAGGAGACGTTCCTCTACGCAACCTTCGACGCCACGGCGGTTACCCGGATCCCGACCAACCCCCTGACCTGGACGCTCGACATCAAGACGCTTCGGCGCGAAGCCTGGCGGTGGGGGCTCGGCCTGACTGTCATCGACGACCGGCGCCGGAGCACCCCGGTCGGCTCGCGCGGCAACACGACGGCGCTGATCTGGAAGTAGGACGGCCGGGCGCCGCACCGGGCAAGAGCGGTGGCCGCGACAACAACGGACGACGACGACAAGGACAAGATCGTGACCGAATTCCTCAAGAAGACCGCCTATCGGATCGCGCCGCGAACGGTGAACAACCTGCGCACCCTGCGCGACATGGATCAGGAGTTCGAGCAGGGCCCGGCGCGGTTCGTCAACTACGAGCGCGAGATCTGGGCGCTGCGCCGCGAGGTCGACGAGTTGCGACGCGACAACCGCCGCGTTGCGGAGCTGTATGACGCGGTCTTCGAGTGGGCGAAGGCTCACGCGCTGCCCACCCCAGCGGTCGACGCCCCGTCCGGCACGGTCGAGCGCGTGGCCGGGGAACTCGTCGACGGCGCCGAGTAGTGCCTTGACCACGCCGTCAGACGGGCACCCGGTGCCCGGTTCCCCTGTGGCAGGCTGAGCTGCGTGGCAGTCAAGATCAGCGTCGTCGTCCCCACCTACGCCCCTGGCGACCGGATCAACGGTCTCGTGGACTCACTCGATGCGCAGACGATGTCGTCGGCGGAGTTCGAGATCATTTTCGTCGACGACGGTTCGCCCGATGACACCTGGAAGCGGCTGCAGCGCATCCACGATGCCCGCGACAACGTGCGCATCGAGCGGATCGAGAACTCCGGCTGGCCCAGCCGGCCGCGCAACGTGGGGCTCGAGTTGGCGCAGGGCGAGTACGTCCTGTTCATGGACCACGACGACGAGCTCTACCCGCGGGCGCTCGAAGCCGGTTACGCGATGGCCGCCCGTACGGGCGCCGACGTGCTCAACGGCAAGGAGACCCGTACCGATCAGTCCAAGTGGGCGATCGAGGTCTACTCCGCGAACATGGACAACGCCATCGACCGCCAGGACATCCACCCGCTGATCCCGACCAATCCGCACAAGCTGTTCCGTCGCGCGTTGCTGATGGAGCACGACATCCGCTTCCCGGAGGGTCGCCGGGTCCTGTGGGAGGACGTGTTCTTCGCCCTCGACGTGGCGAAGCACGCCAAGGTCATCTCCGTGCTGGCCGACACGCCGTTCTACCACTGGGTGCGCAAGGGCAAGACCGCGTCCTCCTCCTACACGAAGGACAAGCGGGAGTTCTGGCGCTGGGTGCGCGAGATCGTCGTGCAGACGAACGAGAAGCTCGCCGGACCCGAGCTGCAGGATCAGTGGCGGCTGATGCTGTTGCACCAGTACCGCAGCCGGATCCTCGCTCCTCTGGGAGCGTCGGTGTTCGCCGCGCCGGCCGACGAGTTCGAGTTCATCCGCGCGACGGTCGACGAGCTCCTCGCCGACCACATCCCCGCCGAGCTCGACACCTACCTCACGCCCACCCAGCTCGGCCGGGCCGCCCTTGTCCGGGCCGGACGCTGGGACCTGCTGGAGAAGCTGGTCGCGGTGGACGCCGGGCTGGTGGGCATCAGCACCGCCACCTCGGTGCGCTGGGTCGACGGCACGGTGCACATAGCGGCCGAGTCGCGTTGGACGGCCGGCGATAAGCCCCTGGCCATTCGCCGCGACGGCTCACGCATCGTGCGGGACCTTCCCGAGGACGTGGCGGCCGCGCTGCCCGACGCCGCGCTCGACATGAGCTCGACGCTCGAGGCAGCGCACACCTCGATCGGCATCCGGGCGCGCGACACGGGGATCACCTGGATGCTGCCCGGCGAGTGTCAGCCGCGGGTGGACGACGTCGGCGGGCGACCGGAACTCGTCGTGACGGCCACCGCGGTACTCGATCCGGCCACCGCGGTCTTCGGCCGCCCACTGGACGAGAAATCATGGGACGTCACCGCCCGCAACGTGTTTCTCGGCGCGATCAACCAGCGCGGCCTGCGGACATCCACTCCGGCCCGGTGCGCGCTGCTGGCCGGGCACGTCTACATCGCGTACAAGAACATGTCCGGCATGCTCAGCTTCGACATCGACCAGACGAACCGCAGCCTGTCCGGCTCGGCGAAGTTGGATTCCAAACACGCCCGCTTCTCGACCCAGGACGTCAGCGGCCCGCGTTGGCCGCTGAGCCGGCGAACGGTGACGGCCAGCTTCGAAATACCGTTCAGCGGGGTCGTCACCGGCGATGACACCGTCGTGCATTGCAAGGTCAGCATCGGCAAGGAGGCGCCGCGCCCCGCCCGGATCGTGGCGCGCCGGGAGGGCGCCTGGCTCGAGGCCAGCCTGGTGCAGAAACCCGGTACCTATCCGATGACGCTCAGGGTCGGGTCACGCGACGTCGACTCGGGCCTGGACGTTGCGATCGGGCCGACCGGCAGTCTGACGTTCACGCGGCGACCCACGTAACGGAGCCGCCTCACTCCCAGTCGGCCTGCGCCATGATCTGGTCGGCGATCAGCAGGTCGGTCCGCGTGGTGATCTTGATGTTGTAGTCCTCACCCCGCACGATCTTCACCTTCTGCCCGGTGTACTCGGAAACGAGGTCGGCATCGTCGCTGACCCGGGCGTACTTGTCGGCGATCGCCGCGGCGTACGCCTTCTCGAGAAGTTCGCGCCGGAACACCTGTGGGGTCTGCCCGAGCCAACTGTGCGAGCGATCGGGCGAGCCGATGATGAACTCCTCGTCGTCGACGATCTTGAGCTGCACCACGGTGGGCGTACCGAGCATGGCGGCTCCGCACTGTACGGCGGCATCGAGCACCCGGACGATCAGGTCGCCGTTGATGAAGGGACGCACCCCGTCGTGCACCATGATGATCGATCCGGTCGTCGCCTGCAGGCCTCGCATCGCGGAGATGAAGCGCTCCTCGCCCCCGTCGACGAGAGTGACGGGAAGGCCCGCCCTGTCGATGAGGATCCGCGTGTACTCCTCGCGGTACTCGGGGCTGATGGTCACGATGACCTCGTCGATGGCGGGATGCACGAACTCGCGGACGGTCTTCTCGATCACCGTCACGCCGTTGATCTTGACGAGCAGCTTGTTGCCTCCGAAGCGAGCACCGCGCCCGGCGCATGTGACGATCGCGGAGACCTTGTGGGACTGGTACATCAGCTGAGCTCCTCGGGCGCCTCGCCTGCGGCGGGGACGACCCGGTGGGACCGGGCCGCCTCACTTCTCTGGTCACGTACGAAGGAGCGCAACGCGCTGAGCTCCTCCGCTTCGTTCATCAGGTAGCCCGGCGGCCCACCGAACAGGTCCGCATGCACGGTGCGCATGTCGCGGGTGTACATCCGGGCGAACGGTGACTCGTCACCGGCGACCACCTGATCCGCGATGTCCATACCGAAGCATTCGGCGGCCACCCGGGCACTCGTCAGTGGCGGGGTGGCCACGTTGAGCGCGGCCAGGCCGGCGTCGAGAGCGATCTGGGTGTCCGACCACAGGCGCCGCAGGTCGTAGTACTGGAATCGGCCGTCGGGACGGATGTACTCGGTGCGGTACTCGTTCAGGAGGTCGTACACGATCCCCTTCTTGAGATTGCCGCCGTACAACTGTGGGAGCCGCAGCGCGAGAGTCGGGAACCGCTCCGCCAGCGTGCGCTCCATGTGCAGGCGATTCGCCCCGTAGGGGGTCAGACCCCGCTCGCTGAGCGGTGTCGTCTCGTCCGGGGTCGTCTCCCCCGGATAGATGCAGACCGTCGAGATGAGGACCAGCCGGGCGATGTCGACGGTCGAGACGACGCCGAGGTACGCGTCGATCTCGGCGCGGTCCTCTGCGCCGTGCTGGTTGATGCGGTGCGAGTCGGCGCGGCTGGCCGCACTCACCACGAGGTCGTACGAACGCCCACGGATCTCCGCGATATTGCCGGTGTTGTACACGTCGGTGAACGCGTGCGCGGCGGCCAGGTTGGAGCCGACGAAGCCGGTGTGCCCGATCAGCGCCGTTCTCATCCCCGGCCGTCCTCGATGCCGGCGGCCCGCCTCATCGCTTCCGCGGTCGCCTCCGCCACTCGATCCGCCTCCGACTCGGACTCGGCGTCGTCGCGCCGCACGTCGATGACGTGACCGGTCATGTCCGAGCCGAACAGATCCAGCACGGTGGACGCGACGGCATCGCTGCGCAGCAGGGTCTCCTCCGGCTCGATGCCGAACGCCTGCATGCGCATCGGCGTGCGTGTCCGTTCGGGATTCACCACGTTGACGTGCACGCCGTCGTCGGACCACTCGTCGGCCAGTGCCTGGGCGAGATTCACCACCGCAGCCTTCGTGGCGGAGTAGAGCGCGTAGTGCGCCCGCCCGCGTGTGTACGAGCTGGAGGTGAACAGCACGAGGTGGCCGCTCGACTCGCGGAGGTATTGCTCGGCGGCGCGTGCGACGTTGATCGGGCCCAACAGGTTCACCCCCACCTGCTGGAGCACGTCGGCATCGGTCATCGCCGAGAGTGGACCTGTCGCCAGCTGGGCGGCGGTGAGCACGACTGCATCGATGCGCCCGGCTTCATCGGCCGCGTCCCGCAGCGCGCGCACGACAGTGTCCGGGCGTTCCACATAGGTACCGGTCGTCGAGCGGCTGAAGGAGAACACCCGACACCCCGCCCGCGCGGCCAGCTTCGCCACGTCCCGCCCGATCCCGGAACTGCCTCCGAAGACGACGATCGTCTTGCCGCGTAACCGGTCCGCCCCGTCGCTGTCGGCCCCCTTCTCGGCGAAGTGGGAACCCAGCTGGAACAACTTGTCGACGAGGAAGAGATCGATCGGATACGTCACCTTCACGTTCAGCTCGTCGCCGGGCACGACGTAGATCGGCACGTCGGGCAGGTATCGGATCACGACACCACAATCGTCGGTCGCCCGGAACTCAGGGTCGGCGGCGGCCAGTTCGTAGGCCCGCCGGATCGTGGACAGGCGGAATCCCTGCGGGGTCTGTCCGCGCCGCAGTTGGCTGCGGTCCGGTATCTCGACGATGCAGCCGGACTCGTCGACCCGGATGATCGTGTCGGCCGAGGTGATGGCGACGTCGACGGCCTCGTAGGTCTTCAGTGCCTCGACGCAGGCG
This sequence comes from Pseudonocardiales bacterium, assembly GCA_032160745.1. Taxonomy (GTDB): domain Bacteria; phylum Actinomycetota; class Actinomycetes; order Mycobacteriales; family Jatrophihabitantaceae; genus Jatrophihabitans. The sequence continues at coordinate 8,039 of JAVHVD010000207.1, forward strand.
CGGATCACGTGCGGTGGCAGCAGCGGGCGTACCGCGTCGTGGAACAGCACGTTGCACTCGTCGGGCCCGACCGCCGGTAACGCGGCCCGGGTCGACTCGTTGCGGTCCGTTCCGCCCGGAAGGACCTGGGTGACCTTGCCCAGCCGCGGGTTGCCGAGGAGCAAGCGCTCGGCCGTCGCGAGCCGATCGGGCGCCATCATCACGATGATCTCGTCGATCTCCGCGCAGTCCTGGAGAGCCTCGACAGTGTGCTCGATCACCGTCCGCCCGGCCACCTTCAACAGTTGTTTGGGCGTGTCCAGTCCGATGCGGGAACCGCTGCCGCCGGCGAGCACGACCGCGACGGTGCGTAGACGGTCACCGTGAGTCATGCTCCGACCCATCGCGAGCCTGCAGGTGCCTGAGTACGGTGACCCCGAATGAATCGGAGCGCATCAGACTGCTGGGACCACACGCCCCCATGATGCCTTACCTCATCCGGGACAATCGGAGCTTGGTACAAGGCGGCAGGCCGCCGCACACACCGTAGGCGCCGCTGCATCAAACACACGCTGTGACGCGCTTCCTGAGAGGTCGGATGGTCCATGAGTAGGTCGATCGCGGAGCGCCGGCTGACGGTGATCCAGCGTGTGCCTGCCGTGCGGTCGGTCGCGACCCTGGCCGGGTGGCTGGCCGCGACGGTGGCCGCCTATCTCGCGCTGATGATCTGCGCAGCTGTGCCCACCGCGGTCGGACTGGCCGTGGCCGCTTTCGCGGTCGCGGTGTGCGAGGTGGTCGCGGTCCGTCAGGACCACTTCCTCGGATGGGGAATGAGCCGCGCGTCGTTGGGCGTGACGGCTCGCGGCCTCCTCCGCGGCGTCGGACTGGTCCTGTTCGCGGCGCGGGCGACCACGCCCTCGCTCACCATCGTCGTGGCCCTCGTGGTCGTGGGGATCGCGGCCGCGCGGGCAGCAGCGGAGACGGCGGCCCAGGTGGTCGCGTACCTGCGCACCCCGGCGGTCGCATCCCGCGGCTTCGATCTCGGACTGCCGCCGACCCCGGGCGCACCGCCGCGGTGGACAGTGCGCCCGGACGCGTGGACGCCGTTCATAGAGGCGATCATCGCCGGCGGGCTGGCTCTGGCCGCGGAGGGCTCGGACGGCTTCGCCGCGGCCGGCTTGGGCGCGGGGGCCGTGCTCGCGTGGTCGACACCTGTGGTGCTCGCGATCCATGCCCTGCGGCTGGGCAGGTCGCGCATCAGGCAGCGAGTGCGAGACGCCGTTCTGGACGCCGTCGCTCGATGGCAACCGGAGGTGATCGCGTATCTCGGCAACGGGGCGGAGTGGCGCTACCAACTCGAGACGTGGTTGCGGGCGCTCGAGGCCGTGCCGCGGCCGGTCATGCTCGTCGTGCGCGACTACGAGGTGCTTCGCACGCTGGCGCCGACGACCTTGCCGATCGTGTGCATACCGAACGGCAACACGCTGATGGAACTGGACCTCCCGACGGCTCGGGCGGCGCTCTACGTCGGCAACACCGCAAACAACATTCACCTGCTGCGTCGGCCGGACCTCTGCAGCGTGTTCATCGGTCACGGCGACAGCGACAAGGGAGCGAGCGCCAATCCGTTCTCGCGGGTGTACCAAGAGATCTGGGTGGCCGGACCGGCCGCCCGCGATCGCTACGCGGCTGCAGGCGTGCACATCCCGGCCGCGGCCTTCGTCGAGATCGGTCGGCCCCAGTTGGGCGAGTTGACGCGCGCACCGGATACCGATCCGCGGCCAACGATTCTCTACGCACCGACCTTCGAGGGCTTCGGCGAGGATCCGTTCCACTCGTCAGTGCCGCACGCCGGCGTGGCGATCGTCCGGCATCTGCTTGCGCGTGGGGACGTCCGGGTCATGTACCGCCCTCACCCGCAAACCGGCCACCGCGATCCCGCGACGCGCGCCGCGCACCTGGAGATCATCGCCATGCTGCGTGCCGCTGGTGCACTCCCGCCGCAAGACATTCCGATCGGACCGCCTCCGTCTGCGGCCCCACAGCATCCAGGGGATCTGCTCGACCGGGTTGTCTCTCGTGACCCCGAATGGTCGCCGGCCGAACACGATGCAGAGGTGCGACGCTGGAACGCGGCGTACTGGGCCGCCTCCCCCGGCCACCGCATCCTCACCCCGCCGGCGCCGGACCTGCACGACTGCTTCACCATGGCCGACGCCCTGATCGCCGACATCTCGAGCGTGACGAGCGACTTCCTCGCCGCGGATCGGCCGTACGCGGTCGTCAACTGCACGGAGACGCCGGACGCGGAGTTCCAGAAGAGATCGCCGTCCGCGGCGGGCGGCTTCGTTCTCGCACCTGACCTCGCAGCCATGGATGCGCTGATCGTGGCCGCGCGGGGCGGTGACGATCCGTCAGCCGCCGCCCGCACCCGGGCGCGACGGCACCTCCTGGGCCCACGCACCGCCGACCCGACGGCCCGCTTCTGCGCCGAGATCGATCGACTCTTCCAGTCCTCTTCTCGCGGCGGGCGTCCTACGGAATCGTGAGCTGCCCGACGCTGCCGACGAAGGCCAGGCCGGTACCGCTGAGAGCGGTCGGCTCGGCCGCCGGAACGAAGGCGGCTCGGCCCGGGCCCAGCCGCAGCGCGCCGACGGTCACCGCGCCTTCGGTGCAGAGCACGATCGACGGCCCCGGGTCGTGCCGGCCGGTCGGCCCGTCGATCTCCAGCCGAATCAGGCTGAAATCGGCGACGGGGACGTCGAACCGGCCGCCGGTCGCGATCAGGCGCGGCTCGATGAGTTCGGTGAAGTCGGTGATGCGAAGCAGCTCGTCCACGTCCACGTGCTTGGGCGTCAGCCCGCAACGTAGGACGTTGTCGCTGTTGGCCATGATCTCTACGCCCGTGCCTCGCAGGTAAGCATGCACGTTGCCTGCGCCGAGGTAGATCGCCTCACCCGGCTCGAGGCGGATGTCGTTCAACAACAGCGCGAGCACTGCGCCGACGTCCCCCGGGAAATCCTCGGCGGCGATCCGGACGGCATGCAGCGGGCCGTCCTGCGCGCCCGCCGCGCGCCGCGCGACCGCGGCAACCAGCGGACCCGGCTCGGAATGGGTCAGCACGGCAGTGAACGCCGCCCGCAGGGGGTCCGTCCCGCGCAAGGCAGCAGCGACGAAGGCCAGCTCCGGAACGGCCAGCTCCTCGAGCAGGGCAAGTGAGTCGGCGACCGGCCGGAATCCGCAGAGAGCATCGAACGGGGTCAACGCGCAGAGCAGCTCCGGCTTGTGGTTGGCGTCGCGGTAGTTGCGGTTCGGCGCGTCGCGCGCGATTCCGGCGGCGTCCTCGCGGGCGTAGCCGGCCCGCGCCTGATCGAGGTTCGGATGAACCTGCATCGACAGCGCCTTGTCGGCGGCCAGCACTTTGAGCAGGAACGGCAACCGCGGACCGAAGCGGTCGACGACGGCCGCGCCCAGTGTCCCGGCCGGGTCCGCACCGATGACCGCGTCGAGGGTTGCCCCGCGCTCCGGTACGGCGGACGGGTCGTCGGGGTGGGCGCCGAACCAGAGCTCGGCCGCGGGCCGGCCGTCCGGCTCGATCCCGAGCATGCGGGGAATGGCCGTCCGCGATCCCCATTCGTAGCGCCGGACAACGCCGTCGAGCGCGACCGCGCTCATCCGCGGTCCAGGTCGGGCTCCAGGTAGATGACGCGCGCGGCCGGCACAGAGGTGCGCACCCGCTCCTCGGCGTCGTCGATCGCCTGGGCGATCGACGGCAGCGTCGCGCCGGCCGGCATCGACAGTTTCGCGCCGACCAGTAGCTCGTCCGGACCGAGGTGCATGGTCCGCAGGTGGATGATCCGCTCCACTCCCGGGCCGATCAGGCCGGACTCGATCTTGGCCAGGTCGGACGGCGAGGCCGACTCGCCGATCAGCAGACTCTTCGTCTCGATCACCAGGATCACCGCGACGGAGATCAACAGGACGCCGATCGCGCAGGTCCCGATGCCGTCCCACACCGGCTCGTCGGTGAGCACCGCGAGCCCCACGCCGAGCAGCGCGAGGACGAGGCCGGTGAGCGCGGCCACGTCCTCCAGCAGCACCACCGGCAGCTCCGGGTTCTTCGCGTGCCGGATGAAGCCCGGCCAGGTGTCGTCGCCCTTGAGCGGCCGCGACTCCTTGACCGCGGTGCGCAGCGAGTACGACTCGAGGGCGATGGCCACGAGCAGCACGATGAACGCGATCGCCGGGCTGTCCAGGTGGTGCGGGTGGCGGATCTTCTCTATGCCCTCGTACAGCGCGAACAGTCCACCGGCCGAGAACAGCATCAGGGCCACGAGGAAGCCGTAGACGTAGCGGTCGCGGCCGAAGCCGAACGGATGCTGCGGGGTCGCGTCCTTGCGCGCCGACCGTCCACCCTTCAGCAGCAGCCCCTGGTTGCCTGAGTCGACGACCGAGTGCACACCCTCGGCGAGCATCGACGACGAGCCGGTGATCGCGAACGCGACGAACTTGATCACGGCAATGCCGAGGTTGGCGCCCAGAGCCGCGACGATGGCCCTCGAGCCGCCCGATGCACTCACGATTCTCCTGTCCGTCGTCGGTCGTCAGTGGTCGGTCTGCGGCGTCGGTGGTCGGTCTGCGGCGTCAGTGGTCGCGCTCGGCGGGGCCGCGGGAGCCGGGGTCCAGGCCGAGCCCGAGCGCCAGGTAGGCCGCGGTGAACTCGCCGAACGCGGCCGCCGCGGCGAAGCGGGCGAGCGGGTCGCCGGCCGGGACGTCGACGCTGGACGAGCGCAGGCCGAGGTTGCCGGCCAGATCGTGCAGTGCCCGGGCGGCCTTGCGGGCGGCCACCTCGTCGAGCTGTATCTGCGCGTCGGAGCGATCACCGAGCAGCGTGTCGTCGGCCGACCCGTCGTCGCCGACGACGAGCAGTCGCGGCCGGGTGGACGGTGGCTCGTCGATGCGGTCGCGGAAGAAGTCGTCGACCGGCGCCGGACCGGCGCCGCGCAGCAGCGACCCGGCCCGCCCCACGCCGTCGGGCAGCGAGACCGACACCGACGTGACACCGGCGAACTGCTGCAACGCGTCGGAGATTGCCCGCGCCGCGACGCCGGCCAGCGCCCCGGCCCCGACGATCAGCGGGATGGCGTCGGCGAACTCGATCGCGAGGGCCTTGGCCGGGTTGACGAACGCATCACCGTCAGGGCGGCAGATCTCGGCCTGCTGGTCGAGCGCGTCGGCGACCTCCACCAGCAGGCCCGAGGGGATCGGGTTCACGCTGAGGGCGTCGAGCGCCTGCAGCAGCGGCGTGAGAACCGACCAGCGCGCGGCGCGCGGATGCAGGTCGCGGGGCAGCTCGTGCAGGGGGCTACGGCCGGCCGCGACCGCCACCTGGCTGCCGGCCGGGGCGACGACGGCCATGGCGAGCCCGCGCTGCGCGCCCTCGGCCGCGAGCGCCGCCAACCGGGGATGCCGCCCGTCGACCGAGCCGATGAGCAGCGCGTCGGCCGCACCGGCCCAGCGCGGCAACTCGACGCCGTGCCAGGTCAGCGCGGGCGTCCGCGTGCAACTCAGCCGGGTGATCAGCCGGGAGCCCGCCGACGGCGCCGAGTCGGTGGCGACGAGCATGGCGCGGGGCAGCTCACCGGTGCGCAGTGCTTCGACGCCGAAGTCGCCGACGGTATCCACCGCGCGGCGCACCTGCGCGCCGGCGGTGGCGAGTGCATAGAGCAGCCGCTGCTCGTCACGCCGCTCGAGCTGCGCCGGATCGTCCAGCAGGGCCTCGTCGAAGGTCATGGAGAGGTCGCGGTGGCGGGAACGCCGATACCGTTCGGACCGGGGGTCGCCTCGTCCAGCAGCAGGACCGGGATGCCGTCCTCGATCGGATACGTGCTCTCGCAGGTGGTGCAGACGAGGACGTCGGCGGCGCCGCGCTTCTCCTCGCGCAGTGGCGCGTGGTCGTCGCTCGGGCAGGCCAGCATCTCGAGCAGGGCGGCGTCGATGGGCATGGTTCTCCTCCGGCTATCCGCGGATTGCGGCGAGTGCCTCGTCGCGGACCTGAGCCATCGCCGGCTCGGTCGGCCCTTCAACGTTCAGCCGCAGCAGCGGCTCGGTGTTGGACGCGCGGACGTTGAACCACGTTCCGTCCGGCAGCTGCACGGTGAGCCCGTCGAGTTCGTCCACCTCGGTGGCCCGGTCGGCGAAGGCGGCGCGGATCGCCTCGACGCGAGCGGCAGGATCGTCGACCGTCGAGTTGATCTCGCCGGACGCGACGTAGCGCGAGTACTCGGCGGTGAGGTCGGCGAGCGTGCGCGGCTGCTCGCCGAGCGCAGCGAGGACGTGCAATGCGGCGAGCATGCCGGTGTCGGCGAACCAGAAGTCGCGGAAGTAGTAGTGCGCCGAGTGCTCGCCGCCGAACACGGCATTCACCCGCGCCATCTCGCCCTTGATGAACGAGTGCCCCACGCGAGTGCGGATCGGTACGCCGCCGTGCTCGCGGACGATCTCCGGCACGGCGTGCGAGGTGATCAGGTTGTGGATGATCGCGCTGCCGGGCGCCTTGGCCAGTTCGCGCGTGGCGACCAGCGCCGTGATGGCGCTGGGCGAGACCGGCTTGCCCTTCGCGTCGACGACGAAGCAGCGGTCGGCGTCGCCGTCGAAGGCGATGCCGATGTCGGCGCCCTCGGCGACGACCGCGCGCTGGAGGTCGACGATGTTCTTCGGCTCGAGGGGGTTGGCCTCGTGGTTCGGGAAGGACCCGTCCAGCTCGAAGTACAACGGGACGATCGTGAGCGGCAGAGCGGGCAGGACGGCGTCGCCGAGCACCGCCGGCACCGTGTAGCCGCCCATGCCGTTGCCGGCGTCGACGACGACCTTCAGCGGCCGGATGCCGGAGAGGTCGACCAGCCCGCGGAGGTACGCGGCGTACGCGCCCAGCAGATCGACCTGCTCGTCACTGCCCGGGTTGTCGTTGGCCGGCAGGCCTTCGTCCAGGTAGCGCTCGGCGGCAGCGCGGATGTCGGCCAGGCCGGAGTCCTGCCCGATGGCCACCGCATTGGCGCGGGTCATCTTGATGCCGTTGTACTGCGCCGGGTTGTGGCTCGCGGTGAACATCGCACCGGGTAGGCCGAGGTGGCCGGAGGCGAAGTACAGCATGTCGGTGGACGAGAGCCCGGCCTCGACGACCGACGCACCTCGGTGCAGCGCGCCCTCGGCGAACGCGCGGGCCAGGCCCGGGCCGGACTCGCGCATGTCGTGCGCGGTCACGATCCGCTCCGCGCCGGTGACGTCGACGAAGCCGGCGCCGAGCGCGCGGGCGATCGACTCGTCGAGCTGATCGGGAACGATGCCGCGTACGTCGTATGCCTTCACCAGCGCCGATAGATCCACTACCGAGCCTCGCTTCGCTCGTTCGGTAGGCAGAGCCCGTGTCTGATTGTTCGCTCGCTGCGCTCGCTCACGAGTAGGACCCTACCGGCGGCAGCGGGGGCTAGTGCGAGGGTGGGACGACCCGGAGGTGGCCGCGCCGGCCGGTCAGTGCGTCGCCGTCGGCCACGCGCGCCCCCGGCTCGGTCCGGCCGGCCTCCCGGACGGCGTCGGCGAGCGCTTCGAGATCGTCGGCGTGCGGGATCGGGGCGGGGAACTCGCCCTCATGCCGTAGTACCTCCCAGCCGCGCGGGACGGTCAGGCCCAGCGCGTGCTCCTCGCACAGGTCGTACGAGTGCGGCTCGGCGAAGCTGGCCAACGGGCCCACCACGGCCGTCAGATCGGCGTAGGCGTAGGTGAGGGTGGCGACGGCGGAACGGCCGCAACCGGTCCGGGTACACCGCCGCACATGTCGCACAGGCGGACCTTATCGCCCACCGGTGCCCGGACCCGGCTTTGCCGCCGCACCGGCGTGGCCGTGTCGTGCCGGCGCTCGTCCCCAGCCCCCGGGCGCCTCGCGCTGCGTAGGGTGATCGGGTGCGCAGCGAGAGCCGCCAGAGCCGCCGGATGTCGGGGCGTCCGCCGCGCCGCCGCGACCGCCGGGGCCGGGGTATCCGCGGCCACCTCGCGCCGGTGGAGGTCCCGCTGCACCGGACCCGCGGCGAGGAGTTCGACGATCTGGTCATGGACGCGGTGGAGGAGCTCGAGGAGCACTGGGCCGCGGAGCTCGCCGCACTCGAGTTCGCGGTCGAGGATGTGCCGCCCACCGACGGCGATACCGCCTTCGACCCGGACACCGTCGTCGACCGCGGGGTCCCGCTGGGCCGGCTCTACCGGGGTGGGCTGCCGGAGATCGAGCAGCCGGTGATCGTCGTCTACCGGCGCCCTATCGAGGCGCGGGCGGCCGATCTGGAGGACCGGGCCGACCTGGTGTTCATGGTCGTCGTCGACCTCGCCGCCGAGTTTCTCGGCCGCGACGTCGACGAAATCGACCCGCCGAGGTGACCACAACGCGATGAGCGCTCGCGCGAAGAGGCCGCCGGCGCGCGAGCGATAGCGAGCTTGCGCGCGGATCGACGATGGGCCCGAGCGGAGCGAGCGGCCCTTGAGGAGATCCGGCTACGGCGGATCTAAACAGCGCGGCGCTTGAGGCGGCGGCGCTCGCGCTCGGAGAGCCCGCCCCAGATGCCGAAGCGCTCGTCGTGCTCGAGGGCGTACTCGAGGCACTCGCCGCGCACCTCGCAGCCCGTGCAGATCTTCTTCGCCTCGCGGGTGGAGCCGCCCTTCTCAGGGAAGAACGCCTCCGGGTCGGTCTGGGAGCACAACGCGCGCTCCTGCCAGCTGGCTTCTTCGGGCAGCCCGAAGATGTCGGCAAGCTCGTCGGTGTCGGCGGCGCTGGTCAGTTCCGTCACGACGTCCTCCGAGGAGAGTAGGGCTGGGGTGAAGCGGGATCTCACGATTGAAATTACACGCGTGTCGTTCCCGTTCGTCAAGCCGGGTAGCTGCTATTTCCCAGACCCTCGACCCGTCCTCGACCCCTGAACCGGGGCCATTCGGTCGAAAAGCCTCAGTCGACGACCAGCGGCAGCGACGGAGACGCGCCGGACGCGCCGTAGCCGTCCACATAGCTGCCTGCGGCGACGACTGCTGTGGCCAACGACACGGTGTAGTTCCCGGGTACCTGGGTGAACGCGCCGAAGTAGTCGAACACGACCCGCTCGTCGGGCGAACCGCCGATGCTGTGGCTGGTCGTCCCCTCGGCCGACGTCCACAGCACGACCGCGCGATCGCGGGAGATCCCGAGGACCAGCGACGAACCGTCCCGCGCGGTGAGTTCGAGCGCCGGCGAGCAGTCGGCGCGCAGCTGGGTGACCAGCGCGACCAGCTCGGCCACCTCGGTCCCGGCGCTCAGCTCACCCTCGATGGTGGACTGCTGCGTCGGATCGAAGTAGCGAAACCGCACGATTGCTCTCCCGTGATCCGAGGGGCTGGCCGGTCGAGCCGACCGTACCTGCGTAATCCGGGCAAAGGCAGGCTTGACCTTTCAGCGCCCAGATGCCTTCGACAGGGCATCGAGCACTTCATGGACGACCGGTCGCGCGGCGACGCTCACCCGGGCGACCGCTACCAGCCGGCGGGTGAGTGGCGGCTGCCGCAGGGGCCGGACGTCCACGCCGGCCGCGTCGTCGGGCACCGACCGCCGGGGCAGGACGGCCACACCGTGCCCGTGCGCCACCGCGCGGACGAGCAGCAGCATGTCATCGGTCTCCCACCGGACGCGTGGCTCGAACCCGGCCGTCCGGCAGGCGGCCCGCACCGCGCGGCCGCACGCGGCGTCCTCCGGAGGCATCACCCAGTCGGCGTCGGCGAGGTCGGCCAGCTCGGCCCGCCGCCGCCTCGCGCCTGCGGGCCGGACCACGACGAGCGGCTCGACGCCGAGCTCGCGCACGACGGCCGCCTCGGGCAGCGCGAGCGGGACGTAGTCGTACTCGTCCACCACGGCGACGTCGACATCGCCGGTGAGCAACAGCCCGATGCCCCGCTCCGGTTCGGCGGCGACGACGGTGACGTCGATGCCGGGGACGGACGTGCGCAGGGCCCCGACCGCGCTCGAGACGACGGTCGCCGCCGCACTGGCCACTGACGCGATGCGGACGGACCCGGCCACCGAGCCGGCGAGCCGGTCGAGATCGGCCCGGGCCGCGGCCAGCACGTCGAGGACCTGCTCGGCCCGCGCCGCCAGCGCCTGGCCGGTTCCGGTGAGCACGACGCCTCGCGGCGAGCGGTCGACCAGCGCGGCGCCGGTCTCCCGCTCGAGCGCGGTGAGCTGCTGTGAGACGGCCGACGGAGTCAGCCCCACGGCCCGGGCCGCACCGGCGATCGAGCCCCGCAGCCCTACCTCCCGCAGCAGCCGCAGGCGGCCGACATCCAGCGGGCTGGTCATAAGGCCAACTTACGGCATACCCTTGTCAGACATAAGCATTCACGAGGAGCGTCTGATGTCTCTGCCCGCGCACGACACCCTGGCCGCCCAAGCGACGGCGATCCTGTCCCGGCTCGGCGTTTCCGCCCTCACCGCCGGCGGCGATCTCGTCGCCCGGACCCCGATCACCGGCGGTGAGCTGGCCCGGCTGCACTCGCACTCCCCCGCGCAGGTCGCCGAGACGGTCGCCGCCGCGCAGGACGCGTTCCGCCAGTGGCGCACTGTTCCGGCGCCGGTGCGCGGCGCGCTGGTGCGGGAACTGGGCGAGTTGCTGCGCGAGCACAAGGCCGACCTCGGGGCCCTCGTTTCGATCGAAGCGGGCAAGATTCGCTCCGAGGGCCTCGGCGAGGTGCAGGAGATGATCGACATCTGCGATCTGGCCGTCGGGCTCTCGCGCCAGCTGCACGGTCTGACGATCGCGTCCGAGCGGCCCGGCCACCGGATGATGGAGCAGTGGCACCCGTTGGGTGTCGTCGGTGTCATCAGCGCGTTCAACTTCCCGGTGGCGGTGTGGTCGTGGAACGCGGCGCTCGCGTTCGTGTGTGGCGACGCGGTCGTGTGGAAGCCGTCGGAGAAGACGCTGCTCACCGCGCTGGCCTGCCAGGCGCTGCTCGCCGAGGCGGCTCGGCGCGTCGGCGCGCCGGAGGCCATCTCGTCCGTCGTGCTCGGCGGTGCCGCCGTCGGCGAGGCGCTCGTGGACGATCCGCGCGTCGCGCTGCTCAGCGCCACCGGCTCCACCCGCATGGGTCGCGCGGTCGCACCGCGCGTGGCCGGCCGCTTCGGCAAGCTGCTGCTCGAGCTCGGCGGCAACAACGCGGCGATCGTGGCCCCGACGGCCGACCTCGACCTCACCGTCCGGGGCATCGTGTTCTCCGCGGCCGGCACCGCCGGGCAGCGCTGCACGTCGTTGCGCCGGGTCATCGCGCACTCCTCCGTTGCCGACGAGCTCGTGGCCCGGATCAAGGCGGCCTACGAGACGCTGCCGATCGGCTCGCCGCTCGAATCCGGCACGCTGGTCGGTCCGCTCATCGACCAGGCCTCCTACGAGGGGTACGTCAGCGCGCTGGACAAGGCGCAGGCCAACGGCGGCGAGCTGCTGGCCGGCGGCTCGCGGGTCCTGGCCGATGAGAACCCGGACGCCTACTACGTCCGGCCCGCGCTGGTCCGCATGCCCACGCAGTCCGAGATCGTCCAGGCCGAGACGTTCGCCCCGATCCTGTACGTGATGACGTATGGAACGCCGGATTCGCAAGAGTCATCCGGGGAAAACGACTTCGACGAGGCGCTCGCCATGCACAACGACGTGCCACAGGGCCTCTCCTCATCGATCTTCACCATGAACGTGCGCGAGGCCGAGCGGTTCATGGCGGCCGACGGCTCCGACTGCGGGATCGCGAACGTCAACATCGGCCCGTCCGGCGCCGAGATCGGCGGAGCGTTCGGTGGCGAGAAGGAGACCGGCGGCGGGCGCGAGTCCGGGTCGGACGCCTGGAAGTCCTACATGCGCCGCGCGACCAACACGGTCAACTACTCGACCGAGCTCCCGCTGGCCCAGGGCGTCGAATTCGGTTGAGTTGCCCTTGATCAACAGGACGAAACGGTCGCCCTGGCAGCCACAACTTCCTGTTGATCACGGACCCCGGGGTTCACAGCTCGGCGAGCTTTCGGAAGTCCCACGACGCGATCTTCTCGGGGGTCACTCGCAGCCAGCCGTGCCGGCCGTCGTGGTACATCTGCTCGTTCGGCGCATCGGGTCCGCTCATGTACTTGCGGGCGAACTGCTTCTCGATCTCGGCCAACTCGGCGACCGGCTCACCCTTGCGTGGCGCGTCACCGACGACGTCCACGGTGCCGGTGATCTCGACGCCCTTCAGCTCGAGATACTCCACGCCGGAGTCGACGGTGACGCCGATGCGCGGATCACGCTGCAGGTCGGTCCACCGCTGGCTCCTCACGATCGAGTACAGCCAGAGGTAGGTGCCATCCCACCCGAACCACAGCGGCGTCGCGTGCGGGCCGTCTGCCCCGATCGTCGCCACCCGGCAGGTCCGCTCGGAGGCGAGGAACGCGTCGAGCTCCTCCTGCGTCATCGCGATCTTGCGTCCCCGGCGCTGCGGACGGAGTTCGGGCTCGGTCATGTAACTCCCTCGAGGACGGGTGGGGACGGAGCGTCCCACCGTCGGCGCGAACGCCATCTGATCAACAGCGCCGCCGGTCCGGGACGTAGCGGGCACGGCAGCAATCGTCGCAGCGCGGCGACCAGGGTGATGAACCGGCGCAGGCGGCGCTGCTCGCGGTCGGTGAGCTTCAGCCCGAGCCGTTCGGTCACCGCGGGTGGCAGCGCGCCGATGGTCACCGACCGGGACAGCGCGCCCACCGGCCGGCCGATCAGCACCCGCCACACCGGCCCGAGGAACCGCAGCGGCGCCGGCGCGGGGATCAGGGACACCGACTGCACGACGTCGCGGACCGACTGGTTGTCCTCGAGATGACTACGCGCGGCGTCCTCGATCAGGGCGCCGAAGGCGGCGTACGTGTCGGGCAGGTCGCCGTCGCGGACGCCCAGCAACCGGCCCACGGCGAGCCACTCCTGCCAGTACTGCTCGGTCTCGGCCTCGGTGAACGGCGTGCGGAACAGCTCGTTGAGCCGGATGACACTCCACGCCAGCGTGCCGTGCACCCAGGCCCACGGCGCCGGACGCAGAGCCGCGTACCGGCGGCCACGATCGTCCACGCCGCGGATCGTTCGATGCATCGCACGCAGCCGCTCGACCTCGGCGCAGGCCTCGGCGGTGGTGCCGTAGACGATCGTGGTGAGCGAGAGCAGCGTGCCGTACAGCCGGCGCCACGGTTCGGCCTTGAAGTTGGAGTGCTGGTGCACGCCGGCCCCGACCGTCGGCTCGGCAACCTGCAGGACGAGCGTCGCGCCGCCGATCAGCAGCCCGCGGTCGTCGGCCATGCGCTGCCAGACGAGCGAGCCCGGGCCGGGCCGGTGCAGGACCTCCGACGTCACGTCGCCGCCGTGGCGCGGGGCCGGGGACGGGGCCGCGCCGCCACCTTCTCCAGGCGCACAGCCACGCCGTTGAGGTGCGCCATCCCGGACAGCTGCTCGAGGTCCTCCGGGCGGGCGGACGTCAACTGGTTGACGTTGGCCCCGCCGGCGGCGTTGGCGGTCTGCCATCCGCCGCCCGCATGCCCCCAGCCGTGCGGGACGGCGACCGTGCCGGGCGCCAGATCGTCGGTGAGCTCGGCCGCCAGTTCGATGCTGCCGTGGGCGGAGACGATGCGGACGGTCTCGCCGTCGGCGATCCCGGCCGTGAGCGCGTCGACCGGGTTCACGAGCGCCCGGTGCCGGCGGGCGCCGTCGCGAAAGCGCGGAGTGTTGTGCATCCACGAGTTGTGCGAGCGGATCTCGCGACGCCCGATCATCAGCAATGGCAGGTCCGCCGACGGCGGCGGCGTTGCCAGCAGGCGGCGCAGCTCGCGCTCGACCCGCTCGTCGCCGAGGTGGACGCGCCGGTCACGGTGCTTGATCCTCTTGGCCGCGACACCGGTCTCGACGTGGTCGGCCAGCACGACCCCGCGCGGAGCGGCGCGCAGTTTCGCGAGGCTGAGCCCGCCGCGGCGCAGGCCGAACCGGTCGCCGTCCCGGCCGGCCCGCAGCAACAGATCGACCACCCGGCTCGGCGTCGCCGCCCGACCCAGGGGTGCCAGCGCGCGGAGGGCCCCGCGGGACAGCCGCGACGTCCCGATCCATTTCGTCACCAGCCCGGACACCGGCGCGAAGCCGAGCTGCCGGGCGAGGTCGTCGATGATCTGCCAGTCCTCGCGGGCCTCGCCGCGCGGCGGGACGACGGCGTCCGTCCATTGCACGAACGGCGTCAGCTGGATCTCGGCGAG
>JAVHVD010000208.1:0-7514 GCA_032160745.1 Pseudonocardiales bacterium
CCGGGGCGGGCCAGCAGGCGGACGGTTCCGTTGGAGCCATAGACGGTGCTGTTCGCGCCGGCCCAGCCGGCCGGCAGGCAAGTCCACCCTTCGATCGAGAAGTCGGTGACCGGGGCGCTGGTGGGCAAGCTGATCTTCGCCGTCGCGGCGTCGAACCCTACGGACGTGTCAGGGTCATTGATGATCGCCCCCGGCGCGCCGAGGGTGACCGCACCGCGATACGTGCCATTCGCGCCGCCCTTCGCGTCGGTAGCCACCGACCCACTCGCCTCACCCAACCGCCAGTACGACACCAGAGCCGGGTTGCCCAGCACTCTGCTGCTGTAAGGAGCGGTGGAGACGGGTGCGGTGTTCGAGTACGGCGACCCACCGCCGGCGTCGACGGCCTGAATCCGGAAGTAGTAGACGCCCGCGGCGAGACCGGTCACGGTGTAGCTGGTCTGCCCGGACGCCACGTCGATATTGGTGGGACTGTCGAAATTGGGCGTCTCGCTCTGTTGCAACACGAAGTGCGTTTCCACGGTCGATTGGTCGAGCCACGTCAATGTCACCGCGCCGTTCGACGGCGTAGCAGTGAGATTGGTCGGCTTGGCAGGGGGCGGTATCGGCACCCCGTTGCTGAACCGATTCAGCACGTTGGCCGTGATCTGCTGGATCCGCACGTCCGCGAATTGGGCCCGGTTGTAGTTGTAGAGCCCCCAGCTCCACTCGATCGAGCCCGCGGCGAAGACCCATGCACCGCTACCTGCCTGATAGATCGACGACTGCGCGTAATCGCTGCCGCCGGCTACCGTCGTGTACGGCGAGTGGGACAGCAGCGCGTACGTGCCGGGCACTGCGGCGGGCATGCTCGCCGAGCTCACCTGACGATCCGTCTCGTAGCCCACGATGCGGGGGATCGAGTCGCCGTCGTTCACACCCGCGCTGGCGTAGACCCAGTTGGCCGAGTTCGCCACCACGTATGGCGCGGGCAGAGCGCCGGTCGGCTGCTGGTTGGTCGACATGACGCCCATGACCTGCTGCTCTGGGCGGTTCACCGGCGGGCTGCGGAATTGGACGGTGGTCGTACTCCCCTGGACCGGGTCGAGAGCAGCGCTCTTGTAACACGTGATGACACGGTTCGCGACGCCGGACGTCGACTGCTCCATCCGAATCTGCCAGAACATCGCGTTCGCGCCGAAGAAGCCGAGACTGACTCCGTTGTTCAGCGCTGCGTTGACGTTGTTGACCTTTTCCGACGACCAGTACTCGTCATGGCCGACCGAGAGGAAGCCGGAGTGGTTCAGCAGCAGCGCAGGCGATGCATGGGTGTCGATGTCGGTCGCGTACGAGACGTCATAACCGCTCTGTTCGAGCCAACGGATGAAGTAGAACTCCCAGTCGAGGAAGTCGCCTGCGCCGTCATTGTTGGAGTAGGGGCGGTCGAAGGACACCTTCACCGCGCGAACCGTGCCTATGGATGTCGGCGCGTTCGAACTGTTGTATTCGTAGAGGCTCTTCCCGGTGGCCGGCTTGGTCGAACCGGCGGGGACGTCGTTGGGATAGTTGTTGTACGCCTGATAGGTGGTGACGCTCTGCTGGAAGAGCAGCGCAGAACGTCGCGCGTCGTCCCGCACCGAGAAGGTGACGTAGTTCTGGAAGCCGTCCGCGTTCGTGAGCTTGGCGAGGTATACGCCGCTGGTCCAAGTTGTCGGCACGGTCAGTTCGTAGCTCGGAGTCCACGAGCAGGCCACCATGCCGGTTGCGGCGTCAATGGGGCACGCCGGCTGACTGATCCCCGGCAATGGCCCGAGGTGCTGCATGAGCCGCCCGCCCAACCCCTGGTAGTACCCCATCCGATAGATATCGACCGCGTACGCCTGCACTGGGTTGGTGGTGACGAAGAGCGTGATCGCGTCACCCACGTTGACGCTGGTCGCGGAGGCGTAACCCTTCATCTGGTTGAGCGTGTCGTCGGCCGGTTTCGACATGCGCCACAAGTCGGTCCCCGGTTCGGCGTTCTCGGACTGGATCGGATTGGGCGTTCCCGCCGCGGTGGCATCCCCGACACCGGCTACAAGTGCTACGGCTTGCATGGCGAGGACGACACCAAGTGCTCCGCGCAGGCCCCGCGTGAGCGGACGGCATCGGATGTGCATAGTCACCAGGACTCCCAGAGGCCGTCGTCGTCGTTGACCGCGCCGCCGGCCGCATGGACGTTCATCGAGAACCTGGCGTGCTGGTCACGTGGCATCAGCGTGCCGCGCGGGGATAGGGCGGCACATCTGGCAATCGACGTATTGCATCTACGTCGGGCGAGGGGTGGGGCGCGACGTGCATGGGTGAGCCGACGGGGACGGCGACGCCGCGGACCAGAGCGACCGCGGCAAGCGTTGAATGCACCTCGAGCCTGCTGAGGATGCTCTGCACGTGGGTGCGAACGGTATTGGGCGACAGGTGCAACTCGGCGGCGATCTCCCGTCTGCCCAGGCCACGCGCGATCATCTGCATGATCTGTAGCTCGCGCGGGGTGAGGCGGGCGACGCGTGCATAACGTTCGTCGTCAGGACGAGGCCGCTCGGCCAGTTCGGCCATCAGCCCGGTGAGCAGCCGCGGTGGCAGGCGTGTCTCACCCTGATCGGCGGCGTGGATCGTCCGGGCCAGCTCGTCGATCGACGCGCTGCGGTCCACCCATCCGCTGGCGCCACGACGGAACATCTCCGGTGCATGCTCGGAGTCGGTGAGGTCGCCGAGCACGACGACGTGCGGTGCCCCGCCCCATGTGTCGCCAGGCCCGAGCGTGGCTGCCAGGTCGCGTGCGATATCGCAGCTCACAACCGCGACATCACTGGAACCGTGGGTCAGCAGCGACGGATCGATGTCGCCGGTGGGCGACATGACCAGCACATCCAGGTCAGAACGCTCGGCGAGAGAGCGGGCCAGCACGTCGCCGAACGTGCGGAGCCGATCGAGGAACAACACACGGATCACGCATCGAGAGTGCGCTTCTGCGCCCCTCGCTTGAACCTCAAGACAGAGGATTTTCCGTCCGGTTCCGTCTGCGGATGACTACGTCGACTGCTATAGACACATTGGTCTAGTCGGTGTGGCGTAGGTGACCGGCGCCCTTAGATGTAGCGAATACGACAGCCTGAATTCGGGTGTGGACGCCCAGCTTGATCAACAGGTTCTGCACGTGACTGCGGGCGGTGCTCTGGGAGATGTGCAGCCGAGCCGCCAGCGTCGCGGTGTTCTCCCCGGCGATGATGCGGTCGAGGACTTCACGCTCGCGAGCCGTCAGCTGGCTCAACGGATCGGGTCCGTCGGACCTCAGCTCGTGTTGCCGCGGATGCAGCGCGGCTCGCAACACCTCGCCGTCGATCGTGACCTCGCCGGCAGCCACCCGGTCGATGGCGGCGAGGACCTGCGTCAAGCTGTCCCCCTTGCGGGCGAAGCCCCTCACTCCCACCGCCGCGGCGTCGATGACGACGTCCGGGGACAGTGCTGCGGAAAGCAGCATGACTTCGGTGGACGGTGCCAGTTCGCGAATCTGCCGAGCGGCGCTGATGCCGTCGCCTTCGGGGAAACTGACATCGAGGATGCACATGTCCGGTTTCAGGAGAGTCACCAATCGAACCGCTTCCGCGGGGTCGGCGGTGACGGCTTCCACGATGTGACCATGCGCCGTCAGCGCGCTTCTCAGCGCCTCGAGCAGCATCAGGTGGTCGTCACAGAGGACAAGGCGCAGGGCAGATCTGGGTGCGGTCACGAAACACCCGTTGGCAGGAGTATGGACACGCGCGCGCCACCGAGGGTGCTCTGTTCGAGCTGCACCTTCCCGGAGCTTCCGATAACGGAGCTGATCGAGGCGAGCAGCCCGATACCGGCACCGGTGCGGATACGGCCGAAACCGGGACCGCTGTCGTCAACCGTCAGCTTCGCTTCGCCCCCGACGCGCGTCACGGTGACCTGGACGGGACCGTGCGGGGCCGATGCGCGGAGCGCATTGTTGAGCAGATTTTCGACGATGCGCCGCAGCGAGACTCGATCCATCGACACCATCGGGGACTCTTCGGCGTCGTAAGACAGCCGACGCCCGTGCAGTGTCTGCAAGGGGTGGAGGATGACCGAGACCTCCTCGCTCAGCGCAATCGGCTGCGCGGCGACCCCGGCCAGTCGGCCCCGTTCGGGCGATTCGTATGAGTTCACGACCGTGAGCGCTGCCGAGATCAGGTCCTGCGCGGCCCGGGCCTGTTGCCCGATGAGCTCGAACTGGGCACGGTCGTGATCCGCGAGATGCGGTGAGGTCTCCGCGACGGAGACGAGAAGCGCGAGCGTGGTGATCGGCTGCTGAAGATCGTGCAGGAACCCACGCGCGGAACAATCGTCGCCGCCCAGGTGAACCGTTGTTTCGGGCGGCGAGACTTCGCGCCGTCCGTGCTCACGCACACGCTCCGATGCGGTCATGTCCCCCGACTTTCACGCCACGTGCGCGCTGCCGCCCCGTGCAGGCAGCGCCCCTGGATGTTAGATCTGGGTAATACCCTTCTTAGAACTCGCGTCACAACTAGGCAAGAACTAACAGGACAGATAGTCCGTGATCACCCGCTGTGGGCGAAAACTGAGGCATCCGGCGGAGCGATCTCCATGGTAATGCGGTTCGTCTTCGGGTCGGCCCGGACGAACTCGCGGTCCCGTCGAGGCGACCCCTCCGTCAACCGACGTAGCCCGAATACGTCGCCGTGCCGATGTGCCCGCCGGTGGCCACACGGCAACCTCATCAGGAGCAGATCGCCGGGTTGATGACCCTCGGACGCCAGGGCACCGGGACCACGTGGGAGGTGCGGCGCATGAGGGCGCAGAGCGAAGCACACCCGAGCCGGCTCCATGCCGCGTCGAATTCGCTCCGGCCCATGGTCTTCACTCTTCGCACCAAGGGTCCGGTGGGACTGGCCGAGCGCGTCGCGACGGTGACCACGCGGTTCGGTCCCACACCCCGCCTGATGCTTCGACGGCTCGAAAAGATGCTCGAGCTCACGTCGGCTGTGGGATTCGGTCCGAGCTGCCCCATCCCTGCGTCGGTTCTTGCCAGACATCCCGACAGCGTTCTACCGCTGGTCGAGCGCGGCATGGAGCTCGCCATCCACGGGCTACGCCACAACGACCACCTCGTCGAGTCCGCGGCCACCCAGAGCCGGGAGGTCGCGGCGGCATTTCAGCTGTTCGAGCGCTGCGGTCTGGCGCCGAAGGGGTTCCGGGCCCCGTACCT
This sequence comes from Pseudonocardiales bacterium, assembly GCA_032160745.1. GTDB lineage: Bacteria > Actinomycetota > Actinomycetes > Mycobacteriales > Jatrophihabitantaceae > Jatrophihabitans. The sequence continues at coordinate 5,249 of JAVHVD010000208.1, forward strand.
CCGGTCGAACGCTGCGACGGCCTCGGCGGTCCGTGCCGTCGGACTCGCCTACGAGAGCGATGCCGCCGTCGCGTTCCCCGTCGACGGCCTCGAGGCCGATTCGGTGCGGCTCGGCGGCTATGACCGGGCCCTGGCGATGTACGACGCAGCGGACGGCCGCTTGGTCACCTCGCGGCCGAGCGTGGTCGACGGACTCGTCCAGATCCCCGTGGTCATCCCGGACGACGAAATGCTGGTCGATCGCCTGCACCTGCCGGGCTGGGCTTGTGCGCGGGTCTGGCGCAGCATCTTCGATACCACCCACGCCCGCGGGGATCTGTTCACGATGCAGATTCATCCCGAACGGATCGACCGCTCGGCCCCGGCAGTGGCCGCCGTCCTCCAGCACGCGCTCGCGAGCACCGAGCGAGTGTGGTTCGCGCGACTGGACGAGATCGCCGATTGGTGGATCGCGCGGAATGCGTGTGAGGTGGAGATCCGCCCGTTGGACGACCAGCAGGCCGAGTTCGTCGTGCTCGGCGACCCGCGAGTGCGGATGTCCCTCGTCGGGGGGTCGGGTCCGGCGGCACCTGAGACGAGCCACCGGCGGAGGATGGTGCTCTCGACCGACCCCTTTCCCATGGTGGCTGTCGAGCCCGGCACGCCCGATGGTGTCCGGCGCTCACTGCGCGACGACGGGTACCTGGTCGACTCGAGGTGGCCGTCGCCTACCTGCGCGGTGAAGCTCCCTCGCACGACCGACGTCGATGACGAGCTGGCCATCCGCCGCCGGATCACGGCGCCGGGAAACCCGCCGGTCCTCGCGCTGGATCGCTGGCCGGACGGCCACCAGAGCGCGCTCGCGGTGACTGGCGACATCGACGCACTCACCGTGCAGGACTTCTGGCACCGAGTCCGAGAGAACGGACGTCCTTTGACTGCGACTGACGAGAGGCCGGTACAACTGTGAATGAATCACGTCGCCAGGAGCGATCGATCAGCCGCGGGGTGGCCGGCTCGGACAGATCCGACGTGGACATCGCGATCATCGGCGCGGGACCCTACGGCCTGGCCGCGGCCGCCCATCTGCGGAGGTCCGGGCGGGAGGTGCGGGTATTCGGCACCCCGCTCGCATTCTGGCGTACGCACACACCCGTCGGCATGTTGTTGCGATCGCCCTACCAGGGCTCCAACATCGGTGACCCCGAACGCACCTACACCCTCCAGGCCTACGAGCGCGACAGCTGCCAAACCATGCCTCGGCCGATCCCGGTGGAGCAGTTCGTCGACTACGGGCTGTGGTTCCAGACGCGCGCTGTCCCCGACCTCGACCGGCGCAGCGTGCATCGGGTTTCGCCGACCCAGGATTGGTTTCAGATCGAACTCGGCGGCGGCGACACCGTCACGTCACGCCGCGTGGTGGTGGCGGCCGGCATCGGCGGCTTCGCGCACGTGCCTCCCGAGTTCGCGGCCCTGGATCGCGAGGTGCTGAGCCACACGATGCATCGCCACGACCTGTCGGCGCTCGCGGAGGGACGGGTGGCGGTCATAGGCGGTGGGCAGAGCGCGCTCGAGTCCGCCGCCCTGCTCCACGAGCTCGGCGCGGAGGTCGACGTTCTCGTGCGCGCACCGCTCGTCCGGTTTCTCACCGAGGGCTCCTGGAAGCACCGGAACCCGATCGTCTCCAAACTGCTCTATGCCGCGCCGGATGTGGGTCCGGCGCTGGCGAGTCATCTCGTCGCCCGTCCGCAGCTCTACACACGCATGAGCGGTCGCAGGCAGGACCAGCTCGCCACCCGGTCGGTCCGTCCCGCCGGAGCTGGGTGGCTGCGTCCCCGCCTGGACGGGATTCGTGTGCGCACCGGGGTCACCGTCGCCGAGGCGCAATCCGAAGGTGGGCGGGTGAAGCTCACGGGATCGGACGGCGTGACGGACGTCTACGACCACGTCCTGCTCGGGACCGGCTACCGGATCGACGTCAGGAAGTACGAGTTTCTCGACGCCCGGATCGTGGCGCGGCTGCGCACCCTTGACGGTTACCCCACGCTGACCGCGGACTTCGAGACGACGGTGCCGGGTCTGCACATCCTGGGCGCTCCGTCAGCACGCCGGTTCGGGCCGCTCATGAGGTTCGTGGCCGGCAGCGGGTTCGCCGGCCGGGTGCTCGCACGCGGCGTGGGGTGATGACTCCGGTAGGGGCATTGGTGCTGGGAGCGGACTACCGCGGGCTCGGCATCGTTCGCAGTCTCGGCCGACGGGCCGTGCCGGTGTGGGTCGTCCACGGCGA
>JAVHVD010000209.1:0-7322 GCA_032160745.1 Pseudonocardiales bacterium
TCCCCTCCGGAGGTAACGATGGCGCCATCCGACCGAGGTCCGCGTGAACGCATCGTGTTCAGCGCGGCACAACTCATCCGCCGTGACGGCGTCACGGCCACCGGGATGCGCGACGTGGTCGAGCATGCCGAGGCACCGCGGGGGTCGCTGCAGCACTACTTCCCAGGTGGGAAGGAGCAGCTCGTGAACGAGGCGGTCGACTGGGCCGGCCGGTATGCCAGCGGGCGCATCGGTCGCTACGTCGCGGGGATGCGCCGCCCGTCGCCCGGACGTCTCTTCGTCGCAATGGTGGCCCAGTGGGCCGACGATCTCGCCGCCAACGACTTTCAGCGCGGGTGTCCCGTCGCGGCGGCAACGGTCGACTGCGCCGACAGCGTCGAGTCGACGCGGCTGGCCGCGGCCGCCGCCTTCACGTCGTGGCGGTCGCCGATTGCCGGGGCGCTGCGCGACATGGGTGTGCCGGCCCGCAAGACCGCGTCGGTCGCCACCCTCATGGTCAGCGCGCTGGAGGGCGCAATCCTGATCGCTCGGGCCGAACACGACTTGCGCGCCCTCCACGCTGTGGCCCGCGAGCTGGGGCCGATGCTGGACGAACTGGTCGATTGACAGATCGATGGTCAGCCCAGTTCCGCCGCGGCGCAGCGCAGGGCCTCGGCCAATTGGGCCACCGCCGCGTCGGGCCGACCGGGCAGCCGGGCGAGCACAAGCCTTCGGAGCTCCCGCGGACCGTCCGCGACGCGTACGAGCCGCACTCCGGAAGGGACGATCGATGCCAGCGCGGGCGGCACCGTGGTCACACCGCAGCCGGCCGCGACGAGGTGCAGCTTCGCCAACCAGTCGCGGCCGGTGTGACTGATGATCGCGCGGCCCTCCAGCCCGGGCCAGACGCCGAGCAGAGTCTCGTCACCAGTTGACGGGCTCACGATCCAGCGCTCGTCGCGCAGGTCGGCCAATCGGACGGAGTCGCGCGCCAACCGACTCGTCGCCGGCACCGCGAGGAGCAGGCTGCGCTCGGTCAACGTCTCGAGCACCAACGGCGGCGACTCCTTGTCCGGGGCCCGGAACGGGGGCGCACTCGCCAGCACGGCCAGGTCGAGCGTGCCCGCCCGGATGGCGCGGGTGAGGGCGGGTGTGCTGCCCTCGCGGGTCGTCACGTCGATGCCGGGATTGCGCCGGCGCAGCTGGACGAGCGTGCGCGGAATCAGGGCAGCGCCCGCACTCGCGAAAGCACCGAGGCGCACGCGACCACCCTCCTCCGGCCGGCCGTCGAGCTCGCGAGCCGCCGCGTCGAGCTCGTCCAGCACCACCGCCGCGTGCCGTAACAGGACGCGACCGGCAGCGGTGAGCTCGACGCCCCCCGGACGGCGGTCGAACAGCGCGGCCGCGGCTTCGGTCTCGAGCGCAGCAACCTGCCGGGACACCGCCGATTGGGTGTAGCCCAGCGCGGCCGCGGCACCGGTGAACGAGCCGCGCTCGGCGATCTCGCGCAGGACGCGCAGGCCGTTCATCGAAGGGTTCATGAACAATACGCATACCAGACGTGCTGATCTCTCGTTGGACGCATGCCGACCGAGCTCCTACCGTCGATGGCATGGCTGACCCACGAATCGCCCTGATCACCGGCGCAAACCAAGGCCTCGGCTTTGCCCTGGCGAAGGGGCTGGCCGGCCGACTGGACCCGCAGGACCTCGTCCTGCTCACCGGCCGTAACCGCGCCCGGATCGAGGAGGCGACCGCCCGCCTGACCGGTTCGGTCTCGCGAGTGGAGGGGCACATGCTGGACGTCACCGACCCGGCGGCGGTACAGAACCTTGCCGACGAGGTCAGTGCGCAGTACGGCGGGGTGGACATCGTGTTCTCGAACGCCGGCTCCCGGATGTCGCCTGACCGGCCGGCGGAGTCACAGGTGGACGAGGTCGTCGAGACCTACAACCGCGGGGCGATCCGGATGCTCCGCTCGTTCGAACCGCTGCTGCGTCCGGGCGGTCGGTTCCTCGTCGTGGCCAGCAGCTTCGGCGTCCTCGGCCACCTCGATCCTCGGCTCCGCCCGCTCTTCGACGGAGCCGAGACCCTCGATGACCTCGAGACCGTTCTCGCGGGATGGGTCGCCGCCGTCCACGACGGGTCGGCCGCGGCCCAGGGGTGGCCGCGCTGGCTCAACATTCCCTCCAAGATCGGACAGGTGGCGGCTGTCCGCATCGTCGCAGCCGCGCGACGTCAACCGGACCTGGCCGACGGCACGCTGATCGCCGCGGTCTGCCCAGGGCTCATCGACACGCAAGCGTCACGTCCCTGGTTCGCCGATATGAGTCACGCGCAGACGCCGGAGCAGGCGGCGGACGCGCTACTTCAATTGGCGCTCGCTGCGTCGCCGGACCCCGCGCAGTACGGCGAGCTGATTCAGTTCGGCCGGGTGCTGCCGTGGCGTGCGGACGTGGCGCCGGACGCTCGCGCCGAGTCGCGCGTCCGCTCCGCCACCTGATCTCGAGGCTCGACGCTGCGCCGGCGCGCCGGCACGATGCCCGGCTCGGTCGATGGGACGGGGGTATCAACTGGTGCCGGCGCCGAGTTCGAACCACACCGTTTTGCCTGGCGGCGGGTCGCTCAGGGTGACGCCCCAGGCCGCCGACAACCGGTCGACGATCATCAGACCGCGCCCGCTCGACATCGTGCGCGGGGGCGGCGCGACGGACGTGCTCGGTACGGAGGCACCTTCGTCGTGGACGGCTACGCCGATGCGGGACGGGTCGAGCGCCACCCGCAACGTGATCTCCGGGCTTCCGTGCAGCACGGCGTTGCTGACGAGTTCGGACACGAGTAGCTCGGCGTCGGTCACCATGTTCACCGGCAGGCCCGCGCCGCGATCGACGACGAAGTTGCGGGCGATGCCGGGGGCGGCTGAATCGGGCGGTAGGGCGATTCGAAGCTGTTCGCTCATGGTGCTTCCCCCATCGCCACTGTTTGACCCTTGAACGGTGCCCACTAATGACGCCGGTCAAACCGGACGGGTCCGGCAAACGTCGCCGGATCGGCCCTCGTCAGCACCCTTGCCGCCTACCGATCCGGCGCTACTCTGCGGCCATGAAGTTCCTCGTCCTGTGGCGCATGGAGCTTTCGCTGCTCTCTCGGGAGATGGCTCAGGCGGTCGCGAAGGTGGCGAAGTACGCCGAGGACCTCGAGGCGGCGGGCAAGCTGATCGCCCGCTATCACATCGTCGGCGCGCACGGCGGGGCGTGGATCTATCAGGTCGAATCACATGAGGAGTTCGAGCGGCTGTTGGCCCGCAGCCCGATCTTCAACTTTGCCCATTTCGACATCTCCGCGCTCGCCGAGATGGGGACGCCGCCGCCCAGCTGACCGCCGCGGCTGCCGCTGATCCCACCCGCGGCGTTGCAGGAATCCGGTATTGACGGAATCCGTGGACCGTTCCACGATGGGACCCCCCGAAGAGGCGGCGCGCCCATGCAGCTCGGCACCAGTAGCAGCTGGCCAGCTCGGCAACTGCTCGTCAGTCAGCGACTGCGGCAGCGGCGGACCGATCTGCATCTGACTCAGCTCGATCTCGTGACCCGGCTGGCCGGCCTCGGCGTCCAGACCAGCAATCGCGCCCTCTCCAGCCTCGAGCGCGGGGCCGGCGTGGACGTCGCGAAACTGCCGGAACTCGCCGCAGCGCTCGAGTGCAGCGTCACCTACCTGATCGGGCTCACCGCGGAGCCCTCGCGCTGGGAGCCGGATCCCGCCGCCGCTGTCCGGGCCCGGCCGGCCCGACGTTCCGGTCCCCGTCGGAAGCGGACCGCCACAGCCGCGTCGACCGGCGGCGCCGCGGAGCCGTCGACGTCCTTGATCATCGGCGCGGAGATCCCCGAGCGCGACCTGCGCCTCGGCTCCGGTGCGGACGGCATCGGCTGAACCGCCGTGCACCGACGAAAGGTTGCCGACATGCGTCTCCGACCACGCCGTTCGGCCTGCGCGCTGGCTGCGACGACCTTGCTTGTCGCGGGCTGTGCCAGCAGCGGAGCGAAGTCCGGCGGCGACACCGCGGGCGGCAAGTCGATCACGCTCTACACCTGTGCGACCGAGAACGTCGAGCAGGCCGTCATCAAGGCCTTCGAGAAGGCGAACGACGGCGCGAAGGTGAACGTCTTCCGCGCTGCGACAGGACAGTTGAACGCGCGCGTCGCGGCTGATCTGCGCTCCGGGGGAATCAAGGCCGACGTGATCTGGGCCTGCGACCCGCTCACGATGCACGGCTACGACGAACAGAAACTGCTGAAGGCGTGGAGCCCGACGAACGCAGACGAGATCCCCGGCAAGTTCCGCACGCCGCACTTCACCGGCATCGACCTGCTGTACATGGTCGCAGCGGTGCACCGCGGCGGCGTGAAGCCGGCCACCTGGGCCGACCTGGCCGGTCCGAAGTTCCGCAACCGCGTCGCGCTGCCGAGCCCGACATTCGCGGCCTCCGCGCTGGGGCTGCTCGGGTACTTCTCCGCCACCGAGGGCTACGGCATCGACTTCTACCGCAAGCTCAAGCGCAACGGCGCCGTCCAGCTCAACGCACCGGCCGACACGCTGACCGGCGTCGAGCAGGGCACGTACACCGTCGGCGTGACGCTCGCGAATGCTGCGTACGCCGACCAGAAGAAGGGTTCGCCGGTCGACGTGGTGTGGCCGAAGCCGGGCGCCGTGGCGATCTACGCGCCGATCGGTTTGACGACGAGGAAGAACTCGCCGCAGCTGGCCGAGAAGTTCGCCGACTTCGCCGCCAGCCGGGACGGGCAGCGCGTGATGGCCGGGCTGAACACCTACGTGCCGATTCCCGGCCTGGGCGGCCCGCCGATCCCGGCCGGCAGTTCGACCGTCTCGCCGGACTGGCCGGCGCTGTTCGGCACGTCCAAGGCGATTCTGTCCGACTACGTCAAAATCTTCGGCGGCTGAGTGGTGGCCTTCGCACGGCCCACAGCGCGGCGACCGGCCGAATGGGTCCTCGTCGCTGCGGCGGGCTGCGCGGCGCTCGCGCTGGTCGTGGTCCCGCTGGTTCGCTTGGCGTGGGCGGTGGTCGAGGACGGCGGCGCCTCGATCCATCGCGTGCTCACGGCGCCGGGCTTCGCGGTGGCGGTGGCGCACACGCTCGAACTGGCCGTCGTCGTACCGCTGTTCGCGGTGCCGCTGGGTACCGGCATCGCGTTGCTGCTGCGCCGCCCCGAGCTTCCGCTGCGCCGGACGCTGCGGATGCTGGTCCTGCTGCCCCTGGTCGTGCCTCAGTTCGTTCTGGGATACAGCTGGACGCAGGCCTACGGGCGCGCGGGGTTCGTCGACGACCTGCTCGGCGTGCACTGGGCCGGGCTGCTCGGACCGCACGGCATCGCCGTCGTGCTGATCGTCGACGCGGTCCCGCTGTGTTACCTGCTGAGCACCGTCGGACTGGCGACGCGCGCCCAGCCACAGCTGGAGGCGGCGGCCCGGGCAGGCGGTGCCGGGGGATGGGCAACCCTGCGGACCGTGACGCTCCCGCTGTTGCGACCGGTACTGGTCGCCGAGGCGATTCTCGTCTTCGTCGCGACGATGGAGAGCTTCGCCGCGCCGCAGGTGCTGGGCACGCCGGTCGGCTACGCGACGGTCACGACCAGGCTGTACTCCGATCTTGCGTTCGGCAGCGATCCCAACTCCTTCACGGACGCGGTGACGCTTGCGCTCGGCCTGGCCCTGGTCGCCGCGGTGTTGCTGGTCCCCGCCGACCTGGCCCTCGCACCACACCTGCGCGCGCAACGGACGACGCGGACCGGCAACGCAGTGGCGCGGGGCGGCCCACGGCGCACGGCCGTCGCGACGGCGTCGCCGGTCGCGCTGTTGCTCGCCTACACCGGCTTGGTGGTTGCGCTGCCGACGGCGGCGCTGGTGCTCGCGTCGCTGACCCGGGCGATCGGGCTCGCGCCCACCCCCGGCAACTGGACGATCGACAACTACCGCGCGGCGCTCAACGAACCGACGCGTGATGCGCTGTGGCACAGCGTCCAGCTGGCAGTGGTCGCGGCAGTGCTCCTCACCGTGCTGGGGGCGGTGGTCACCTCGCTGGAGCGGCGGAGCTCCGGCCGGCTGCTCGGGACGATGGCCGTCCTGTCGTTCGCCGTTCCGGGCTCGGCGCTTGCCGTCGGACTGCTCATCGCCTACGACCGGCAGCTGGGCGGCACCCTGCTGTTGATCATGCTGGCCTATCTCGCCAAGTTCTGGGCTCTCGCCCACCGGACGATCTCCGGCGCTGCCGATCGCATGCCGCCGGGGGAGTGGCAGGCGGCCCGGGTGAGCGGTGCCGGCCCGCTGGTTGCCGTGCGGACGGTCTGGTTGCCCGCGCTCGCGCCGGCGCTCGCCGGCGCCTGGGTGCTGGTCTTCGTCGCGTCGATGCACGAGGTCACGATGTCGAGCCTGCTGTACTCCACCGGCACGGAGACGTTCTCCGTCGCCGTCCTGAACAGCCAGGAACTCGGCGACACCGCGACCACGGCTGCGTTGTCGGTGCTGCTCAGCGCGGTCCTGCTCGCCGTGGCCGGGCCGGGGTGGCTGCTGCTGCGTCTGGCCACCCGCCGCCGCGCCCCGTCGGCTGGCACTCCGGCCGGGGCGCCGGCGTCGCCGCCGGCGGTGTTGGCGGTGAGCAGATGACGCCGGGCCGACCGAACACGGAGTGGGCACTGCGCTGTGTCGGACTCGGCGTGCGGTACGGCGATGTACGGGCATTGGACGGTGCGGAGCTCGCCGTCGCGCCCGGCGAGGTCGTCACCCTGCTCGGCCCGTCCGGCTCCGGGAAGTCGACTCTGCTGCACGCCGTCGCCGGACTGCTTCAACCGTCGGCCGGCGAGATCTGGCTCGGCGATCGACTGGTCGCCACCGCCGGGCGTGGTGCTCCACCCGAGCGGCGCGACGTCGGCCTCGTCTTCCAGGACTTCGCGCTGTGGCCGCATCTCGACGCCTTGGCCACCGTCGCGTATCCGCTGCGCCGTGCCGGCACCGGGCGCCGTGAGGCCGAGGCGGTCGCCCGGCGGCTGCTGCAGCAGCTCGACATCGGCTCGCTCGCCGGCCGTCGACCGGCCGAGCTGTCCGGTGGGCAGCAGCAGCGGGTCGGACTCGCCCGGGCGCTGGCCCGAAACCCGCGGGTGTTCCTGCTCGACGAACCGACCGCGCATCTGGACACGCATCTGCGCAGCGCATTCCAGGCCAGCGTCCGTGACCGGCAGGCCGCCACCGGTGCAGCGGCGGTGTACGCGACACACGACGCCGGCGAAGCGCTGGCGCTGGCCGACCGGGTCGCACTCGTCGTCGGTGGCCGG
>JAVHVD010000210.1:0-3648 GCA_032160745.1 Pseudonocardiales bacterium
GGAACTGCTTCTCGAGCACGCCGTAGCTGTACTTGGCCTTCTGCTTCTCCTGCAGCTGCAGGAGGTACTCGCTCTGCTTGATGCGCGAGCGACCGTGCTGGCCGGGCGGGTAGGGGCGACGCTCGAACGAGCTGTCACCGCCGACCAGGTCGACGTTGAGCCGGCGCGAGATGCGCGTGGCGGGACCGGTGTAACGAGCCATGAGTTGTTCCTCTCCCTCAGACCCGGCGCCGCTTGGGCGGGCGGCAGCCGTTGTGCGGCTGGGGGGTGTCGTCGGAGATCGTGCCGACCTCGAGGCCGGTGGCCTGCAGCGACCGGATCGCGGTCTCGCGACCGGAGCCCGGTCCCTTGACGAAGACGTCGACCTTCTTCATGCCGTGCTCCTGCGCCTTGCGGGCGCAGCTCTCGGCAGCCATCTGCGCCGCGAACGGCGTGGACTTGCGCGAGCCCTTGAAGCCGACGTGTCCGGCCGAGGCCCAGCTGATCACGTTGCCCTGCGGATCGGTGATCGAGACGATCGTGTTGTTGAACGTGCTCTTGATGTGGGCGTGACCGTGAGCGACGTTCTTCTTTTCCTTGCGGCGGACCTTCTTGGCCCCCGCCTTGCGCGCCTGAGCCGGCATTACTGGCCACCCGCCTTCACGAAGCGACCCGAGTTGTCAGCCGCGCTCTCAACAATCTGCGTGGTCACTTACTTCTTACCTGCCTTCTTCTTGCCCGCGATGGTCTTCTTCGGTCCCTTGCGGGTGCGGGCGTTGGTCTTGGTGCGCTGGCCGTGCACAGGCAGGCCGCGGCGGTGCCGGATGCCCTGGTAGGAGCCGATCTCGATCTTGCGACGGATGTCGGCGGCGACCTCACGGCGGAGGTCACCCTCGACGCGGAAGTTGGCGTCGATGTAGTCGCGGAGCTTGACGACGTCGTCGTCGGTGAGGTCGCGGACGCGGAGGTCCGGACTGACGCCAGTGGCGTCGAGGGTCTGCTGGGCGCGGGTACGACCCACGCCGAAGATGTAGGTGAGCGCGATCTCCAACCGCTTTTCGCGGGGGAGGTCGACGCCGGCAAGACGGGCCATACGGGCGGTTCTCCTGGTTTCTCTCGTCGAAGGTGTGGTGCGCACCCGTTCCCGCGCCCCGCCCGGGGCATGGGCTCCGGCCTTCGTCCGGAGGTGATCCTCGTCCGAGGACGAGAAGTGGTGTGCGCTGTAGTGACGCCCCGGGAGCTAGGACGCTCCCGGAACGCTGGTCATCAGCCCTGACGCTGCTTGTGGCGCAGGTTCTCGCAGATGACCATGACCCGACCGTGGCGACGGATGACCTTGCACTTGTCGCAGATCGGCTTGACGCTCGGCTTGACCTTCACGGCCCTGCCTTCCTGTAACTGAACGGACTGACGCGATGAGATGTGGCTTCGTGATGTGGCGCTACGGACCGACGGTCACTTGTAGCGGTAGACGATGCGCCCCCGGGTGAGGTCGTACGGCGACAGCTCCACAACCACGCGGTCCTCGGGGAGGATCCGGATGTAGTGCTGACGCATCTTGCCGCTGATGTGGGCGAGCACCTTGTGCCCGTTGCTCAGCTCCACCCGGAACATCGCATTGGGAAGGGGTTCGACCACGCGGCCTTCGACCTCGATGGCCCCGTCTTTCTTGGGCATATCCTCCGCATTTCGTGACTTCGTAGTGCTTCGACAGCGCCTCCGTGAGGGCCCTGATCTCCATTTCCGCGGCCACAGCGGGCTGGAACGAGTCCAGCGGAGAAGGGCGGCGTGCGCCAGCGGTCCAGTCTACCTATGTAACCGGCCAGGGACAAAAACGGCCGCCCGGCGGCGGTCGGCCGCCGTCCAGACCAGCGGAGCCACCAGGGCCAGCGCGAGAGCAGCGCAGACCAGCGTCAGCGTGGCCCGGTAAGCCAGCGCGAGCGCCACGACGACCCCGAGGCCACCCGTCGCGGCCCGGACCAGGCGCCTGGTGAACGCCGTCCGAGCCCGGCTGGCGGCGAGCACCAGCACGACCGCGGCGAAGATGAGGAACACCCGCGCCGACGTCTCGGACCCGAGAACGTGCTGCCCCGGCCGGTAGCTGCCCCTGCTCGACCAGACGAGGCCCAGCGGCAGGATGCACAGCCCGGCGGCCGCCCACAGTCGAAGCGGAGTGGGGAGCCGGGACATCGGGTCGCGACTCACCAGACGTGTTGCTGGGGCGGTGCGGGGTCCGCCGCCTGCTCGCGCCCCGGTGCGATCCACACCGCGATGATGCCCGCCGCCACACCGACCGTCGTCAGCAGCGACGTGTTGGAGCCGACGTTCGGCAGGACGAACAGCACCCAGAACAGCACCAGCGCCCCGGCCCCGCACGCCGCGACCTGCCATGCCCGCTGCCGGGTCAGATTCATCGAGTGTCCGAGCGCCGGCGTGAGTGTCAGAACGGCGCCGACGACCGCCACGGCGCCCCACGCGTGGACCGAATGCCAGGCGTTGTGGCCGTCCTCCTTCAGCGACAGCCCCAGGGCGATCGCCGCGATGCTGACCAGACCGAGCGTCCAGATGGCCGAGAAGGCCTTCGGCACCGCCTGCTTCAGGTCGGGCTGCAGCGGCTCGGGCTGCAGCGGCGGGAACTGGGTGGTCGGGGCGCCGGACATGCCGAGCGACGACTGCCCTTGGTACGGGCCCTGCGACGGTGGTCCTGGATATTCGTGCGGGCCGCCCGGCCCCTGCGGCATGCTCATGACATCCGACGATAGTGCGAGCACCTGGGTGCGACCGCGGTGCCTGGGAGGGACTGAACAATTCCCCTCCTAGGGTGTGGGGATGCCCGAACGCCTGGATGCGGCCGCCGCGAAGCTCTGGCTGCAGAAGTGGCGCTGGTACCAGCGCTCGCGCCGGCCCTGGAACGTCGTGCGGCTGCATGCTGAACTGGCGAGGCGGCAGGCATTCGCGCGCGGCGTCATGCACGGCAACGTGCTGCAGATGCTCCTCGAGGGACGCCTGGAGATCGGCCCGCAGGCCTACTTCGAGCCCGGCGTATGGCTGACGTCGGACACCGGCCGGATCTCGATCGGCGGCGGCACGCTGATGAACCTCAACGTCATGGTCGCGGCGACCGAACGAGTGACTATCGGCGAGCACTGCATGTTGGCCAACGGCTGCCTCGTCACCGACGGGAACCATCGCTTCGACGACCCCGACCTGCCGGTGCCCTGGCAGGGGTTCACCTCGAAGGGCCCGGTGACTCTCGGCGACAACGTGTGGCTCGGCGCCAACGTGGTCGTGACGAACGGGGTCACGATCGGCCGGCGGTCGATCATCGGGGCGAACTCGGTCGTCACCGAGGACATCCCCGAGTTCTCCATCGCCGCCGGCGCCCCCGCCAAGGTCCTGAAGTCCGTCACCTACCCCGCCCGGTGAGGCCCGGCACCTGGGGCCCTGGCCGCGCGCCCTGTTGCCCACCCCTGGTCGCCTGCCCGTGCCGCTGCCGCCCACCCCTGGTCGCCCGCCCGTGCCGCTGCTCCGGTTGACTGGCTCGTCAAAGTGACGCGAGGCGTTTGGCGCCCTGCCGGGTTGGTGGCCGATGTGGCCGGCCGCGCAGCTGCGCTGCTGACCGCTGCCCCCGAGGGCACGGTGATCGGCGGCTTTGCGGCCGCTCGCCTG
>JAVHVD010000211.1:0-5462 GCA_032160745.1 Pseudonocardiales bacterium
GCGTTCTACACCGAGCTGCTCGACGCGGTCGAGGAGCAACGCGTGCCCGAAGAGGGTCCGACGTTCTACGTCGGCATGCTCGTCGGCGACAGCCGCCTCGGATTGGTGTCCGACGACGGCGCGTCGACCGATGCCGGGCAGCGGATCCTGCTCAGCATCGACGTCGACGATGTCGATGGGTTGCTGCCCCGCGTCGAAGACCTGGGCGGGCGCGTCCTCGGCCCGCCCAACGACATGCCCTGGGGGCAGCGGGTGGCGCACATCGAGGACCCGGACCGCAACGCCGTCAATCTGACCCGTGCCCTATAGGCGGTTTCGTCGCGTACGCCCGGCCGATTCGGACGTCCGGCCGATTCGGAGGTGCGGGCGCGTAGCATCGGGCACGGGTCCGAAACTCGGATCTTCCACGTCGTGGGCCGCCCAGCGAGCCCTCCCGCGACCGAGACCATCGAGGTCATCGTGTTGCGATCGAACTCCCTGTCACCGTCCCGCCCCAGGTGAAGCCGGAACTGTCGTCGGTCGAGCTGGCGATCCTCTTCGCGTCGATCGGCCGCCAACTCGCGTCCTTCGACAGGACCGACACCGTCTTCCGAGCGTTGTGCGCGACGGCGGTGGAGCGCGTCCCCGGCGGCGAGTTCGCCGGCGTCACCATCGGCCGCGACGGTGCGTTCAAGACCGTGGGCGCCACCTCCGATCTCGTGCACAAGGCCGACCGGATCCAGTACGACCTGCGCAGTGGCCCTTGTGTGGAGGCGATCGTCCACGACACCGTCTTCGACACGCCTGATCTGCGCAGCGACCGGCGGTGGCCGGAGTTCGGACGACAGGCATTCGATGCGACCGGCATCGTCAGCATGCTGTCGCTGCGGCTGTACGTCGAGAACGACCACGCCGTTGTGGCCGCGTTGAACATGTACTCGACCCAACCCGCGGCGTTCGGCGAGCCCGCAGCGACCATCGCGCTGCTGCTTGCCACGCACGGGGCGATCGCCGTATCCAACGCGGCGGCACGGGAGAGGGCTGCGAACCTCGAAAAGGCGCTCGAGAACAGCCGGGAGATCGGTGTCGCCATGGGCATCGTCATGCACCAGCAGAAGACCACGCGTGATCAGGCCTTCGATCTGCTGCGGATCGCCAGCCAACACACGCATCGCAAGATTGCCGAGATCGCCGCCGAAGTGGCCGACACCGGACAGCTCCCGAACCTTCCGCTGAGGACATCGGAGACGCGGGCAACGGGCAACGGCAAGGCCGCGTCTCGCTGACACCTGAGGCCGGTGCCCGAACGAGCGCGACGGATCACCGCGACGGATCACCCAGTGCGCACGGCGGCGGTCAACGCAGCGCCGCTACGCGCGTCGCGGCCACCCGCACGAGAGCGGCGGCGATGACGGCCGCGGCGGCGCCAATGGCGAGCCCGGCAACGACGTCTTGTAGGTGATGGACGTGGGCGGCCATCCGCGCTGCGGCAACGACGAGAGCGGCGACCCACAGAATTGCGCCGAAGAAGCGATCCCGCATCGTCACCAGCATGGCGATCAGGCCGGCAGCCGCGGAGTGATCGGACGGAAACCCGTTGTCGGCGCTATGGGCGATCAACGGATGCAGATTCGGATTCTGCACGAACGGCCTCGGGTCGGTGTGCAACTTGGCCGCGATCATGATGAACACAAGGGTCAATCCCAGTCCGACGGCGGCGCAGGCGGCGGCGTTGATCCGCGCGGAAGCCCGCTCGCGGAGGAATCCCTGCACCACGGCGGCGGCCGCCATCGCCCAGAGCAGGTAGTTGGCCAGCCAAGCGATGATCGTGTCCACGCTCGCAGCCTGCGCCAGGTCGGTACTCGGTTCCAGTCGGGTTCAGCGCCTCGACAGGCTCATCGGCCGCTGTCAGGATCACTCGGTGGCCTACTCCAAGGACCCTCGCGTCGACGAGTACATCGATGCTCTCCCCGGCTGGCAGCAGGCGATCTGCCACGAGGTGCGCGACCTGGTGCACGGCGCCGACCCAGAGGTGGACGAGACGATCAAGCGGACCCGCCAGCCCTATTTCGTTCTCGCCGGCAACATCTGCGCGTTCCTTGCCGCGAAGGATCACGTGAACATATTTCTCTACGACGGGGGCATCGTCCCGGACCCCGAGGGCATCATCACGGCCGGACACGACAATCAGACGGCACGCACAGTCGCCTTCCGCGAGGGCGAGCCCATCAACGCCGCCGCACTGAGCGCGATGTTCCGGCAGATCATTGCCGACAACCGGGCCGGCGGCTGGCGCAAGCTCAAAGCGCAGCGCTGACCCGCCGCGTCAGGAGGACCGGGTCGAGCGCCGGTCAGGTCGGTGTCCGAGTCGGACATCGCGCGCGGATGCGGAAAGTCCGTCGATTCCGACTCGACAATTTGTTAAATCAGTATAAGGTCGTTTTCGTTGTCCATATTGGACAGGCGCGATTGATCGTTCCGCCAGGTGGATAGCACTGACGGATGGCGTGGCCATGGCCCGAAAAGTCTCGTTCCGAGTCCCGAAGCTGCGGCCAAATGCTGAACGGGGCAACCGGATCCGGCGCCGGTGCGCATACTTGTGCTTCTCGTCGGGGGCGATGTTGCTCCTCCAGTCCGCCGGGTCAGCAGCGGCGTTCCCCAACCCGGCCACGGTTGATCTCGGCACCGCCGCGGCCTTCAGCGTCCTCGCCGGGTCGACGGTGACGAACACCGGATCGAGCGTGATCAGTGCCGATGCCGGCGTGGGCGGCAACCTCGGCGTGAGTCCGGGCTCCGCGGTGACCGGCTTCCCGCCTGGACAGGTGAATGCACCGGGGACCATTCACACCGGCGACGCCACGTCGCTGTCCGCACAGACGGCGGCCGGCACGGCGTCGGTCAGCGCAGCCGGGCGGACGCCGGACCAGACCTTCAACCCGATCTATGACCTGGTGGGCCAGACCTTCAACGCCGGCGTCTATCACGCGCCGACGTCGCTGGCCATCGGTGGTGTCGGTGCGACCGTGACGCTCGACGGCCAGAACAACGCCGACGCGGTGTTCATCTTCCAGGTGGGCAGCACCCTGATCACCGGCGCCTCGAGCACGGTGGCACTGATCAACGGCGCGCAGGCGTGCAACGTGTTCTGGCAGGTAGGCAGCTCCGCGACCCTCGGCGCGAACTCGACGTTCAACGGCACGATCTTGGCGGCGGACTCGGCATCGCTCGGGAACGGCGTCGATGTCCAGGGGCGGATCCTCGCCAGCACCGGCGCGGTGACGCTTATCAACGACACGATCAACACGCCCGCCTGCGCACCGAGTTCTGGAGTGTCCTCGGCGCCGCTGTTCGGGCGCGCGAGCTGGGCGGTGGCGCTGCTCGTGTTCCTGACCACCGTCGGAGTGCTCGTCGCCCGTCGTCGCCGCGTCCCGGCACCGTCCCTGTCTTGAAATCTGAAAGTTCCGCGGAAGGAACACCATGTACGGAAAGACCGGGATAGTGGGCGTGACGATCGGCACGGGTGGCTTGGCCAGCACCGGTTTCGGCACCGCCTGGTGGGTTGTCGCCGCCACCCTGCTGCTCGTCAGCGGATTGCTTCTCACCAGATGGGGACGTCGGCGAGGTGCGTCGGGCTGAGGCCGACGGACGCCGCGGCCGACACGAGCTGATGCATCCGCCCGCGCACCGGCGAGCGAACGGGCTGAGCGGCCGTTCCCGGCTGACCCGCTGGCTCGCCGCCGCAGCACTCGTCACGGCCGGAGTGTTGCTCATCCTGGGCGCCCAGACGTGGCGCGGGGTGGAGGCCGTACTGTCGGCTCGAGCGATCCATCTCATAACCGGCCAGACCGTCGCGGCGAATCCCGGACGGCACCTGCTGATTCTCTACAAGAGCACTTCGGTCGACTCGATCTTCGTGCTCACCAGCGAGTGCAGCGTGGCCTATCTGCTCGCGGCGCTGCTGATCGGTGCCGCCCCGTTGATGCTGCTCAAACCGCTCTCCCCCGGCCGCACGCTGAGCGCGATCGGGCTGGCCGCCACCACTCTCGTCCTCGGCAACGTCGCGCGGCTGACCGCGATCGGCGCCACTGTCTCGGAATGGGGTCGCGATCCCGGCCTGACCATCGCCCATACCTACCTTGGATCCCTCCTGACCGTAGTCGGCACCTGCCTCGCCGGCGTCGCCTTCGCCGTCGTGCTGCTCGGCGGGCGTTCAGCGGCCGGGCCTCCTGTCCGGACGGGCGGGTGACCGTGCAGCACTTCTTCGGCTGGTTGTCGCAGGTCATCCTGGCGCTGGCGCTGCCGTACTTCGCGATCTCGCTCGTTCTTGGCATCCGCGTGGCGAGACGCAACGGGCTCCGCTTGAGCAGCCAGGAGGGCGCGACAGCAACCGCCGCGCACTCGGCCGCCCGGCCGGCGCTGTACTTCCTCATCCCGTGCCTCAATGAGGAGATGGTCATCGGTGAGACCGTGCGCCGGTTGCTGTCCGAGCCCGGATGCACGGTCATCGTCATCGACGACGGGTCGCACGACCGGACGGCCGACCGCGCCCGAGCAGCCGCGGTCGGTTGCCCGGCGACCAGCCGGCTGATCGTCCTGGTCCGCGATGAGGCGAACTCCCGGCAGGGGAAGGGCGCGGCGCTCAACGCCGCGTTTCCCACACTCACGTCGGACGTCGCCGCGCGCGGGCTCGATCCGCTCGAGGTCGTCGTCGGTGTGATGGACGCGGATGGACGGCTGAGCCCGGGTGCGGTCGGCATCGCGCTCAGCCTGTTCGACGACGCGCGAGTCGGTGGAGTTCAGCTCGTCGTACGGATCCGCAACCGCGCCAAGCTCATCGCACAATTCCAGGACATCGAGTTCTGGATGATCTCCGCCCTGTCGCAGTTCGCCCGCTCCATCAGCGGCACCGTGAGTCTCGGGGGCAACGGTCAGTTCACCCGGCTCAGCGCGGTGCAGCAACTCGACGGCGAACCGTGGAGCCGCTCGCTGACCGAGGATCTGGACCTCGGACTGCGACTCATCGCCGCCGGGTGGCGGATCACCACCACGACCGACGCATACGTCGACCAGCAGGCCGTCGACACGCTCCCGCGACTGATCCGGCAACGCACCCGTTGGTACCAGGGCCACATGAGTTCGATCCGCCGATTGCCCGAGTTGTGGCGCTCGGACCACGTCAACGAGGTCGCCGTCGTCGAAGTGACGTCGTACCTGCTCGTGCCCTGGGTCATCGTGTTGCCGTGGTCGATCCTGCAGCAGTGGATCATCTTTCAGCTGCTGACCGGCTCGGGGCACGGCATCATCGCCACCGGGCTGGGCGGATTGTCGTGGCAGGCCACGTACGCGGTCCTGTGGTACGTGCTCTCCTTCGCCCCGAACCTGCTGATCGGCTTCATCTACTCGCGGCGGACGCGCGCCGTCACTCTTCGGCGCGCGCTGGTGCTCGGCCATCTGATGATCGCCTGGAACTACATCGGCTACCT
>JAVHVD010000212.1:0-4649 GCA_032160745.1 Pseudonocardiales bacterium
GTAGCCGGTCGTGAGCCGGGCCAGGTCGATCGTGAGGTCGCTGGTGAACAGTCGTAGCTCCGTGGCGATGGCCCGACGGACCGCCGCGACGCCCCCGTACCGTTCCCGGCTGAGGAAGCGGAACTGGTCCGGATGCTCGCGGACCTGCTTGGCCAGGACGGCGACGGTGTCGGCGATGATGTCGCCGTGCGCGGCCCGTCCACGCCGGGCATCGCGGATCATCTGGCGCAAGGGCCGCATCGAATCGTCGACCAGATCGATGCCCAGGGCATCCATCGTCGCGTAGTGCCGGTAGAAGGCGGTGGGGACGATCCCGGCCTCGCGCGCCACCTCGCGCAGGCTGATGCTGGCCAAGCTGCGGTCGGCGATGAGCCGGACCGTGACGTCCAGCAGCCGCTGCCGGGTCTGCTCCTTGCGCTCGGCGCGGGTCTGTGTTTCCCGCACGATCTCGTGCAGAACGACGTGCCGCTCGCCCATGGGTCGCCCCTCACTCACGCGCAAAGAGTACGCCCGTGCACCCCGGGACCCGGCTCACGACGTGCGGGCCGTCACGTCTGGAGGTCATTGACAGGTCCTACCGTCGCCCGACACTCTTAATGAGTGAACAACCGTGCACTGAAATTCGGTGCCGGGAGGACCTCGCGAGGAGGGGCGTCATGTCTCTGCTGAATCCGGTGCGCCGCCCGCGGCCGCACGGCAGCACGGCCCGCCGTCGGCGCTCGCCGCTCGCCGCGCTCGAGGCGGTCGCCGCGAAGCTCGGCGCGCTCGAGGCGCTGGCCACGCCGCACGGGGTCGACCGCTATCTCGAGCTCGTCCACCCCATGCTCACCGTCCGTGAACTACGAGCCGTCGTCACCGACGTCGAGCGCAGCACACCGGACAGCGTCACCCTCACCCTGCGCCCGACCCGGCAGTGGAAGGGGTTCCAGGCCGGGCAGTTCGTGCAGATCGCGGTCGACATCGACGGGGTGCGGCACAGCCGGTGCTACTCACCGTCCTGCTCGCAGTACCGCGCCGACGGTCGGATCGAGATCACGATCAAGGCCCACCCACAGGGCGTGGTGTCCCAATTCCTCCATGGGAACGCAACGCCGGGCCTCGTACTGGGGCTGAGCCAGGCCGACGGAGTCTTCCGGTTGCCCGCGGAGCGGCCGGAGAAGATCGTCCTGCTCAGCGGCGGCAGCGGCATCACCCCGGTGCTGTCGATGCTGCGCACGCTCACCGACGAGAACTACGAAGGGGAGATCGTCTTCCTGCACTACGCGTTCACCGAGAACGACGTCGCCCATCTGGCGCAGCTGCGTGAGCTGGCGGGCCGGCACCACAACGTCCGACTCGTCCTCGCGTACACCAAGCAGGCCGATGGGGGCGACCTGCACGGACTCTTCGACGAGACGCACCTCGCCGAGGTCGCACCCTGGTACGCACAGGACGCCGCGACCTACCTGTGCGGTCCGCCCGGGCTGATGGCCACGATCCGCGAGCACTACGCGGCCAAGGGCATCGAGGACTCGCTGCACACCGAGGAGTTCACTCCGCCGCTCGTGGCGCCGTCCGACGGCGACGTCAGCGGTGCTATCGCCTTCGGCGACACCGTCGTCGAGAACTCCGGCGCGACGCTGCTCGAGCAGGCCGAGGCCGCAGGCCTCACCCCCGAGTACGGCTGCCGGATGGGCATCTGCTTCACGTGCACGAAGGTCAAGACCTCCGGCTGCACCCGCAACGTCCTGAACGGCGAGCTGCACACCGACCCCGACACCGAGGTGCAGCTGTGCATCTCGGCCCCCGTCGGCGACGTCGCCATCGATCTCTGATCCACCTCCGAGAGGGGACATCATGACGAACAACAAGTCCGTGACACTGACCGACGAGCAGATCGAGGAGCTCGGTCGCGAGCTCGACGCCATCCGCCAGGGCGTCGTCGAGGACCTCGGCGAGGTCGACCGCGAGTACATCTACAACGTCATCAAGGCGCAGCGGGCGTTCGAGGTCGGCGGCCGGGCGTCGCTGATGTTGAGTGCGCTGCCACCGTTCTGGCTGGCCGGCGTCGCCTCGCTCTCGCTGTCGAAGATCCTCGACAACATGGAGATCGGGCACAACGTCATGCACGGTCAGTACGACTGGATGCGTGACCCGGCGCTGAACTCGAAGAAGTTCGAGTGGGACACCGCTTGCCCGTCCGACCAGTGGCGCCATTCGCACAACTACCTGCACCACACGTACACCAACATCCTCGACAAGGATCGCGACATCGGTTACGGCATCCTGCGGATGGACCCGAGCCAGAAGTGGAACCCCTACTACCTGGGCAACCCGGTCTGGGCGTTCCTGCTCATGACCTTCTTCCAGTACGGCGTCGCGGTGCACGACCTCGAGGCGGAGAACCTGATCACCGGCAAGCGCAAGATGTCGGAGAACAAGGATCTCCTGCGCGGAATCTGGCGCAAGATCGGCAAGCAGTCGCTCAAGGACTACGTCCTGTTCCCGCTGCTGACCGGCCCGCAGGCGCTCAGCACGGTGTCGGCCAACGCCACTGCCAACCTCGTCCGCAACCTCTGGGCGTACTCGATCATCTTCTGCGGCCACTTCCCGAGCGGTGTCGCCACCTTCACCGAGGAAGAGACCGAGGACGAGACCCGCGGCGAGTGGTACATCCGGCAGATGATGGGTTCGGCCAACATCACCGGCGGTCAGCTGTTCCACATCCTGTCCGGCAACCTCTCGCACCAGATCGAGCACCACCTGTTCCCGGACCTGCCGGCCCGGCGCTACCCGCAGATCGCCGGCGAGGTCCAGGCGCTGTGCGAGAAGTACGGGCTGCCGTACAACACCGGCAGCCTGTCCAAGCAGCTCGGGTCGACCTGGGGCAAGATCTTCCGGTTGGCGCTGCCCAACCGCCGGGGCGACACCGACGCCGCTCCTGCGGTTACCGTGGTCTCGACGAAGCTTTCCGCCGTCGCGTGACGGCCGGCCAAGAAGCAGCGATCGGCACGCCAGGAGGACACGTGGTCAGCAGACTCGAGGTCGCGAAGGACACGGCGCAGGTGCTGACCGAGTCGGCAGCGAACCACGTGGGGCGGATCGCCACGATCATCACCGGTGCCGTGCGCGAGATCGCGCACGAGATGGGCGAGTGGGCGAGCGACGCGTTCGAGATGCGCGAAGCGGCCGATCGGGCCCAGTCGCCCGACCTCGACGCCTGACGCCTGACCAACTCGCGCAGCGCCGTCGGTCAGAAGACCTTCCGCATGATCTTCTGCTTGATCTTGGTGAACGGCGGGTAGGCCAGCGACGGATCCGGCCAGGTCGGCTTGCGCAGCACGGACTTGCGGTGGCTGAACGTCTCGAAGCCCCACTTGCCGTGGTACGAGCCGGTGCCGCTGTTGCCGACACCACCGAAGGGCAGTTCGTTGACCAGCAGGTGGTACATGAGCTGGTTGACGACCGTGCCGCCGTTACTGATCTCGTCCAGCACGCGTTCCTCGTTGGCCCGGCTCTCGCTGAAGAGGTAGAGGGCCAGCGGCTTGGGTCCCTGCTGGACGTGCGCGATCGCGTCGTCCATCGAGTCGACACTGACGATCGGTAGGACCGGCCCGAAGATCTCGTCGCGCATGACGACTGCGTCGGCGTCGGGATCGACGATCACCGTGAGCTCGCCCCGCTTGCCGTCGGGGTCGATCTTGCCGCCGCGGACGGTGCGTCCGCCGGCGTTGTTGACGAGCTCGGCGATCCGGCCGGCCTGGCGGCTGTTGACGATGGGCAGGGTCGGCTCGGGCGACATCGCGCTGATTGCCTTGTTCAGCTCGTCGACGAAGGTGTCCCGGACCTTCCGATCGACCAGGACGTAGTCGGGCGCGACACACGTCTGCCCGGAGTTGAGCAGCTTCGCGAAGGCGATGCGCCGGGCGGCGACCTTCAGCTTGGCGTCGTCGGCCACGATCACCGGGCTCTTGCCGCCGAGCTCGAGCGTGACCGGGGTGAGGTGCTTCGCCGCACCGGCCATGACCGCCTTGCCGATCTCCGGCCCTCCGGTGAAGAAGCAGTGGTCGAGTGCCTGGTCGAGCAGACCCTGCGTGGCGTCCGCCGCGCCTTCGACGACTGCGATCGCCTCGGGGTCGAGGTACTGCGGCACGAGCTTTGCGAGCACAGCCGAGCAGGCGGGCGTGTTCTCCGACGGCTTGAGCACCGCGCAGTTGCCGGCGGCGATCGCTCCGATCAGGGGGGCAAGGACGAGGTGGATCGGGTAGTTCCACGGTCCGATGATCAGCGCGACGCCGAGCGGCTCGTACTGGTACCAGGCCTTCCCGGGCTGGACGCTCATCGGCAGCTTCACCTTGGTCGGCTTCATCCACGAGCGCAGGTGTTTCGCTGCGTACTTCGCCTCCGAGGTGACCGGCGCCAGGTCGGCCATCCACGCCTCGACCGGTCCGCGCCCAAGGTCCTTGGCCAGCGCCTCGGCCAGCTCGCTCTCCCGCTCGGTGACGAGCCGGACCACTGCATCCAGCTGCGCCAGGCGCCACTGCACCGGCTTCGTGCGGCCGCTGCGGAAGGTCGCGCGCAGCTGCGTCACCGTGTCCGGGATGCTGCGCGACGCGACGTCGGACTTGCTGGAAGCGGAGATGGTCATCGAAGAACCCTTCGCTGAGGCG
>JAVHVD010000213.1:0-9005 GCA_032160745.1 Pseudonocardiales bacterium
GGTAACCAGCCGTGTGCCGAGGTTCTCGAACGGCTGGCCGCTCGCGCGTTCGACGGGCACGTCATCGTCGAGATCAATACCCGGCGCGCGCTCGATCGGGCTGAGCGAGAGGCGGATCTGCTCGAGGCGTTGGCGTTCTGCCGGCTGCACCTCGTCGCTCGCCGCCAGGCCAACCACTAGTTCGTGGGGCTCGTCGCGGCCAACCACCTCGCGGGTACCGAATCTTGTGACGATCTCCGGTCGCACCAGAGGGACGATCTGATCAACCTGCGAGCAGGCTCCCGGGGCAGTACAGCTCGTCCGAAACTGTCCTACGGTTGTCAGACGATTTCCGTCATACAACGGTAGGACAATCTCGGAAGGGTGGTATCTGCCCGGATGCCGTGTGCCAGCCGTCAATCAGTAGCGGGGGCGGGCGCGTTGCTATTCGGCTGCTGGCGCCGGAGTCGGCGCAGGCGCGCCCCACTAGCCTGAACGCATGCTGCGCACCGCGATTCTGGCTGCCGCACGCAACCGGCGTATCGAAGGTCTCGTCACGCACGCGCCGATCTCGCGCGCGGTGGTGCGGCGCTTCGTGGGCGGGCCCGACACCGCGTCGGCCGTCGCGGTCGCGAAGAAGCTGGTAGCAGACGGACTGACCGTCACCCTCGACCATCTGGGCGAAGACACCACCCAGCGAGCCCAGGCCGACGACGTCGCCGCGTCGTACGTCGAACTGCTCAAGGCACTCGACGCGGCCAAGCTGACCGAGCGGCTCGGCCTGCTCACCGCCCGTACCGAGGTCAGCGTCAAGCTCAGCGCAATCGGCCAGGCCCTCGGCGCCGACGGTGAGCAAATCGCCCTCGAGCATGCCCGCACGATCTGCTCCCACGCCCGCCGCCTCGGCGCCACCGTCACCCTCGACATGGAAGACCACACGACGACGGACTCGACGCTGGAGATCCTGCGCAAGCTGCGGGTCGAGTTCCCGGAGACCGCAGCCGTCCTGCAGGCCTACCTGCACCGGACCGAGAGCGACTGCCGCGACCTCTCTTACGCCGGCAGCCGGGTCCGGTTGTGCAAGGGCGCCTACGACGAACCGGCGTCGGTCGCGTACAAGAGCCGCACTGAGGTCGATCTGTCCTACGTCCGGTGCATGAACGCACTGCTGCGCGGCGACGGCTACCCGATGTTCGCCACTCATGATCCGACGCTGGTCGCCATCGCCGCCGACCGCGCCCAGACACTCGGCAAGAGGGACTTCGAGTTCCAGATGCTGTACGGCATCCGGCCCGACGAGCAGAAGCGCTTGGCCGCCGCTGGTCACACCGTGCGGGTGTACGTCCCCTACGGTGCCCAGTGGTACGGCTACCTGATGCGTCGCCTTGCCGAGCGTCCGGCCAACCTCGCGTTCTTCGGGCGCGCACTCGTCTCGAAGGGGTGACCCACGATGGACTCGATCGCGATCCTCGGCGGCGGCAAGATCGGTGAGGCCCTGCTGTCGGGGTTGCTGCGCGGTGAGCGCACCGCGGCCGACGTCGTCGTCAGCGAGAAGCACCCCGAGCGGGCCAGCTACCTGACCGACAAGTTCGGCGTGAAGGTCGTCGACGTCGCGACGGCCGTCGGCCAGGCGAACACGCTCATCCTGGCCGTCAAGCCACAGGACATCGACACGCTGCTCGCCGAGGTCGCCACCGTGATCGGCGGCCAGCACCTGGTGGTCTCCGTGGCCGCCGGCGTCACGACCGCGCACATCGAGCGGTCCCTGCCCGCCGGTGTAGCGGTCGTGCGCTGCATGCCGAACACTCCAGCGCTCGTCGACCAGGCCATGACGGCCGTCGCCCCGGGCGCCCACGCGAGCGAGGAGCACCTGGTCGTCGCCGAACTGCTGCTCGGCTCGGTGGGAAAGGTCGCCCGGGTACCGGAATCACAGTTGGACGCGGTCACTGCACTCTCGGGCTCGGGACCGGCGTACTTCTTCTTCCTGGTCGAGGCGATGATCGACGCCGGCATCCTGCTGGGGCTGCCGCGGACCCTCGCCGCCGAGCTGATCGTGCAGACCGCAGTCGGCGCCGCGACCATGCTGCGCGACACCGGGGAGCACCCGGTCCAGCTGCGCGAGGCCGTCACCAGCCCAGGCGGCACCACGATCGCAGCCATTCGCGAGCTCGAGATCCACGGCGTCCGAGCGGCGCTACTTGCCGCCATCGAAGCGGCGGCCAAGCGCAGCAAGGAACTCGGTGAGGCGGAATGACCGCAAATCCCAGCAAAACTGTCGTTCGGCCCGTACTTAGGTGGTCTTCAGCTATCGCACAGGCCACATCCGTACCGCTAGTCTCATGACAGCACGTGCGTGTCCCGTTCGTCGGTGGGGAAGCCGACGCACCGACACGTGCCGAAGGTGTCGGTGAGAGATGTCCGCAACACGGGAGAACGACGACGGTGCCCAGGAACCGGCCGCGGTACGCCCGGTCGATCCTTCGCTCGCCGACGTCAAGTTCCTGACCGTCGCCGAGGTCGCCGGGGTCATGCGCGTATCGAAGATGACCGTTTATCGCATGGTGCACGCCGGTGAACTGCCCGCTGTCCGCGTCGGCCGCTCGTTCCGCGTGCCCGAGGGCGCCGTCCACGACTACCTGCGTGCCGCGTTCATCGAGGCCGGGTAGGCTCTACCGCTGGAAGCTGTCGGCAGCAATGGCTCGGAACTGAGTGCTGGAACGCTTCGACAACAGTGAATTGCGGAGAGGCGGATCGGCGCATGGGTTCTGTCATCAAGAAGCGGCGCAAGCGGATGGCGAAGAAGAAGCACCGCAAGCTGCTGAAGAAGACGCGCGTCCAGCGCCGTAACAAGAAGTAGCGCGCGCCGACCCTGCGGGCCGATGGAAACCATTGTCCTGATCACCGGCGTCAGCCGGTTCCTCGGCGCGCGCCTGGCCGCCCAACTTGCGGCTGATCCCTCGATCGAGCGGGTTATCGGCATAGACACGGTCCCGCCGCGAACGGTCGACCTGCCGCTGCTGGGCCGGACCGAGTTCGTCCGCGCTGACATCCGCAATCCGCTGATCGCCAAGGTCATGGCGCAGGCCCGCGTCAGCACCGTCGTGCACACCGCGTTGATGGCATCGACCCGGACGGTCGGCGGCCGGGTGCCGATGCAAGAGATGAACGTCATCGGCACGATGCAACTGCTGGGCGCCTGCCAGAAGTCCGAGTCGGTTGAGCGGGTCGTGGTCAAGTCGACGACCGCGGTGTACGGCTGCGGACCCTCTGACCCGGCCGTATTCACCGAGGACATGCACCCGCACGACGGTGAGCAGTTCGGCTACGCCAAGGATGCGGTCGAGGTCGAGGGGTACGTGCGCGGGTTCGCCCGGCGCCGCCCGGACATCGACATCTGCGTCCTCCGTCTCGCGAGCGTCCTCGGCCCGACCGTCGACACTGCGCTGTCGCGCTACCTGCGCATGCCGGTGATCCCCACAGTCATGGGCTTCGACCCGCGCCTGCAGTTGCTCCACGAGAGCGATGCCGTCGAGGCCCTGCGGGTCGCGACCGTCGCGCGCCGCCGCGGCGTGTTCAACGTCGCCGGCGAGGGAGCGGTCTCGCTGTCGCAGATCGTGCGCCGCGCCGGCAAGCTCAGAGTGCCCGTCCCGGGGCGGGCGATGGGACTCGCCGGAATGCTGGTCCGCAACAGCGGCGTCCTCGACGTCGCCGCCGAAGAGACCCGGTTCCTGAACTTCGGTCGCGTCGTCGACACCACGCGCCTGCACGAGGAATTCGGCTACGCGCCGCGCCACACAACCACTGAGACGGTTGATGACTATGTGGCGGGCACACGATCGGTACCCAAGCTCGCCCTGGTCGGCATCGGCGTAGGGTCGCGGATAGTTCAGGCGCGTCTCGATCGGCGTCGGCTGGCAGTGCCGGGAGCCTGACGCACCGCCGACCAATCCAATCGAGAGGGGGTAGAACGTGGACGAAGCGAGGATCATCCCGCTGCACGGCGACGAGCCGGCCAGCCGCTTGCGCCGCGCCCGCCGCCTGGCCTCGCGCCGCACGACTCGACCCCGCCCCGGCCCGGGATTGGACGAAGTCGGCGCGTCGATCCACACTCTGACGCCGACTGCGCTGTCCGACGACGAGACGGTGTCGGCGACGACCGAGCTCGCCGCCAGCCCGGCGAGCGTCGTCCAGCCATCCGGACCCGCGTGGGAGCGTCGGGTCAGCGACGGCCTGGCCTTCGTCCACCGCCGCCTCGAAGGTCGCTACCAGGTCGACGAGTACGGCTTCGACCGCGACCTCACGCAGAACGCGGTCCTGCCGCTGCTCAGACCCCTCTACCAGAAATGGTTCCGAGTCGAGGTCAACGGCATCGAGCACATCCCCGCCGAAGGCGGCGCGCTGCTTGTCGCCAACCACGCGGGCGGGCTGTGGGCCCTTGACGCGGCGATGACCGCGCTCGCGGTTCACATCGAGCACCCCGCCGGGCGGTTCCTGCGCATGCTCGGGGCCGACCTCATCTTCAACGCCCCTGGCCTCGGCTCGCTCGCGCGCAAGACCGGAAGCACGCTGGCCTGCACCGAGGATGCCGACCGCCTGCTTGCCGCCGGCGAACTCGTGGGCGTGTGGCCTGAGGGTTTCAAGGGCATCGGCAAGCCGTTCCGCGAGCGGTACAAATTGCAACGCTTCGGTCGCGGTGGATTCGTCCACACCGCGATCCGGGCGGGCGTCCCGATCATCCCGGTGTCGATCATCGGCGCCGAAGAGATCCACCCCGTCCTCGGCAACGTCAAGACCCTGGCCCGGCTGTTGAACCTGCCGTACTTCCCGATCACCCCGACCTTCCCGTTGCTAGGTCCGCTGGGTCTCATCCCGTTGCCGAGCAAGTGGTACATCGAGTTCGGCGCTCCGATCCATACCGAGGACTACGACGTGGACGCCGCCGACGACCCAGCCACCGTCTTCGACCTCACCGACCGGGAGCGCGAGACGATCCAGAGCAGCCTCTACCGCTTGCTGGTCCAGCGCCGCAGCGTCTGGAGATGACGGCCGCGCTCATCGCGTGGGATCACCTTGATGCGCTTGGCTTCCAGCGCACGGCGCGGTTCGTTGCAGCCTGGACCGCGCCGTAAGCGGGATCGAACGTGCCCTTCTGGTGGGCGCGGCGGGCGGCGATACCTCCGGCGACCGCGCCGGTGGCGGCGCCCAGCCCGAGCGCGGCCGGCACGCCGATCCGGGCGGCCTTGCGGCCGGTGCGGAAGTCGCGGATCTCCCAGCCGCGCCGCTTGGCCTCACCCCGGAGCGCCGAGTCCGGGTTCACCGCGACCGGACGGCCGACCAGCGAGAGCATCGGCAGGTCGTTGATCGAATCCGAGTACGCCGAGCAGTGGGCGAGGTCGAGCCCTTCGCGCGCCGCCAGGGACCGAACCGCTGCCGCCTTGGCCTCGCCGTGCAGCACCTCGCCGACCAGCCGGCCGGTGTAGACGCCGTTCTCCGCCTCGGCAACCGTGCCCAGCGCGCCGGTCAGCTCGAGCCGCCGCGCGATGATCGTCGCCAGCTCGACCGGGGTGGCCGTCACCAACCAGACGCGCTGGCCGGCGTCGAGGTGAAGCCGGGCGAGGGCGTGGGTGCCGGCCCAGATCTTGTCCGACATCTCCTCGTCGAAGATCTCCTCGCCGAGGTCGACGATCTCGTCCACCTTCTTGCCGGCGACGAAGGCGAGCGCCGACTCCCGCGAATGGTGCAGATCGTCGGGGTGCTCGCCACCCAGCCGCAGCCGAAGCTGCCGGGCGGTGAACCGGACCAGGTCGCGCCACGAGAAGAAGTTGCGGGCGGCCAGTCCCTTGGCGAAATGGAAGATCGAGGCGCCGACCATCATCGTGTTGTCGACGTCGAAAAAGGCGGCTGCGGTGGGGTCGGGCGCCACCTCGAGCGAGCGTCGCGGCTCCTCCGTCACCTGACCCGTCGGACTCACGCGCCCCAGGGTATCGACGGTGCGGGAACGCAGCTCGGAGCGCCGCCGGACTCGCCCGGCACGGCGGCGCTCAGGGGTGCAATGAGAGCTGGACGCCGAGGGGGCACAGGCCCAGGCCGACGCTGAGCGGCCCGAGTGTCGCACCGAGCGAGCACGATGACACGCCCACCGGCAGCGAACTCGTCGGGAGCTTGATCGTCGGCAGCGGCAGGCCCGGCTGCGCCGTGCTGCTGCCGCCGCTGGACGCCGCCGGCTGGTTCGGGATCGCCGACGTGTGCGGGGTGCCCACCGAAGAGTTGGGGGCGGTGCCGCCCGTCCCGCCGGCGCCGCCGGTGCCGCCGCTACCGGTCCCGGTCTTCGCGCCGCCGATGCCCGGCTGGGGGCCGGACGGGTTCTGCCCCGGATCCTGCGAGGTCGGGCAGGTGGCGCAGGGCACCGGTCCGAGCGTGTCGACGCCGGTGGAGCCGAGGCAGGAGCAGTCGACCTTCGGCGCCAGGGTCTCGGCTCGGGTCAGTGCGGCGGCGACGAGGTTCGCCGACGACTCGGTGCGTGCACGCAGGTCGCCGCTCGGCACAACCGCCGCTATCGCGCGGAGGCGAGCCAGCTGACCGGGCGCCCACTTGGTCATCGTGTCCAGGGGCGCGGGCGAACCCTTGCTGACGGCCTGCTTGCCCAGCAGGACGGATGCGGCCGTCACGTCGGAGTCGGCCGAACTGAGGGTGGACGCGACGAGCCGCGCCGTCTTGGGATCGAGCCCGGCGGCCTCGGCGCCCTGGCCGCTGGCGGTGACCGACCCGCGGGACAGCAGCGCCCGAACCTCTTGGGCCCGTGTCGCCGCGAACTCGAGGTGGGCGCGGGCCTTCTCGGTGTCGCTGCCCGCGGTGGCCAGCTCGACCCGCTCGCTGGCCCGCTTCAGGCCGTAGAGGTTGTCACCGGGCAGGGCATCCCGGCTCATCCAGACCGCGCCGCCGAGCAGGAGCGCGAAGGCCGTGACGATCGAGGCGGCAATGGAGAGGGGACGGCCGAGCCGAAGGCTCCGCAGGCGGGCCACGAAGCTGTCGGAGTGGCGCGCGGCCCGGGAGGCGCGGGCGGGGGCTCCGGCGGTCGCCCGGGCCGGCATCGGGCGCGGCATCGGGCGCGGCGCGATGTCGATCATTCCGGTTCCGGACTCGGTGCTCTCGGCCACCACTCGAGGGGCGATCGCCACCAGCTGCGCGCGGAGCTCGGAGCGGAACTCGGCTCGGGGCTGCGCCGCGGGGAGGGTCGCCAGCGCGGATACGACGGCGCGCACGCGGGGATCGCGGGAGCGGACCGGATCCTCGAACCGACGCCACGAAGCGCCCAGCATCGTCACGCGATGCTCAGACATCTCGCTCATCCCCTGCGTCCGTCCGCCGCGTCCACGGCTGGTCGATTTGATCGAATTGGTTCAGCTCAATTAACGACGCAGAACCGTAAGCGTTACTCGAAAACCCCCGGAAAATGGTCATCGCAGCTCGGCACCGACGAGATCGGCCAGTTTGCGTACCGCTCGATGCTGCAGTGCCTTGATGGCGCCGTCGTTCTTGCCCATCACGCCCGCGGTCTCGCTGACGGACAGGCCTTGGACGAATCGCAGCATCACGCACTCGCGCTGCTCGTCACCGAGCTGATTCACCGCCTGCATGAGGCGCTCGGACTGCAGCAGAGCGAGGACGGCGGACTCCGTGCTCTCGGCCTGTTCCTTCCCCTCGAGCGTGTCGGCGGTGGTCAGCTCGAGGCGGTGACGGGCCGATTTGAGGTGGTCGAGCACGATGTTGCGGGCGATGGTGATGAACCACGCGCCGATGTCGCGGCCCTGGTAGCTGATGGTGCCGATGCGGCGGAGCGCCCGCAGGAACGTCTCGCTGGTGAAGTCCTCGGCGAGGGCGCGGTCGTTGATGCGGAAGTAGACGAAGCGGTAGACGACGTCGACGTACCGGTCGTACAGCAGGCCGAAGGCCTCGCCGTCGCCCTCCTGGGAGAGCCGGACCAGGCGCCACGTCTCGGCGTGCGTCTCGTCGACGCCGTCATCCGCGCCGGTCTCGTCGGCCGGCAGGGGCGGCGCGGACTCCGGCTCGGAACCCGGGCCCGGTGCGGGCGAACGCATGTTCCGCGACGTGCGACCGCGTACCGGGCTCGGCTTGTGCGCGACCGACGGAGTGGACTCGACGGCCGAGGAGTACATGGGTCCGGCCAGCGGCCCGGCCACCGCAGGCTGCGTACCCATCGCGGCCAGCGCGTCGTTGACCAGTTCAGCCAGGGCGCGCAGGCCTGCGGCAGGGCTGGGGTGCCCTGGGCGTGCGTCGTGCCAGGCCATCGGCGTAGGACCCTCCGGACAGGGAAACGCGGGCGCGATTGAATCGCGTGTGAAGATCGGGTAAGAGTAACCGGCCAGTAGCTTGGTGAACACCCCTATCAAGATCAATTTCGTCCGGTGTGCGGTGATTTGTTGACGTTCGCTCGCAAGTTGGGTCCCTCGGGGCAGTCGGCCTGCAGCGCGAACCCGAGCTGCGGTGTAAGGGTGGAACCGTGAGCAACGGAGACGCAAAAGGTCCGGCGGACCTGCTGCGGCGCACAGCCCGATCGACACCGGACAAGACGGCGCTGGTGGACGCGGGCGCGCGGCTGACCTTCGCCGAGCTGGATCAGCGGGTGTCGTCGGCCGCCCTTGCGCTGCTCGGATCGGGCCTGTCCGCCGGTGATCGGGTCGCGCTGCAGCTCGGCACCGGCCCGGACCTCGTCGTCCTCTACCTGGGCGCGCTGCGGGCCGGGCTGGTCGCGGTGCCGGTCAACCCGTCTTACACCGTTCCCGAGGTCGCGCACCTGCTCGCGGACTGCTCCGCCGGCCTGCATCTCGACCCCCGGTCCGCGCGGACGCTGCTGGCCCGGGCGCCCTCCGGCGCCGATCCGCAGTGCGACCGGGGCGGCGACGAGCTCGCCGTCCTGCTCTACACCAGCGGGACGAGCGGCCGGTCCAAGGGCGCCATGCTGTCGGCGCGGGCGCTGCTGGCCAACCTCGACCAGATCGCGGCGG
>JAVHVD010000214.1:0-3175 GCA_032160745.1 Pseudonocardiales bacterium
GTTGCCGCTCGGCTATACCGCGGCAGGCAATGGGCCCACCACCCTCGGACTGGCGACGCTGCATCAAACTCCGCTCTGGGACGGGTCGGTGTATTGGTCGGTGGTCGCGGACGGGTGTTCGGGCCACGTCCTGCAGCCAGCCCAGACATGCACGATCATGTTGAGGTTTGCGCCCAAGCGACCCAACGGATACCCGCAAGGAACCATCGGCGGCTGGGTGAGCCTGCCGGACGGGCAATCCATCCCGGCGCGAGCGGCGATACAGGCGAAGGTCGTGCCACTGCCCGGCCAGCCGGTCGGTGTCGTCGCCCACGGAGCATTCCGGCACCTCGTGCTGACATGGAGCCCGCCCCCGGTGTATCTCGGCAACTGGCAGTACCCGCCCGCCGCGTCGCTGACCTACCACGTCTACCGGGTACTGCCGGGCGGGTCGCGGGAGGCGGTCGCCGACACCCAGCACACGTTCCTCGTGATCCCAGGCCTGCCCGACGACTCCACGGGCACCTACCTCGTCACGGCGTCCCAGGCCGCTACGACCGGCCCGGACTCGGTTCCTGGCGCGGGCACGACGGCCACCAGCGAGGCCCTGGTCGCCGACTTCTACGGCGGACTAATGAATCGGCGGCTTGCGCCGTCACCGGAGACCGCATTCAGCGACTTCTACGGCAGCGGCGTCTACGGCGGCGCAGGCTCCGAGTATGAGGATCTTGCCGTGTCGCGGGACGAGTCGGTGCTGGCGCTGACCTATGAGTACGCCCACGAATCGCCGATGCTGCACTCGAGCGTGCTCACGACGCGCGTCGACGGAACCACCGGCGCAGGCTTCACCACGGTGCCCACGGCTGACTCATCGCCCGAGTGGGACATCGATCCGGCATTGTCACCGAACGGGTCGCACATCGTGTTCACGCACGCAGATCAGGCTGGCGATCTGACAGAACTTCGAATCGCGTCAACCGCGCCCGGCGCAATCGCCTCTACCGTGCCGGGCAGCGCCGGGCTCGGCGACGCTGCGTTCTCTGCCGACGGCAATGCCGTCGTCGCCGTTCAGCCCTTCGATAGCTCGACTCGCCTCGTCCGACTCGATCTATCGACCGGTGAGCTCACACCGCTTGAGGGCACAACGGGATTGGGTCAGCCCGACGTCGCCGCCGACGGGCGCATCGTCGCCACGATCGGTACCGACCAGACTCACCCGGATGCGTCCGGGCTGGTCATCTACGACGCCGGGACCATCACCGCGATCGCGGCGGCACAGTCCGGCACCAACTGCCATCCGGAGTTCTCCGCCGCCGGCGCGACGGTGTTCTACCGCCACAGCGACACCGCCGCCGCCTGTGACAGGCTCCCCACGAACGCGCTCGACCTCGCGACGGGCGCAACCGCGTCGCTGACTTCGGATAGCTTCGCGTCCACGGCCTATGTCCTGCACGCGGACGGCGCTCACGACGCCGACACCACCGCGCCCGCCCCGAAGCTCACCGCACCAACCGGAGCCGCAACGCTCGCCGACAGCGTCACGGCTCGATGGTCAGCTACCGACCCCAAAGTCCAGGGAGCGGCGACGAGTGGTGTCGGGTCGTATGACGTGCGGTACCGCAGCGCCACCGCCAGCCACGGCTTCGGCAGTTACCACGCGTGGTTGACCGGCACGCGCCTGACCAGCGCCACTCTTCCCGTTGCGATCGGCACGCAATACTGCCTGTCGGTACGCGCACGCGACCTGGAAGGCAACACCTCTGCGTGGAGCACCGAACGGTGCTTCGCCAAGCCGCTCGACGACCGTGCGCTCACCACCGCCGCAACCCGACTGGCCAGCACCAACTTCTACCACGGCACCTACACGCGGGCTGCCGCCACAGGCGCGGCTCTGCACCGCGAGAACGCCACTGCCGACCGAATCGGCATCCTGGTCGGCACCTGCCCCGAATGCGGTCGACTCGACGTGTGGCTCGCCGGGAAATACCTCGGCCGGCTGAACACCCGCACGGCGACGACGCTTTACCGGCGCATCCTCTGGCTGCCCGTCTTCGCGCAGCGGTCAGGCACGCTCGTGATCAAATCCACTTCCGCCGCGCCGATCCGCATCGACGGTGTCGTCTCGCTCAGATCGGCCATCTAGTGCCACGTGCCGGGCCAGCCACTGCTCGCGTCGTGCGCTTCCTGCCGAAACGACCACGAGTAGGCCCTCAGAGACGCGTCATCTTATTGCCGGGTGGTAGCACGCACGTCACGGCAAAACAGATTTCGGCCGCGCGACGCTCTGCTGCCCGACATTGCTGGGGCGGGAGTCGGGGGAGCGGCAGCAATTGCCGCGCGGCAGCGCTGGGGCTGGCCGGCCTCGACGATCTCGTGCGCGGGTGCTCCTCGAGCTCATCGCCCCCGGACACGGGGCGTGCATCTCGCAGGGCACGCTCGCGTGGCTACTCGCCCGCTCGTCTGCGATCACGGCCATTCCCGGCACGACAAGCATCGGGCACCTTCGGGAAAACTCGATGCGCATGACATCAATCTGAGTCCTGAGGACGTTCAGTTGATCAACAGCGGATTCGCTACGAGCCGTGGGCGGCGGAAGGGTGTGGCTCTGCGCGTGCCGTCGGAACGGGTATGACTGCGACCGGGCATGGTGACAGGACGGTGAGGTCGTCGGCGATGTGGCCGTGAAGAACTCGGCTCAGCCGCTCGTGGGGCGAGTACCCGACGACGATGAGGTCGGCGCCCGCGCTCGCCGCGAGTATTACGTCCAGCGGGCCGCCGTGAGGGGCGAGCGTCGTGGGGTCGGCCCCAGGTAGCGTGTCGTGCACCCACTGCCGCAGCCGGTTCTCGGCTGCCCGTTGGTGCAGGGCGACTGCCTGTACCGGCCGGGCCAGGTCACGCCAGCCGTGCGGTTCGAGCTGCCAGGCGTGGACGACAACGAGTTCGGCGTGGTGCAGGGCAGCCTCGTCCGCGGCCCATCGCGCGGCGGCGGCCGACGCCTCGGTCTCGCTGACGCCGACCACGATCCGCTCGATAGGAGCGTGGTCGTGGGGCGGTACGACCACGACTGGGCACGAGAGGTGATGCAGCACGGCGCGCAGCACACGAGACAGGTGGTTGCTCGAGGATGCGTGACGTCCGAGGACGAGCAGCTCGGGGTCTTGAGCCATGAGCGCGGAGGTAACCGGTCCGGGCACTG
>JAVHVD010000215.1:0-10047 GCA_032160745.1 Pseudonocardiales bacterium
GCGGGCGCGTAGGCTGGAAAACGCCCCCTCACCTGCCAGGTGCGGGGATGTTTGCGCTGCCCCGAAAGGCAACACCAGTGTCACTGTCCGGCCTGCTCGCCGCCGCTCTTCCCGATCCCGCCCTGACCGCCGCGGTCGAGGCCGCCGATGCATCGTCCCTCACCCTGAGCGGTCCCAACGGCCTGCAGCCGTTCGCGCTCGCGGCGACCGCGCGCACCGGACGGCTCGTCCTCGCCGTGACCAGCTCCGGACGCGAGGCCGAGGACCTGGTCGCGGCGCTGCGCTGCCTGCTGCCCCCGGACGAGGTCGCGCTCTACCCGGGCTGGGAGACCCTGCCGCACGAGCGGCTGTCGCCGCGCGCCGACACCGTCGGGCAGCGACTCGCCGTCCTGCGTCGCCTGTCGCACCCGTCGACCGACGACCCGGCCGCTGGAAAGCTGTCCGTCGTCGTGGCGCCCGTCCGCGCCCTGTTGCAGCCGCAGGTCCGCAACCTCGGCGAGCTCGTCCCGGTCGAGCTGCACGCCGGTGACGACGGCCGCGAGCTGACCGACATCGTCACCGATCTCGTTGCCGCCGGCTACGCCCGGGCCGAGCTGGTCGAGAAGCGCGGCGACTTCGCCGTCCGCGGCGGCATCCTCGACGTCTTCCCGCCGACCGAGGAGCACCCGCTCCGGGTCGAGTTCTGGGGCGACGAGGTCGAGGAGATCCGCTACTTCAAGGTCGCCGACCAGCGGTCCCTGGAGATCGCCGAGCACGGCCTGTGGGCGCCGCCGTGCCGGGAGCTGCTGCTCACCGACCAGGTCCGGACGCGGGCGGCCGAGCTGCTGGTCCAGTACCCCGAGCTCGGCGAGCTGCTCGACCCGATCAGCCGCGGTGAGGCCGTCGAGGGTATGGAGGCGCTCGCCCCGGTACTCGTCGACGACCTCGCGCTCGTCCTGCACGAACTTCCGGCCGGGTCGCACGTCGTGCTCTGCGATCCGGAGCGGGTGCGGACCCGTTCGGTCGACCTCGTCCGCACGTCCCACGAGTTCCTCGACGCGTCGTGGGCGGTCGCGGCCGGCGGCGGCAAGGCACCCATCGACCTGGCCGCGGCGTCGCTACGGCACCTCGAGGACGTCGAGGCCGAGGCGCGGACGCTGGGCCTGCCCTGGTGGGGCATCACCGCCCTGACCGAGCCGACCGCCACGACCAGCCTGTTCAACGCGGCGCCGAGCTACCGCGGCGACACCGAGGCCGCGATGAACGACCTCAAGACCTGGACGCGCGACGGCTGGCGGGTCGCGCTCGTCTTCGACGGACACGGGTCGGCGCAGCGGGCGGTCGAGCGGCTCGCGGCCGCCGAGATCCCGGCCCGGCTGGTCGCCGAGGCCACGGTGGACGCCGGTGTCGTCGACGTCACGACCGGACGGCTGGCCGCCGGGCTGGTCGCGCCCGAGCTGAAGCTGGCGTTCCTGACCGAGGCCGACCTCACCGGACAGCGCGGGTCCCTGACCAAGGACACCAGCCGGATGCCGTCGCGACGGCGCAACGCGATCGACCCGATCCAGCTCAAGTCCGGCGACTACGTCGTCCACGAGCAGCACGGCGTCGGCAAGTACGTCGAGATGGTGCGACGCACCGTCAACGGCGGCGAGCGTGAGTACCTGATCATCGAGTACGCACCGTCCAAACGGGGACAGCCGGGCGACCGGCTCTTCGTCCCCACCGACTCACTGGACCAGGTCACGAAGTACGTCGGCGGCGAGGCCCCGACCCTGTCCCGCTTGGGCGGTTCGGACTGGGCCAGGACGAAGGGCCGGGCCCGCAAGGCGGTCAAGGAGATCGCCGCCGAACTGATCCGGCTCTACAGCGCGCGGATGGCGACGAAGGGGCACGCGTTCGGACCGGACACCCCGTGGCAGCGTGAGCTCGAGGACGCGTTCGCCTACGTCGAGACGCCCGACCAGCTGGGGGCGATCGACGAGGTGAAGGCGGACATGGAGAAGCCGCTGCCGATGGACCGCGTCATCTGCGGTGACGTCGGTTACGGCAAGACCGAGGTCGCCGTCCGCGCCGCGTTCAAGGCCGTACAGGACGGTAAGCAGGTCGCTGTCCTCGTGCCGACGACGCTGCTCGCCCACCAGCACCTGCAGACCTTCTCCGAGCGGATGGCGCAGTTCCCGGTCGTCATCAAGGAGCTGTCCCGGTTCACCCCGGGCGGCGATGTCGACGCGATCGGGAAGGGCATCGTCGACGGTTCCATCGACATCGTCATCGGCACCCACCGGCTGCTGCAGCAGACCGTCCGCTTCAAGGATCTCGGCCTGGTGATCGTCGATGAGGAGCAGCGTTTCGGCGTCGAGCACAAGGAGTACCTCAAGGGGCTGCGCACCGCCGTCGACGTCCTCACCATGTCGGCGACCCCGATCCCGCGGACGCTCGAGATGTCACTGACCGGCATCCGGGAGATGACGACGATCCTCACCCCGCCGGAGGAGCGGCACCCGATCCTCACCTTCGTCGGCGCGTACGACGCCCGGCAGGTCGGCGCGGCGATCCGGCGCGAGTTGCTGCGCGACGGGCAGGTCTTCTACATCCACAACCGGGTCGAGTCGATCAATCGCGCGGCCGCCAAATTGGCCGAACTCGTGCCTGAGGCGCGCATCGCCGTCGCCCACGGGCAGATGCCCGAGGGCGCGCTCGAGCAGATCATGGTGGGGTTCTGGGAGAAGTCCTACGACGTGCTGGTCGCCACGACCATCGTCGAGTCGGGCCTCGACATCCCGAACGCGAACACGTTGATCGTCGACCGGGCCGACATGTTCGGCCTCTCGCAGCTGCACCAGCTGCGCGGGCGCGTCGGTCGGGCCCGCGAGCGTGGCTACGCCTACTTCACCTACCCGCCCGAGCGGCCGCTCACCGAGACCGCGTACGACCGGCTGGCCACCATCGCGCAGCACACCGAGATGGGCGCGGGCATGGCCGTGGCGATGAAGGACCTGGAGATCCGGGGATCCGGCAACCTGCTCGGTGGTGAGCAGTCCGGGCACATCGCCGGCGTGGGCTTCGACCTGTACGTGCGGTTGGTCGGTGAGGCGGTGGCGGACTTCCGCGGCGACGGAAATCAGGAAGAGGAGGGCCGAGAAATCCGCGTCGACCTTCCGATCGACGCCAACCTGCCGGTCGAGTACCTGCCGGGGGAGCGGTTGCGCCTCGAGTCCTACCGTGCGCTGGCGTCGGCGACCACCGACGAAGCGGTCGACGGTGTCCGGGCCGAGCTGATCGACCGGTTCGGGCCGATCCCGCCCCAGGTGGAGAACCTGCTCGCGGTGGCCCGGTTCAAGGTGGTGTGCCGCAGCTTTGGCGTCACCGAGGTGTCGCTGCAGGGCAACCTCGTGCGCTTCACGCCGGTCGAGCTGCCGGAGTCCGGCCAGCTGCGGCTGCAGCGGCTCTTCGACCGGTCGCACTACAAGCCCGCCGTCGCGACGATGTCGGTGCCCCGTCCCAAGGGTGTGGTGAAGCCGGACGGCTCGTTCGCCGAGGTGAAGTTCGGCGGCGAGCCGCTGCGCGACATCCCGCTGCTGACCTGGTGCGGCGAGGTCCTGGAGAAGGTCACCGGGCGGGTCACCGCCTCCTGACGGCTGTCAAAGCCGCGTCAGGACGGACGTTTGGACTTGGGCAGCGACTCGACGACGAGCCGGTACGAGTCGTCGATGAGTTCGCGCACGTCGTCGGCGTCCGGCCCACCTGACGCGGTGACGTCGACGCTGTTCCACAGATCCTTCTTCAGGTAGCGCGGCACGCCGATGTGGTCGGGGAACCGGTCGCGCCACTCGGCCACCGCCTCCCGCGTGTTCTTCACCGAGATTGCGGTCGGCCCGTCGCTCGCACCGAGGAAGCAGAAGATCTTTCCGCCCACCTTGACCACGCTGTCCTCGTCGCCCCAGGGCGCGTCGAGGTAGGCACCCGGCCGGTCCAGGCAGAGGGCGATGAGCTGCTCACGGTCCATGCATGAGATTCTGGCCCGGTGAGACTTCGAACGCTGAGCGCGGTGCTGGCCGCTGTTCTCGCGACGGCCGGCCTGGCCGGCTGCCGGACGAACATCGGGACCGCTGCGACCATCGACGGCCACCGGATCACCGACTCCGACGTCAACAAGTACGTGACGCCGGCCGGCCCGAACGCGAGCGTCGCGGCGAACGCCAGCAAGAACAACCAGGTGGTCTCACCGAAGTCGCAGGTGCTGCAGTTCCTCATCCAGGAGCAGGTCTTCACCCAGACCCTGGCCTCGCTCGGCAAGGTTCCCACGAACGCCCAGCTCGCGGCCTCCCACGACGAGGCGGCGAGCGTGCTGTTGCAGACCCAGCTCACCGGCGCGGCACTAGACCGGGCGATCCGCAAGGGCCTGCCCAGTTCCGGCATCGCCGGCAACTTCGTCACGGTTTACCTGCGCGTGCAGGAACTCGAGTACGCGATCATCAAGAGCAAGCAGCTGACCCAGCTGCCCGAACTCCTCGCGCTCATCAAGAAGGCGGGCGTGAAGGTCAGCGTCAGCCCGCGCTACGGCACCTGGAGCCCCGCGACGATCGGCCTCGACGGCAAGGCCGCGGTCCCGTCCTACCTGACGGTTCAACCCGGCCCCGGCGGGACGTCCTCGGCCGCAGCGTCGACCGGGCCTGCCGGCTGAGTCATGACGTCCCCGCTCGAGCGCGCTGTGCGGATCATGGACCGGCTCCGCTCGCCCGGGGGCTGCCCCTGGGACGCCGCGCAGACGGCCGAGTCCTTGACCCGCTACCTGCTCGAAGAGGCCTACGAGGTTCTCGAGGCGATCGAGACGGGCGATCACGCGCTGCTGCGCGAGGAGCTCGGTGACCTGCTGCTGCAGGTCCTCTTCCACGCCCGGATCGCCGAGGAGTTGCCGGCGGGCGAGGCCTTCGGCATCGACGATGTCGCCGACGACCTCGTCGAGAAGCTGATCCGCCGGCATCCACACGTCTTCACCGATTCGGCCGCAACGGACGGGCGTGCGCAGCCCAGCGCCGACCAGTTGAACGAGACCTGGGAGCGGCAGAAGATCGACGAGAAGGGGCGTAGCTCGGCCGTCGACGGCGTACCGACGAACCAGCCGGCGCTCGCGCTGACGGCCAAGCTGGTGTCCCGCGCGGCGCGCGCAGGCGTCGACGTCGAGCCACCCGCCACCGACGACATCGGCGCGCGGCTGTTCGCGGTCGTCCAGGATGCGGCGGTCGCGGGGATCGATCCCGAGGCAGCGCTGCGCCGGACGGCACGTGCCTACCGCGAGTCGATCGTCGCCCGCGAAGCCGAGTTGTCGGCCGATGGAAAGTAAGAGTCCCAGCCAGTAGCACGGGGGGAGCTACTGCCTGGGACCTTTGCGATCATAACCCCGATTTGTCCTCCGCGACAACAGCTCACGGCGGTTCGCGCGTGGTTACGATCTGCCGAACGCAGGACGACGATCGCCCAGGAGTGAGATGACCCCGGTCGGGCAGGTGCGCGCAGGTCGCCTCCGTTCCGACTGGCCGGTCGCCGGCGTCCCGCGGCAGCTGCTCAGCTACCTGCTCGCCGTGGATGCCGTCGTCGTCGGCTGGTCGGCGCTCGAATTGGTCCGCGTCAGCTCCGACGAACGCGGCTGGTGGGTTCTCGCCCTGCTCGGCGCTCTTGCCGTCGGCTTCGAAGAAGGCGCCGCGCGCGCGGCCGGTCTGCAGTTGCGGCTGCGTCCGGACCTCAAACACAGCATGGTCTCGGTGTGGACGGTCGCCGGGGCCGTGGCCCTGCCACCCGGCCAGGCGGTCCTTCTCGTCGGATCCGTCCTCGGCTACGTCTGGTTGCGCCAGTACCGGCCCGCGGCGCAACCGGCCTACCAGTGGTGGTTCATCGGGTCCACGCAGCTGCTCGGCTGTCTCGCCGCCGGGCTGGTCGTCCGTACCTGGGCGCACAACTGGGCCGGACTGCCCTGGGGGCTCGCCGGATCGCTCTCCGTCCTGATCGCCATCGTGGTGCAGACGGTCGTCAACCGCACGGCGCCGGCGATTGCCGAGGTCGACGGGGGCGCGCGGCGGCGGAGCCTGCTCGGTTCCCGGGACCAGAACCTGACGGAACTGGCCACGCTCTGCCTCGGTGGTCTCGTCGCCCTTGCCGCGGTCGAGGATCCCTGGCTGTGCATCCTCGTCCTCGCCCCGATGATCACGCTGCAGCGCGGCGCACTGGTCCGCGACCTCGAGACCGCGGCGAGCACCGACGCCAAGACCGGCCTGCTCAATGCCGACGCCTGGGAGCAGCTGGCCCGGCGGGAGCTGGCTCGTGCGGACCGGGACGGCAAGCTCGTCGCGATCCTGATCATCGACATCGACCGGTTCAAGCTGATCAACGACCGGCACGGCCACCTGGCCGGCGATGTCGTCCTGCGTGGCGTCGGTCAACGTCTGGCCGCCGAGGTGCGCGAGTACGACTCGGTCGGCCGGTTCGGCGGTGAGGAGTTCGTCGCCGTCCTTCCGGCGGCGACCGAGCGGGATGCGCTGGGCATCGCCGAACGGCTGCGGGCGCGCGTCAGCGAACTGCGCGTGTCCGCGCTGATCGGCCGGCCCGCGGACGAGCCGGGCGATCCGGCGCTGTCGATCTCCATCGGGGTGGCCTGCTTTCCGCGGGACGGGTCGGAGGTGGCCGCGCTCCTGGGGGCCGCTGACGGTGCGCTGTACCGGGCCAAGGCGCAGGGCCGCAATCGGGTCGAGCTCGCCGAGCGCGGCGGGCCGGTCGGCGACATCCGCGCCGGCTGAGCGCGGGCCACCGACCTTCGGCGGGGCAGCGTCACGCCCACGGCGGGCGCCGTTAGGGTTGGACGACTTCTGTCGAAACCGAAGGGACGTGCTGGTGGCGAGCATCGACGCCGTAGGCGCGCGCGAGATCCTGGATTCGCGCGGCAATCCGACTGTCGAGGTCGAGGTTGCACTCGACGACGGCACACTGTCGCGCGCGGCGGT
The DNA here is from genome assembly GCA_032160745.1 of Pseudonocardiales bacterium. GTDB lineage: Bacteria > Actinomycetota > Actinomycetes > Mycobacteriales > Jatrophihabitantaceae > Jatrophihabitans. The sequence goes on from JAVHVD010000215.1 coordinate 6,978, forward strand.
GCCCAGCGGTGCGTCCACCGGCGCCTTCGAGGCGGTCGAGCTGCGCGACGGCGGTAGCCGCTATGGCGGCAAGGGTGTGGAGAAGGCGGTCGCCGCCGTGATGGACGACCTCGCGCCGGAACTGATCGGCCTCGAAGCCAGCGAGCAACGCATCCTCGACCAGACGCTGCGTGACCTCGACGGCACCCCGGACAAGAGCAAGTTCGGCGCCAACGCGCTCCTCGGCGTCTCCCTGGCGGTGGCCAAGGCCGCGGCCCTGTCGGCAGACCTGCCGCTGTTCCGCTACCTCGGCGGCCCGAACGCTTACCTGCTGCCCGTCCCGATGATGAACATCCTCAACGGCGGGGCGCACGCCGACTCCAACGTCGACGTCCAGGAGTTCATGATCGCGCCGATCGGTGCGCCGACGTTCGCCGAGGCGCTGCGGCACGGCGCGGAGGTCTATCACGCGCTCAAGGCCGTGCTGAAGACGAAGGGGCTGTCGACCGGTCTCGGTGACGAGGGCGGCTTCGCACCGAACCTGGACTCGAACCGTGCGGCGCTCGATCTCATCATCGAGGCGGTGGGCCAGACGGGGCTGACGGCCGGCGTGGACATCGCGCTCGCGCTCGACGTTGCGGCGACCGAGTTCTACCGCGACGGCGCCTACCAGTTCGAGGGCGCGGCCAAGTCGGCCGACGAGATGGTCGCCTACTACCGCGCGCTCGTGGCCGACTACCCGATCGTCTCGATCGAGGACCCGCTCGCCGAGGACGACTGGAGCGCGTGGGAGGCGCTGACCGTCGAGCTCGACGAACAGGTGCAGATCGTCGGCGACGACCTGTTCGTCACCAACCCCGAGCGGCTCGGCCGCGGCATCGAGTCCGGTGCGGCCAACGCGCTGCTCGTGAAGGTGAACCAGATCGGCACGCTGACCGAGACGTTCGACGCCGTCGACCTCGCGCACCGGCACGGCTACCGCTGCATGATGAGCCACCGGTCCGGCGAGACCGAGGACACCACGATCGCCGACCTCGCCGTCGCGGTCAATTGCGGGCAGATCAAGACCGGGGCTCCGGCCCGCAGCGAGCGGGTGGCCAAGTACAACCAGCTGCTGCGTATCGAGGACGAGCTCGACGAGGCGGCGCGTTACGCCGGCGCCGCCGCGTTCCCGCGCTACGCGCCGACCCCCTACGCCGCACCCGCGACGGAGTGAGTCGAAGCATGACGGACAGGAGCGGTGGCCGGCCCGTGCTCACCGGGCGCGCACTCGCGCTCGGCGGGATCGTCGTGCTGCTCGTCGTGCTCCTGGCCTCGCCGATCCAGCGGTACCTGACCAGCCGCAACGATCTCAGCGGGGCGGCGCAGCAGTTGCAGGACGATCGCCGCCAGCTGGCCGAGCTGAACCGGCAGAAGGCGCTGTGGTCGGACCCCGGCTTCATCCAGCAGCAGGCGCGCAAACGACTGCAGTACGCGATGCCCGGGGACACCGTCTACGTGGTCGTCGACAAGGGGCAGAAGTCCGACATCGAGAAGAGTGCCGGTTCCCCGGGCAAAGGGGCGCCCGGTCCGGGCTGGAACAACCGGTTGATGGACAGCATCCACGCCGCTGCAAAATGAGTGACGCTGCGGGACCGAGCGTCACGGACGAGGACCGCGCGGTCGTGGCCGCGCAGTTGGGCCGCGCGCCACGGGCCATCAGGGCTGTCGCGCACCGGTGCCCGTGCGGCAACCCCGATGTCGTGGAGACCTCGCCGCGGCTGCCCGACGGCACCCCGTTCCCGACGCTGTACTACCTGACCTGCCCCAGGGCTGCCGCCGCGATCGGCACGCTCGAGGCGAGCGGGATGATGCGCGAGATGACCGAGCGGCTGCAGACCGACCCGGAGCTGGCTGCCGCGTACCGGGGCGCGCACGAGAGCTACCTGGCGCGGCGCGAGCAGATCGGGCAGGTGGCCGAGATCGCGGGGGTGAGTGCCGGCGGGATGCCGAACCGGGTGAAGTGCCTGCACGTGCTGGTCGGTCAGGCGCTGGCGGCGGGGCCGGGCGTCAACCCGCTCGGCGACCAGGCCCTGGCCGCACTGCCGGACTGGTGGGCCAACGGGCCGTGCGTGACCCGGCCATGACCCCCGGCGTTGCACCTTTCAGCGCCGCTGACGGGCCGAAACGTGACCTGAAAGGTGCAAAGCGGTGAGGGTGGCCGGGATTGACTGCGGGACGAACTCGATCCGGTTGCTCATCGCGGACGTGGTGGACGGGACGCTCACCGACGTGGTGCGGCTGATGCGGGTCGTCCGGCTGGGCCAGGGCGTCGACCGGACCGGTCGGCTCGCGCCTGAGGCGATCGAGCGGACGCGGATCGCGCTGGCCGACTACGCCGCCCTGATCCGAGAGCACGGCGTGGAACGCGTGCGAATGGTCGCGACCAGCGCCACTCGCGACGCCGCGAACCGCGCCGACTTCGTGACGATGGTGCGCGCGGAGCTCGGCGCCGACCCTGAGGTGATCACCGGGCGGGAAGAGGCGGAGCTGTCGTTCGCCGGCGCCGCCAGCGTTCTGGACCAAGTGACCGGACCGCTGCTGGTCGCCGACATCGGCGGCGGCTCGACCGAGCTCGTGCGCGGGGGAGACGGGGAGTTGCGGTCGCACAGCATGGACGTCGGCTGCGTGCGGATGACTGAGCGGCACCTGCGCGACGATCCGCCGACCGCGGCTCAGGTCGCAGCCACAGTGGCCGACGTCCGCGCCGCGATCGACGCGGCGCGCGCCGACGTGCCGCTGGACCCGGACGTCACGTTCGTAGGGGTTGCCGGGACGGTCACCACCATCACCGCGATCGCGCTGGGCCTCGACCGCTACGACGCCGACGCGATCCACGGCTCGACCATCACCGCACAGCAGGTCCGGGACGTCACGGCCCGGCTGCTGCACATGACGCACGACCAACGTGCGGCATTACCGGTGATGCACCCGGGCCGGGTCGACGTCATCGGCGCCGGGGCGCTCGTCCTGCGCACGTTGGTGGACGAGATCGGGGTGGCCGCAGTGATCGCGAGCGAGCACGACATCCTCGACGGCATCGCGCTCAGCA
>JAVHVD010000216.1:0-8773 GCA_032160745.1 Pseudonocardiales bacterium
CCATCGCTCTAGGGCGATGGCGATCATCGCTGTCCGGGCCCGCCCGCCCCGTTTGGCTCCGGCCAACTCGGTTGACCTGGCCGCTCAAAGCGCTCGGCGTCGGTTGAGCCGGCGCAGCGCGAGCACCCCGAGCGCTGCGGGGAGCCAGAAGGTGAGGACCCGGAACACGAGTACGTCCTCGACGGCGTGGCTTGCTGGCACCTGCGCCGCGATGAGTATTGCCACAAGAGCGGTTTCCGTAGAGCCGATCCCCGCGGGTGTCGGAACGGCGGAGCCGGCCGCCGCTCCGATCATGTATCCGATGAGTAGCGCACCGAGGCTCTCTTGGGGTATCGGCCCGGGGACCATCGCAGCGCTCGCAACGAACGCGAAGCCGAGGATGAGGGTGGTCGCGCCGGAAGCGGTCATCAGCGACGCCAGCGATGCCGGCCGGCGCAGCAGGCGGCCGATGGACGTCCAGTACTGCCTCCAGTGGCGAGTGCGTCCGGCACGCCGCGATCTGATCGAGATCACAGCGAGTCCGGCGACGAGCGCGATCGCCGCTGTCCAGAGCCATGGTGAGCCGAACGGTGCAACCAGCTGCGCGACGTGGCGCGCGAGAAGCGTGATCTCCTTCGCGCCTCCGGACAGACCAAGCCATTGGCCGCCGAACACCAATATCGACAGCACGATCAGATCGGCGACCGCGCCGAGAACGTTGAGCGCCGTCACGGCACCGAGCGCCGCGGGAAGACGAAGACCCCGTCGAGTGAAGTAGCGGACGTTGATCGCCGCGGCACCGATGCCCGCCGGGGTAAGCCGGTTGGCTGCGGCTGCGGCGAACTGGACGACCAGCGTCTCGCCCAGTGGCAGCGGAATGCCGGCGGCCGACCGCGCAGCGACGGCGCTGGCCAGGTAGTGAAGAGCCGCCAAGGCCAGCACCACGCACAAGTACTGCCACTGCAGAGAGCCGATGTCCCTGCCGGCAGACCGAAGCAGACTGAGCACGTCATAGCGGCTGTCACCGTCGACATCTGCCGCGGTGAAGAGGGTCCCCGCGACGAGCAAGGCCGCAGCACCCGTCAGCAGCCACACGCGTGGCCTGCGCAATCCGGACGTGCCCTGCCGCCGCTCTTGCCCATGCGTCTGTGGATCAACACGGCCGGCGGTGCGGCCGGGCGTCGCGAGGGGCGGCTTCAACGTCGCAGGCCTCCCCAATCGGCGGACTGGTCCGCGTGCGGGTCGGTCCGCGACACCAGCGAGTCGGCTATGACTCACCCGCCGAGCCTGCCCCGGCCGCACGGGGCCTGACATCGCACATTCGAGTAGGTCACTCATGGCGAGTCCGGGCTACCTGCTAGCCGGGATGCGGAGGCTCCCGTCAGCAGGCGGGCACGACGGGCGCTGGCATTGATGCAGCGGCCGTGTGCATCACGCGAGGCTGTCCTCGTCCCGTTGAACAACGCTGCGCGAAAGGAGACCGTCGGATGGATCACCATGACTTGACGCCGGAGCAAGCCGGCCGGATGGCGGCCACCGCGGTCACCGCGGACGTGGAGTACTGGGCCCAGAACGCCTCCGTCGACGGGCGGGTTGGCTTGAACGACCTGATTCGCGCACTCGACGTGATCCGCGAGGACAGCCGGCCCGATACGGCTTGATCATCAATCAACTGCCGAACAGCTTGAGAACGAGGAGACACCACCCCATGCGTCCGGTAACTGCATACTCGACCGCCGCGGCCAAGGCGCCGTTCGAAAAGACGGTGATTCAGCGGCGCGACCTCGGTCCACGCGATGTCCTCATCAAGATCGCGTACGCCGGCATATGTCATTCCGACATCCACACGGCCCGCGAGGAGTGGGGCGAGGCTCTGTTCCCACTGGTGCCAGGTCATGAGATCGCCGGCACCGTTGAGGAGGTCGGCTCTGCGGTCGGCAAGTTCGCCGTCGGCGAGCGGGTCGGCGTGGGGTGCATGGTCGATTCATGTCGCGAATGCGAGAACTGCCTGGCCGGTGAGGAGCAGTACTGCCTGAAGGGCAACGTCGGTACCTACAACGCGGTCGGCAAAGACGGGCGGCCGACCGATGGCGGCTACAGCACGCACATCGTGGTCGACCAGGACTTCGTGCTCGGAATCCCGGAAGGGATCTCGCTCGACGTGGCCGCGCCACTGCTCTGCGCCGGCATCACCCTGTATTCGCCGCTCAAGCACTGGGGAGCCGGACCGGGCAAGAACGTCGCGATCGTCGGGCTGGGCGGGCTCGGACACATGGGCGTGAAGATCGCTCATGCGCTCGGCGCCGACGTCACCGTACTGTCGCAGACGCTGTCCAAAGCCGACGACGGCAGGAAGCTCGGCGCAGACCACTTCCGCGCCACCAGCGATGAGCACACCTTCGACGACCTGGCGGGGTCCTTCGACCTCATCGTCAACACGGTGTCCGCGGCCCTGCCGATGGACAAATATCTCTCGCTGCTGCGCCTCGACGGCACGATGGTGAATGTCGGCGCGCCTCCCGATCCGTTGTCGGTCGGCGCGTTCTCGCTGATCCCGATGCGGCGCAGCTGGGCCGGTTCGATGATCGGCGGCATCCGGCAGACCCAGGAGATGCTCGACTTCTGCGCCCAGCACCATCTCGGTGCCGACATCGAGATCATCTCCGGCGAGCAGATCGACGAGGCCTACGACCGAGTGGTCGCCAGCGACGTTCGGTACCGCTTCGTGATCGACACCGCCACCTTCTGATCCGGCTGTCTCATGAGCGTCGAACCTGGTCGGAGTCAGTCGCACATCGACGCGCTGTCGGACACGGGCGACTGGCTGCCCTTCGATACGGCGGGAGCAGGGGCGGTCGCAGCCAGGCCGAGACGCGAGGCCAAGAGCGGACAACTCATTGCCGGTAGGTACCTACTGCAACATGTGCTCGGTCGGGGCGGCATGGGCAACGTGTGGCTTGCCGAGGACGCAATCCTCGTCCGGCCGGTCGCGATAAAGGAATTCACCCTTTCCGAGGAAACCCTGGACGAGGGGGAAGCGCGGACACGAGTGCTCGGTGAGGCTCAGGCCGCGGCCCGCGTCAGGCACCCTGGCATTGTCGGCGTTTACGACCTTGCTATTGAGGACGGACGCCTCTGGATAGTCATGGAGGCGTTGTCCGGGCAGACATTGGCGCAGGCGATACGGCAAAGGGGGCGGATGGACCGGGCCCAGGTCATGGATATCGCCGGTCAATTGCTGGAGGCATTGCAAGCAATGCACAGTGCGGGAATCGTCCACCGAGACGTCAAACCGGGCAATGTGCAGATGAGCAGCGGGGGCCGGGTGGTGCTCATAGATTTCGGGTTGGCCTCCGGTAGCGGACCGGCGCCACCGATCAAACCCGGCCAGGTGGTCGGGAGTCCTCCCTACATGGCACCGGAGTCGATTCGCGACGGCAGCTTTGGTCCGGCCTCGGATCTCTTCTCCCTGGGTGCCACCCTGTACGCGGCCGTCGAGGGGCGTCAGCCTTTTGGCGACCTGTCCATCTTCTCGATCCTGGAGGCCGTGAAGAACGAGCCTCCCCCGCCGGCGCGACACGCCGGCTACCTTCGCCCCCTGATCGACGGCCTGCTCAACAAGGATCCGCAAGCGCGGCTCAGTTCCTTGGAGGCTCTCCACTGCATCAAGGCCGTTCAGTCACAGCGGGTCGAGCCGGCCCAGACCGTGCCGGCGTGACGGTCGCCGTCCGGCCCCTTCCCGCTAGCCGGTAATCGCGTCGTAGCACTAACCGGACCGAAGGATGGTCGCTGGCACTGGCGACCTGAGGCCGGAACCGAGCCACGCTGGAATGACACGTCGGCATTCGGCTCGGGAGCATTCATGTACCTACGAAACGGGGTCCGTTCAGGCGTAGGAACGTGGCGCCGCTTTCGATCCACCGGCGAATTGAAAAGCACGTTCGGCCAGCGATCGATGGTGCTGGCAATATTCCTACCGATCATTGTTCTGGATCAGACGGTGAAATGGTGGGCCTGGCGAAGTGTCTCGACTGCGTGCATCAATCAAGGTGGTGACGTACTGGTCGGATCGACCGTCAGCGGTTGGTACTCGGACTCCACCCAAGGCGCGGTACTCGATGTTCTCGCCGTCGGATTCTTGAGCGTCGCCATATCCCTTTTCTGGCGCCGGCGGCAGTCGCTTCCCGTGCTCGTCTCCGGATGCATGATGATCGCCGGATGGAGCAGCAACGTGCTCGACCGCATCGGCCTGCACGACTTCACCGCTCCCGGAAGTCCTCGCGGCGCGGTCGACTTCATTCCCATCGGCGTGCACTACTACAACGTCGCCGACATGTTCATCATCGCCGGAACGCCGCTGTTCGTACTCGCACTCGCGGCCGGACATTTGGCCCACAAGGCACGCAGGAGGACGACAGCTGAGGCCCTGGCGCCGGCCATCCACGATCGGCGGCTCCAGCCGACCGCGGCGTCAGCGGGGGACGCGGCTTGAACATCCGGCGTAGCTATTTCGCCCATCCGAAGGACGGGCCGTTACCAGCACTCTTGATCGGGCTGACCGTGCTCACCGGCGTCATCGACGCAGTCAGCATTCTCAGCCTCGGACGGGTGTTCGTCGCCAACATGACCGGCAACGTGGTGTTCGTGGGCTTCGCGCTGGCCGGCGCGCCGGGGTTCTCCGTGAGCGCGGCGATCTTCGCGCTCGGCGGCTTTCTCGAGGGAGCTCTCCTGACCGGCGTGGCGATCGGACGCTTCGGCAACCGCCGGGGCGCGCTCTTTCGAGCCGCCATGCTCGCCCAATTGGCACTGCTGGTCATCGCCTTGGGGATCGCTCTGGTAGCCGGTGCGCCCTACGGCGCCGGAACGCGGGACGCCATAGCGGCGATCTGCGCCCTCGCGATGGGCGTGCAGAATGCCGTCGTCACCAAGCTCGCTGTCCCCGACCTGACCACTACCGTGCTGACGAGAACGCTGACGAGCATCGCCGTCGACCTACGGGCCCCCGCTCAACGACAGGCAGTAGCGCGCCGAGTCCTGGCGGTGCTCGCGATGCTCGCCGGCGCGGTCGTCGGAGCGCTACTCGTGCTGGACGCAGGTCCCACAGCGGCGCTCGGTCTCGCCACCGGACTGCTGGCGATCGTCACGTGCGCCGCGCTGGCGGCTACCCGTCGTCCCGCCGCCTGGCAGTCGACTGCCTCCCCGTCGGCGGCCGGCGACTTACGGCTAGCCGGTAGCTCCCAGTAGCGCTGGCCGTGGCGACCCGAGCGCTCAGCCAGTCCACCCTTGGTCCATGGCGGTCGTACCAGGCCGTCGCACACTCCAAGGACCTGGAGGACTCCGAGATGACGCAGCAACTGCACACCGAAGCGACGAGTGCGAATCTCCGTCCCCCGCACGACGTCGTGCGCGAGCACACGGCGCTCTGGATACGGGCATCGTCGGCGGAGACCCGCGCCGTCGACAGCGCCGGTCTCGGACTACGTGAAGGAACGGTTTCTCACTACCGGGAGGCACTGGCGTGCTATGACGAGATCGGATCCTCCCGCGACAGCGCTCGAGTGCGGTTGCTGCTGCGCGACCTCGGCGTTCGGGTCAGGCATTGGACCTACGAGCAGCGCCCGGTATCGGGCTGGGCCAGCCTGACATCGACCGAGACACAGATCAGTGACCTGGTCGCGCTCGGGTTGACCAACCGGCAAGTCGCCACCGAGATGTTCATCAGCGCACACACGGTCGCCTTCCATCTACGCCAGGTCTTCCGCAAGCTCAACATCCGCTCTCGCGTCGAACTGGCCCGGTTGGCCGTCGAACGCGAGCTGGCCCATCACAGCGCCTGAGCACGGCGCGCTACCCGGCTCAGGAGTCTCGATGCTCGTCCTTGTGTCTCTCGCGGTGACCCTGCTCGCCGCCTTCTGGTTCAACCGCCGCCTTCGCCAGCGGCGCCGCGCGGCGCGCCACCCGCTGGCGAAGGCGTTCCCGCGGCGCGAACTGCGCAAGCTCGACGCACACTTGGACGAGGTGGCCCGGCGCGAGCGGAGCCTTCTCGAACGAGAATTCGAGCGCTATCTGACCGGTGCGGTGGGCTACGTGATCACCATCTACAGGTCGCCGAGTGGCATCGCCCTCGAGTTGTCCGACGGGCGCCATCTAGCGCTGACCGGCGTCAGTCGCCGTGCGCTACAGATCCTTGCCCCGCTCACCGCCGAAGACCTGCTCAAACCGACCCACGTGCACCGTGACGCCTTGTCGTTTCGCATCAGACTCCGGGGACATGCCGGCACGGACATAGACATCTACGCGCGCAACATCGCCCTCGCGTGCTGAGCGAGGCGACCATGCCATCACCACTCCCGGAAGGCCACTCATGTCCTTCAACCGGTACCCACGATGCGGCGGAGCCCGCACCGAGCACTCCGGACTCGTCTGGCGAGACCACATGATCGACATCGGCGAGGCCCTCGACCTCTTGGACTGGTGCGTTCGCGACCGGGGAGAGGACTACCGGTCCGCGGCAACCGACCGCATCGTCCCCCTTGCGTTGCGGAAGGCCGGCGCGCCGCTCACCGCAGTCAGCCCACTCGCGCGCACTCGCGTCGCGGACATCTACGCGTCGGACCGGCATAACCCACTCAACCTCACACTGGGCGCAGTCATGGTCCTGAGCGCCGCCGAGTCGGCGGAGCGGGACGAGCAGACCTGGGAGATCGCGTTGCAGGCGGCACTGCGCGCAGCGTCGAGATTCCTCGAGCTGATTCCGGACCCGTAGTGGTCCTGCAATGGGTGGGCTTCGTTCTCGGCATTGTCGTGCTGTCAAACACTGCCGCCAGCGTTGTCGGCACCTTGGTCGTGCCACGTGGCGTCGATTCGCTCATCTCGCGAGGTAGTGCGCGCGCTGTCGACACCGCTTACGCCTTGATCACCAAACCGATTCGCAGCTACGAGCGACGGGATCGGATCCTGGCCTGGCAGGCACCAGTCACGCTGCTGCTGCGACTGGGGGTGTGGCTCGGCCTCCTGGTGATCGGCTACGCGCTCATCCTTCTGCCGCTGGGTCCCGGGCATATGTTGCATGCGTTCAGCGAAGCCGGCTCCTCGATCTTCACGCTCGGCTACTCGCCCCCCAGCAACACCACGAACACCACCGTCGATTACCTCGCGGCCTTCACGGGGTTGGTGGTAGTCGGCCTGCAGATCGGCTACCTGCCCACGCTGTACTCCGCGTTCAACCGGCGTGAGACCGAGGTGACGCTGCTGGTCTCACAGGCCGGGGTGCCGGCCTGGGGACCGGAGATTCTGGTCCGCACCCGGTGGGGGATCTACGACGGCGATGCGCGCCCCGTGCTCAGCGAGTTGTTCGACCGATGGGAACGCTGGTCGGCCGAGGTTGCCGAGTCGCACACCACGTACCTCGCCCTGGTGCGATTGCGCTCCCCACGACCGCTGTCGCATTGGCTGACATCCATCGTTGCCGTGATGGATGCGGCGGCGTTGCATCTGTCCCTCGCGCCCGGCCGCGAACCCAAAATCGCCGCTCGACGCTGCCTGCGGATGGGGTTCACCGCGCTGCGCCAGATCGCGGCGACGATGCGCCTCACGGTGGACGAGGACCCCGATCCCGACGGGCCGATCTCCGTGACGTACGAGGAGTACGCGGAGGCGGTGGAGGTGCTGCGGTCCGTGGGCTACCCCATCCAGGTGTCCACCGAAGAGGCGTGGCCCGACTTCAGAGGGTGGCGCGTCAATTACGAGTCCGTCGCGCATGCCCTGGCCTATGCGGTGGATGCGCCTCCAGCACTCTGGAGCGGAACCCGTCGCTGGCCGTCCGAACCCATCAGCCCGGCGCGGCCAGTGACGCGACGACCCACCAACGCTGGTTCGCGGGCTAGCGGGCTTCCAGGAATCTGAGGACCGCCAACACCCGCCGATGATCAATTTCGCTCTCCGGCAGATCCAGCTTCGTGAGGATGCTCCGGACGTGCTTCTCGACCGTGCCCTCCGAGACGAAGATTCGACGAGCGATCCCGGCGTTGGACCCGCCCTCGGCCATCAGGGCGAGCACTTCGTGTTCGCGCGGTGATAGGACGTCGAGCGGATCGCGTCGTCGGCGCGCCTTGATGAGCTCCTGCACCAACGACGGGTCGACCACCGACGCGCCCGCGGCGATCCTCTCGACCGTCTCGATGAACTGCCCGACATCGGTCACCCGGCTCTTCAGCAGATAGCCGAGGCGCTCACCGCCGGCCAGCAACTCCATCGCCTCGTCCACCTCGACATGTGCCGACAGGACAATGATCGCGATCTCGGGCAGCTCCGCACGGATCGTCCGGGCCGCGACCAAGCCCTCGGTGCCGTGTGCCGGAGGCATTCGGATGTCGACGATCGCGACGTCGGGCCGGGACGCTCGGACCAGGGCGAGCAGCTCAACCGCGTCCCCGGCCTGCCCGATCACGTCAAATCCGGAGCGGTCGAGCAAACTCGCAAGGCCCTCGCGCAGTAGTACATCGTCGTCGGCGAGAACGACGCGGCGTACGCGGCGGCCGTCCACCGCCGTTTCGGCTGCCTCTGACGACTTGGGCATTGCCCGAGTATCGACCATGAAAGCGATTGCCGCAGGAAAAGCCGTATTCGTCAAATGGACTCACCGCTAATGGCGAACGTGGGAATCTCGACGTCGACGTGCGTACCGACCAGGAGCGGGCTCCGCATCGAGAACGTTCCACCGATGGCCTCGACCCGATCTCGAAGCCCGACCAGCCCGGAACCGCGATTCGAATCCGCACCGCCAACGCCGTCG
>JAVHVD010000217.1:0-2913 GCA_032160745.1 Pseudonocardiales bacterium
CGTGACGCTAGAGGGTTTCGCGCCAGGCGAGCCAGCGCCGCAGCTTCGTGAGGTCGTAGTCCGGACCGCCGAGCCCGACCGTCAGCAGTCCCGCGCCGGCCTCGAGCAGCGCCGGGCCGACCTTGGCCGGATCGCCCTCCGGCGTGCCGACCGACTTCTCGATCTCGGACGGGTCGCGCCCGACCTCGGCACAGTGGGCGGCGAGGATCTGCGACTTGCGCTTGAGCGTCTCGACATCACTGAACGAGTGCCAGATGTCGGCGTGCTGCGCCACGATCCGCAGCGTCTTCTTCTCGCCGCCGCCGCCGATGAGAACGGGGATCTTGCGCGTGGGGGCCGGGTTCAGCTGCTTCCACCGCGCCTCGATGCGGGGCAGGTCCTCACGGAGCTGGTCGAGCCGGCCACCGGCCGTCCCGAACTCGTAGCCGTACTCGTCGTAGTCCTTCTGGAACCAGCCCGAGCCGATGCCGAGGATCAGCCGGCCGTCACTCATGTGGTCGACGGTGCGGGCCATGTCGGCCACCAGCTCCGGGTTGCGGTAGCTGTTGCAGGTGACCAGCGCGCCGATCTCGACCCGCGAGGTCTGCTCGGCCCAGGCGCCGAGCATCGTCCAGCACTCGAAGTGCTTGCCGGCGGGATCACCGTAGAGCGGATAGAAGTGGTCCCAGTTGAAGATGATGTCGACGCCGAGGTCCTCGGCCTCGGTCACCGCCCGGCGGATCGCGGCATAGTCGGCGTGCTGTGGCTGCAGCTGCAGCCCGATGCGGAATGGGTGTGATGTCACCCATCCGACGCTAGCGCAGAGCTCGCGAGCAGATCAGCCGAGCAGCATGAGACGCAGCTGTACGTCGCCGCCGGGGCCGCTCCGGATTGGGACGCCCCAGTCCTGCCGGGCAAGGTAGCAGGCGGGGTTCTCTGTGCCGTCCGCATCACACGAGGCTGCCTGCGCCGTGACGTGCAGGATGCCCTCGCCTGGTGCCAGGTCGAGCGTGCGCTCGAGTTCGCGCGAGTTGCCGCCGCCGCCGCGCAACAGATCGGGCGGGGACGCCGTGACGGTGAGCTGCGTGGCCGGTCCGTACCGGTCGTCGAGCTTGCGGCCCGGTGCCGGCTCGAACGCGATGGTCAGGCGTACCGGTCCCGGGGCGAGATCGGACACCGGTCGTTGCGTGCGCAGGGGCGCACCGGCCACCAGCTCGGCGCTGGGCACCGGCCGGATCAACCGGTGAGCCGCCGACTCGACGACGACGAGGTCGCCGTCGACCAGCAACGCACCGGCCGGTTCGGCCAGGCCGCGGGCCAGCGTGGTGACCTGATCGGCCGCCGGGTCAAACCGGCGGATCGCGCCGTTGTAGGTGTCGAGCACCGCGACCGATCCGTCGGCCAGGACGGTGACGCCGAGCGGGTGCTGCAGCCGAGCGCTGGCGACGGGTCCGTCGACGAACCCGAAGTCGAACAGCCCCTCGCCGACGGCGGTGCCGACCGTCCCGGTGGCATCGATCCAGCGCAATGCCGACGACTCCGAGTCGACGAACCAGAGACGGTCACCGGCGACGGCGAGGCCGGACGGCTGGGCCAGCCAGGCGTCCGCAGCCGGCCCGTCGCGCAGCCCCTCGACGGTGGTGCCGGCCAGGATCTCGACCCGGTCGTCGGCGGGGTCGACCGCGAGCAACAGGTGCACGCCGGCGGCCGCAACGACGATGCGCTGGATTGCCGGCCACCAGACGACGTCCCAGGGCGACAGGACGGACGGGACGGGGCCGGTCACGGTCCGCGTGTCGGCGAGTCGGGCCGGCAGGTCGATCGTCGTGACCGCTCCGTCGATGAGCCGCAAACCCCGCAGCACGTGGTTCGCGGTGTCGGCCACGACGACGTCGTACGGGGCGACGCCGGGTGGCAGCAGCGCGACGCCGTTCGGCTCGGCGAACGGCTCGCCGCGTCCCCCGCTGCCGAACCGGCGCAGCTCGGTCTGCCCGTCGAGTTCGAGCTCGACGAGCTGGTGATGCCCAGCGTCGGCGACGAGCAGGGAGTCGGTCGGGCGCCCCGTCCGAGCGGCCGGCAGCAGGACCGCCTTGGCCGGGAAGCGCAGGGTCGAGGACGCCGGGGCGGGCGGCTCGTACGGTCCGTCCCCGCGGCGCAGCGTTCCTCGCTCGTCGTGCTCGGCCGCGAGGCGATCGACGACGGCAGCGAGCGCGCTGACCTGACCCTCGCCGGCCGCCTGCGCCACGACGTAGCCCTCTGGGTCGATCAGCACCAGCGTCGGCCAGGCCCGGACCGCGTACTGACGCCACAGCTGCATCCCCGGATCGTTGAGTACTGGGTGGTGCACCTCGTAGCGCTCGATCGCGGCGGACAGCGCCGCCGGCTCGGCCTCGTGCGGGAACTTCGGGGAGTGGATGCCGACCACGGTCAGGATGTCCCCGAACTCGGCCTCGAGCGGACGGAGCTCGTCCAGGACGTGCAGGCAGTTGCCGCAGGCGAAGGTCCAGAAGTCGAGAAGGACGAAGCGGCCGCGCAGGTCGTGCAAGGTCAGTGGCGTGCCGGTGTTGAACCAGTCGCCCGAGACGAACTCGGGCGCGTGCACCCGCGGGCCGGTCCGGATGGCGTCCACGGAGGTGGAAGGCGAGCCCCTCGGTGGGTGTTCCGACGCGAGACGTCAACTAGAACTTGTTCCAGTATTCTGAGGTCGTGACGATTGAACAGGCCGCGGACCCCGATCCGCACGACCGCCTGGGCGCTGCGGTGCGCGCCTTGTCCGATGTGGTGGTGCGCACCGGCGCGCCTGCGGACGAGATCGAGGCGGCGGCCGCAGCGATCGAAGGGCTGATCGGACGTCTCGCCGACCAACCGCCGGGCTCGCGCGTGCACGACAGCCCGTATCACCCGATGAGTCTGGTCGGAGGTACGGCCCATCCG
>JAVHVD010000218.1:0-9362 GCA_032160745.1 Pseudonocardiales bacterium
CACCGGCTCGAGCAGGAGCTGCTGCTCGGCGTCGGCGGCGTCCGGGCGATCCGCGCCTACTGTGCCGCCACCGGTACGGCCGCGCCGACCGTCTTCCACACCAACGAGGGGCACGCCGGCTTCCTCGGCGTCGAGCGGATCCGCGAGCTCGTCGAAGGCAACTCGCTCGACTTCGACGCCGCGCTGCAGGCCGTGCGTGCCGGCACCGTGTTCACCACGCACACTCCGGTGCCGGCCGGCATCGACCGCTTCGACCGGACCCTGGTCGCCGCGCACCTCACCGGCATGAATCCGCTGCCGGCCGAGCGGATCCTCGACCTCGGCGCCGAAGAGGACCCGACGATCTTCAACATGGCGCACATGGGCCTGCGTCTGGGCCAGCGCGCGAACGGGGTCTCGTTGCTGCACGGCGAGGTCAGCCGCGAGATGTTCGCCGACCTGTGGCCCGGCTTCGACACCTCCGAGGTGCCGATCACGTCGGTCACCAACGGCGTCCACGCGCCGACGTGGATGTCCCGCGAGATCCTCGACATCGCCGAGCGCGAGGTCGGGTCCACGGTGCTGGACGAGGGCGGCGGCTGGGACGCCATCGACCGGGTCGGCGACAGCGAGCTGTGGCGGGTGCGGAACGCGCTGCGAGCCCGGCTGGTCGACGAGATCCGGCGGCGCATGCGTGAGTCCAACCTGGTGCGTGGGATGAGCGAGGCCGAACTGGGCTGGACCTCCTCGGCCTTCGACCCCGACGTGCTGACGATCGGGTTCGCCCGCCGGGTGCCGTCGTACAAGCGGCTGACGCTGATGCTGCGCGACCCCGAGCGGCTGCGGTCGCTGCTGCTCGACCCCGACCACCCGGTGCAGATCGTCATCGCCGGCAAGAGCCACCCGGCCGACGACGGCGGCAAGCAGCTCATCGCCCAGATGGTGCAGTTCGCCGACGACCCGGACGTCCGCCACCGCATCACGTTCCTGCCCGACTACGACATCGGCATGGCCCGCTATCTCTACTGGGGCGTCGACGTCTGGCTGAACAACCCGCTGCGCCCGCTCGAGGCATGCGGCACGTCCGGCATGAAGGCCGCGCTCAACGGTGCGCTGAACCTGTCCATCCGCGACGGGTGGTGGGACGAGTGGTTCGACGGCGAGAACGGCTGGGCGATCCCGTCCGCCGAGGGGCTGACCGACCATGACCGGCGCGACGACCTCGAGGCGCATGCCCTGTACGACCTGATCGAGAAGAACGTCGCGCCGCGGTTCTACGACCGGCAGCGCGGCGGCGTGCCGACCCGCTGGGTGGAGATGGTGCGGCACACGCTGAAGTCCCTCGGCCCCAAGGTGCTCGCGACCCGGATGGTGAGCGAGTACGTCCGCCGGCTCTACGCCCCCGCCGCCGCGTCGTCGGCCCGGATGGTCGCCGACGAGTTCGCCGCCGCCCGAGCGCTCGCGACCTGGCGTCGGGAGGTCGAGGCCAGGTGGCCGGGCGTGGCCGTGCTCCACGTCGACTCGCAGCTGTCCGGCAGCGGTGCCGCGCAGGTGGGGGAGTCGTTGACGCTGCGCGCCGAGGTGGCGCTCGGCGGGCTTTCGCCCGACGACGTGGACGTGGAGGCCGTGTACGGACCCGCCGCCGCCGACGATCGGCTGACCGACATCTCGACGGTGTCGCTGCGACCGGTCGGCGATGCCGACGGCACGAGCCGCTTCGAAGGCGAGGTGCCACTCGAGCGGACGGGCGGCTTCGGCTACACGGTTCGGGTGCTACCCAAGAACGAGCTGCTCGCGTCGCCGGTCGAGCTCGGCCTGGTCGCCAGCGCCTGATCGAGCGGCGGGACCACCCTCTGCTCGCTCGGTAGGTTTTCGGTATGACCGCCGAAGGTGAGCTGCTGTGGCAACCCTCTGCCGCCTGGCTCGAGCGGGCACGCCTCACCGAGTTCGCCGGCTGGCTCGGCGCGCGCGGCCGGTCGTTCGACTCGTACCACGATCTCTGGCAGTGGTCGGTCGACGACCTGGACGCGTTCTGGGGTGAGCTGGCCGAGTGGTTCGGCATCCGCTGGCATGCCCAGCCGACGGCGGCGCTGGCCGACGCGTCGATGCCCGGAGCCCGATGGTTCCCGGGCGGGACGTTGAACTACGCCGAGCACGCGCTCTTCCCGCCCTGCGGAGTCGCCGACGACGATCCGGCGGTGCTGTTCACCCGGGAGGACGGCGTTGAGCGCTCGGTGACCTGGGCGCAGCTGCGCGCGCAGGTTGCCTCGGTTCGGGCCGCCCTCGCGGCGGCCGGCGTAGGCCGGGGCGACCGCGTCGCCGCGCTCGTGCCCAACTCGCCCGAGGCGCTGGTCGCGATGCTGGCGACCACCTCCCTCGGCGGCGTCTGGTCGTCGTGCTCGCCGGACTTCGGCGCCCCGGCGATCGCCGACCGCTTCACCCAGATCGAGCCCGTCGTGCTGGTGACGGTGGACGGGTACCGCTACGGCGGCAAGGCGTTCGACGTTCGGGGGACCGTCGAGGCCCTGCGCGCCGAGCTGCCCAGCCTGCGCGCGACGGTCCTGGTGCCCTACCTCGACGAGTCCGCGACCCTGCCCGGCGCGCAGTTGTGGTCCGACCTGCTTGCACAGGAAGGCGACCTGGTCTTCGAGGCCATGCCGTTCGACGCGCCGATGTGGATCCTCTACTCGTCCGGCACAACCGGTTTGCCGAAGCCGATCGTCCATGGCCAGGGCGGCATTCTGCTCGAGCACATGAAGCAGCTCGCCCTGCACCTGGACCTCGGCCCCGGCGATCGGTTCTTCTGGTTCAGCACCACCGGTTGGATGATGTGGAACCTGCTCGTGTCCGGCCTGACCGTCGGCTCGACGATCGTTCTCTTCGACGGCAACCCGATGCACCCGGAGCCGGACGCCCTGTGGCGGTTGGCCGAACGCGCGCGGATCACGGCCTTCGGCGTATCGGCGCCCTACCTGCAGGCCTGCTTGAAGGCCGGCCTGCAGCCGTCCACGCTGGACCTCGGCGCGCTGCGCTCGGTGGGTTCCACCGGCGCCCCGCTGTCCCCGGAGGGGTTCAGCTGGGTGTACGAGGCGGTCAAGAGTGACGTGCTGCTCTCCTCACTGTCCGGCGGGACGGACGTCTGCACCGCGTTCGTCGGAGGAGCGCCGACCCTGCCCGTGCGCGCTGGGGTGATCCCGTGCCGGATGCTCGGTTGCGCCGTGGCGGCCTATGACGAGCACGGCAAGCCGGTGACCGGCGAGGTCGGCGAGCTGGTGATCACCGAACCGATGCCGTCCATGCCGGTCGGCTTCTGGAACGACCCGGACGGCGTCCGCATGCGGGAGGCGTACTACGACACATTCCCCGGCGTGTGGCGGCACGGCGACTGGATCAAGATCGACGCGGACGGCTCGTGCGTCATCTACGGACGCTCGGACTCGACGCTCAACCGGGGCGGCGTGCGGATGGGCACCGCGGAGTTCTACCGCGTTGTCGAGGAGCTGCCCGGGGTCGCCGACTCGCTCGTCATCGACACCTCGGCCGCCGGCACCGAGGGCCGGCTGCTGCTTTACGTCGTCCTCGCCGACGGGATCTCGCTGGACGACGTACGCGACGACGTGCGGACCGCGATCCGGGCGCAGCTCTCGCCGCGGCATGTTCCGGACGAGATCGCGGCGATCGCCGAAGTGCCGCGGACCCTGAACGGCAAGAAGTGCGAGGTGCCCGTCAAACGGGTACTAGCCGGAGTACCAGTCGAGGAGGCCGTCAGTGAGGGTGCCTTGAAGAATCCTGCCGCGATGAAGCCGTTCGTGCCGAGAACCCGGTGATCACCCGACGACGGGTCGAGCGGGCCCGCCGCCGACTGAACACTCGCCGCCGACTCGGACGGCTCGACCGCCAGCTCCTCGCGGCGGCGATCAGGGGACGGTCCCCGGTCCGGAACCGGGTCATGACCACCGCCAGCGCCGCCGCGAACCGTTCGATGCTCTGGGTCGCGGTCGCGGGGGTACTCACCGTCACCGGCAAACGCCGGCCGAGAACCGCCGCCGGAAGCGGGCTGCTGGGCATCGGCGTCGCGGCGACGCTCGTCAACGGACCGCTGAAGTTCGCGTGGCAACGGGAGCGACCGGCCAGCGACTTCATCGGCTCCGCGGCGCCGTTGCTGCCCCTGCCACGCACCTTCTCCTTTCCGTCCGGTCACTCGGCGTCGGCCTTTGCGTTCGCAACGGGCGTGACCTCGGCGATGCCGCTCGCCGGGCCGGTCGTCGTGCCGATGGCCGCGACGGTGGCCTACTCCCGGGTGCACACCGGCGTGCACTACCCGAGCGACGTCGCGGTCGGCGCTTCGATCGGGGTCGCGTCCGGGCTGCTCAGTGCGCGGATCGCGAAGCGCATCCGGGCGCGGTCGGTCCACCATCCGGAATCGCCGAGCCTCGACGTGGTCGTGCCGCGGCACGTCGTCTTCCTCACCAGCCAGGACTCCGGGTCGGCGGGCGACTTCGACGCCGCCCGGCAGGCCTTCGAGGTCGCCGGTTGGCAGGTCGACGAGGTCATCGACATCGACGACGTCGAGCGTCTGACCGAGTTGGTCAAGGGCGGACCCGACCTGCCGCTGGTGATCGCCGCCGGTGGCGACGGCACGGTCTGCCTGGCGGCGAACGCGATCGCCGAGTCCGATGCGCTGCTCGCGATCGTCCCGCTGGGTACGTCGAACGACGTAGCCCGCTCGCTCGGGATCCCGCCGAACGCGGTCGAGGCCGCGCAGGCGATCATCGACGGCCGGGTGACCAGGGTCGACGCGGCATCCCTTCGGGTCGGCGACCGACCGGCGCAGGTGTTCCTGAACGCCGCGACCGCCGGGTTGAACGTCGAGTTCGCCAACCTCGCGACCGACGGATCGGTGCGCGACCGATTCGGCGGCCTCACCTATCCCATCGCCGCGGCCCGGGCGCTGCGCTCCTACGAGCCGTTCGAGTGCACGCTCGAGTACGACGGCCAGCGCCGGACCGTGCCGGCCGTCCACCTGTCGGTCAGCAACGCGCCCGTGTTCGGCGGGCTGCTCGGCATGCGGGTCCCGGGGGCGAGCATGACCGACGGCCTGCTGGACGTGATCGCCGTCGAGCCGCTGTCCATGGCCCGGCTCGTGCTGGCCGTGGCCGACGCGGCGGTCGGACGGCACCGGCCGGTGCACGGCGTGCACGCGATGCGGGTCGAGTCGCTGCGCGTGCGCGCCGCGGCCGGGCAGCAGATCGCGCTCGACGGCGAGGTCATCGGTGAACTGCCCGCCGAGTTCCGGGCGCTGCCCGACGCGGTCCGTGTGGTGGTTCCGCGGATCTGAGCGGCGATCAGCGGCTCGCCGCGCGCTTGTACTGGCGAACTGACAGCGGGATGAAGACCAGCAGCAACGCGACGATCCAGATCAGCGAGTAGATGATCGGGTGGTGCAGTGACCACGGACTGTCCGGTAGCGGCGCGGTGCCGGTGTTGCCGAACAGCTGGCGCGACGCCTGGGTTACCGACGAGACCGGGTTCCAGTTCGCCACAACCTTCAATCCGGCCGGGAAGTTGTTGGTCGGCACGAACGTGTTCGCGATGAAGGTCAGCGGAAAGATGATCATGAAGGATGCGTTGTTGACCACCTCGGGGCTCGGCACGATCATGCCGACCAACGCCATGATCCAGGAGATCGCGTACGCGAAGGCCAGCAGTAGCAGAAATCCGCCGATCGCCTCGCCGACCGAGGAGCGGATGCGCCAGCCGACGAGCAGCCCGGTGATCGACATGATCGTGATCACCAGGACGTTGTTCAGGACGTCGCTGGTCGTGCGGCCGACGAGCACCGCGGACCGGGACATCGGGAGTGACCGGAATCGGTCGATGATGCCCTTCTGCATGTCCTCGGCCAGCCCCGCTCCGGTGATCGTCGCGCCGAAGATCACCGTCTGCGCAAAGATGCCCGGGATCAGGAACTCGCGGTAGCCGATGCCCGGGACCTTGATCGCGCTGCCGAACACGTAGGCGAACAGCAGGATGAACATTATCGGCGACATCGTCGAGAAGACCAGGAGGTCGGGGACCCGCTTGATCTTGATCAGGTTGCGCTTCGCGACGATCGCGCCGTCGGTGAGGGCCTTGGCCAAGCCCCCGTAGGCGATGTCGGGGTTCTTCTCGGTCACTGCGGTCATCGGACTGCCTCCGCGAGCGCCGGCTCGGCCGGCTCGGTCTTGTCGTCCTCGGTGCGGTGCCCGGTCAGCGTCAGGAACACGTCGTCGAGCGTCGGCCGCCGGAGCGCCACGTCGTGCAGCGTCACGTTCGCCGCGTCGAGGCGGCGCAGCGCCTCGGTGAGGACGGCGGCACCGCCGGTGACCGGGGCGGTGAGGCGACGGGTGTGGTCGTCGACCTCGACCACGCCGCCTTCGGCCAGCTGGGTCAGCACCCCGCGAGCGGTCGCGATGTCGGCCGGCGCAGCGACGATGATTTCGACCCGCTCGCCCCCGACCTGGGCCTTGAGCTCGTCCGCGGTGCCCTCGGCGATCGACCGGCCGTGGTCGATCACCACGATCCGGTCGGCCAGGCGGTCGGCCTCCTCGAGGTACTGCGTGGTGAGCAGCAGCGTCGTGCCGGACTTGACCAGCTCGACGATGACCTCCCACATGTCGGTCCGGCTGCGCGGGTCGAGCCCGGTCGTGGGCTCGTCGAGGAACAGCACCGGCGGCGCGGCGACCAGGGCCCCGGCCAGGTCGAGCCGCCGCCGCATGCCGCCGGAGTACGTCTTGACCGGCCGATCCCCGGCGTCGGACAGCGTGAACCGCTCGAGCAGTTCGCGGGCGCGGACCTTCGCGCGGGTCCGGCCCAGCCCGTACAGCCGGCCGATCATGTCGAGGTTCTCGTACCCGGTGAGGTACTCGTCGACGGCGGCGTACTGGCCGGAGAGGCCGATCCGTGCCCGGACCTGAGCCGCCTGCTTGCGGACGTCAAGACCGGCCACGACCGCCGTCCCGGAGTCCGGCTCCAGCAGGGTGGTCAGGATGCGGACAGCGGTGGTCTTGCCGGCCCCGTTCGGCCCGAGCAGCCCCAGCACGGTGCCCTCGGGCACGGCGAGGTCGAGCCCGTCCAGCGCTCGGACGTCGCCGTAGACCTTCACCAGTCCCTCGGCGCGGATGACGTCGGCCACCGTTCCCCCTTCTTGTCGCGTATGCGATTCAGGGTAGGGGTGGGCACCGACAGGTATCTTCTCGATTCGTGCTCAGACGAGCTCGATGGCGTCGGCGATCGAGTCCAGGACGCGTCCCGGCCGCCACGGGAAGCGCTCGATGTCCTTGCGATGGGTCGAGCCGGTCAGCACGAGGATCGTGTCCAGGCCCGCCTCGATCCCGGCGACGACGTCGGTGTCCATCCGGTCGCCGACCATCACGGTGTTCTCCGAATGCGCCTCGATCTTGTTCAGGGCGCTGCGCAACATCATCGGGTTTGGCTTGCCGACGAAGTACGGGTCGCGGCCGGTCGCCCTGGTGATGAGCGCGGCCACCGATCCGGTCGCCGGCAGCGGACCCTCCTCCGACGGGCCGGTGACGTCCGGATTCGTGGCGATGAACCGGGCGCCCTTCTCGATGAGGCGGATGGCCCGGGTGATGGCCTCGAACGAGTACGTGCGCGTCTCGCCGAGAACGACGAAGTCCGGGTCCCGGTCGGTGAGCGTGTACCCGACCTCGTGCAGCGCGGTCGTCATGCCGGCCTCGCCGATCACGTAGGCCGAGCCGCCCGGCAGCTGATCGGCGAGAAAGGTGGCAGTGGCCAACGCCGATGTCCAGATCGACTCCTCGGGGATCATCAGCCCGGAGCGGGCGAGGCGAGCGGACAGATCGCGCGGCGTGAAGATCGAGTTGTTGGTCAGGACGAGAAACCGGCGATCGCGCTCGACGAGGCGGGCCAGGAACTCGGCCGCGCCGGGCAGCGCGTGCTCCTCGCGCACCAGGACGCCGTCCATGTCCGTGAGCCAGCACTCGGGCGGATGGTCGCGCATGGGGCACAGTCTGGCAGGTGGTGCAGCGGCAGAGGACGATGGCGCGATGGCACAGGACGGGGCCGCAGCGCCTCCCGCCGCGCGGATCTCCGCGCGGGAGGCGGACGTCCTCGCCGCCGTGGCCGAGCACCTGACGAATGCCGAGATCGCGGCGCGGGGGATCCTCCTGGCTGTCGGTGCCGGCCGGTCGGCTCGGCAACCACCAGCGTCGCCGGACGACGGAGGTCTGCCATCCGTGCTCAGCACGGAATCGGGTCGGTGGTGGGACCCGTGGATCAGCCGCGGCGGACCTGCAGCAGCAGGACGGACCGTGCCCGCATCGGCAGGTCCATCCCACCCGTCAGGGGTGTGGCCGAGTCGGGCGGGAGGCCGCCCACCTGGGTCGTGTCGACCATCGCCTCGTAGCTCGAGGCCCAGGGTGCATCGGGCAGGGTGAAGAGCCCGTCGGCGTCGCCGGAGTGCAGCAGCAGCAGGAACGACTCGTCGACGATCGTCTCGCCGCGCGCGTTGCGGTGCCGCAGCCCGCGGCCGTCGAGGTACATGCCGATCGAGCGCAGTCCGGTGTCGTACCAGTCGTCGGCGGTCAGTTCGCGACCGGCCGGGTGGAACCAGGCGAGGTCCTTGGTGTCGGAGTAGCCGTCTTCTGTCGTTATCGGATGCCCCTCGAAGAAGGCGCTCTGCCGGAGAACGGGATGGGCGCGGCGCAGGGCGAGCAGGCGCCGGGTGAGCGTCAGCATGTCGTCGCCGGCCTCGCTGGGGGTCCAGTCGAGCCAGGACACCTCGTTGTCCTGGACGTAGGCATTGTTGTTGCCGCGCTGGGTGCGCCACAGCTCGTCCCCCGCGACGAGCATCGGGGCGCCGGTGGACAGCAGAAGCGTGGCGAGCAGGTTGCGGGCCTGCCTACGGCGCAGCGCCTCGACCGCCGGGGGTGCCGGTTCGCCCTCGACTCCGCAGTTGTACGACCGGTTGTCGTCGGTGCCGTCGCGGTTGCCCTCGCCGTTGCCCTCGTTGTGCTTCTGCTCGTAGGACACGAGGTCGCGCATCGTGAAGCCGTCGTGCGCGGTGACGAAGTTGATCGACGCGATCGGCAGCCGCCCGTCGTCGCCGTAGAGATCGGACGACCCGGACAGCCGGGACGCGAGGTCGCGCACCCCATCGGCGCCGTGCGCCCAGAACGACCGGACGGTGTCGCGGTACTTGCCGTTCCACTCCGTCCACAGCGGGGGGAATTCACCGACCTGGTAGCCGCCGTCACCCACGTCCCACGGTTCGGCGATCAACTTGACCTGCGAGATCACCGGATCCTGATGGATGGTGTCGAAGAAGGAGGACAGCTTGTCGACGTCGTGCAACGAGCGGG
>JAVHVD010000219.1:0-17438 GCA_032160745.1 Pseudonocardiales bacterium
GCGCCACGATCCGGTCCCAGCCGAACGCGATGCCGCCATGCGGCGGGGCGCCGTAGCTGAAGGCGTCGAGCAGGAAGCCGAACTTCTCCTGCGCCTCCTCGTCGGTCAGCCCCATGACCTTGAAGACGCGCTCCTGTATGTCGCGGCGGTGGATACGGATCGACCCGCCACCGATCTCGTTGCCGTTGCAGACGATGTCGTAGGCATACGCGAGCGCCGATCCGGGGTCGGTGTCGAAGGTGTCGAGTGACTCCGGCTTGGGTGAGGTGAAGGCGTGGTGGACGGCGGTCCACGCGCCCGCGCCGACCGCGACGTCGCCGGCAGCCACGGCGTCCGAGGACGGCTCGAACAGCGGTGCGTCGACGATCCACACGAAGCGCCACGCCGACTCGTCGATGAGCCCGAGCCGGCGGCCGATCTCCAGGCGGGTGGCCCCGAGCAGGCTGCGGGCCGACGTCGCCGTCCCGGCGGCGAAGAAGACGCAGTCGCCCGGTCGTGCGCCCACGTGCTCGACGAGGCCGGCCCGCTCGGCGTCGGACAGGTTCTTGGCCACCGGCCCGCCGAGTTCGCCGTCCTCGCCGACGAGGACGTAGGCCAGCCCGCGGTGCCCGCGCTGCTTGGCGAATTCCTGCCACCCGTCCAGCTGGCGCCGCGGCTGCGCGGCCCCGCCGGCCATGACAACCGCACCGACGTAGGGCGCCTGGAAGACCCGAAACGGGGTGTCCTCGAAGAACTCGGTGCATTCGACCAGCTCGAGGTCCAGGCGCAGGTCGGGCTTGTCCGAGCCGTAGCGACGCATCGCCTCGGCATACGGCATCCGCGGGATCGGCGTCGGCACGTCGTAGCCGATCAGCTTCCACAGCGCGATCAACACCGACTCGGCCACCGCGATGACGTCGTCCTGCTCGACAAAGCTCATCTCGATGTCGAGTTGGGTGAACTCCGGCTGCCGGTCGGCCCGGAAGTCCTCATCGCGGTAGCAGCGGGCGATCTGGAAGTAGCGTTCCATCCCGGCCACCATCAGCAGCTGCTTGAACAACTGCGGCGACTGTGGCAACGCGTACCAGCTGCCGGGACGCAGCCGGGCCGGCACCAGGAAGTCGCGGGCGCCCTCAGGGGTCGACCGGGTGAGCGTGGGCGTCTCGATCTCGGTGAACTCGTCGGCGTAGAGGGTGTCGCGCGCGGCCCGGTTGACCGCGCTGCGCAGCCGCAGCGCCGCGGCCGGGGCGGCGCGGCGCAGGTCGAGATAGCGGTACTTGAGCCGCGCCTCCTCGCCGACCTCGGAGTACGCGTCGAGCTGGAACGGCAGCGGCGCCGCTTCGTTCAGCACCTCGAGTGACGAGGCCACCACCTCGATCTCGCCGGTGGGCAGCGCCGGGTTGACGTTTCCTTCGGGGCGCAGCCGCACCTCACCGGTGATTGCCACGACCCATTCATTGCGCAGATCGTGAATCTGTCCATCGCTCTTCGCGCGAGCCGTCATCGCCCCGCTCGCTCCGCTCCTCGCTCCTTCGTCGCTGCGATGCTCACTCGCCCCGGACTCCTCACGCAACACGACCTGGGCCGATCCAGACCGGTCCCGCAGGTCGATGAATGTCACCCCGCCGTGGTCGCGGCGGGTGGCGACCCAGCCGGCGAGGGTGACGGTCTGCCCTGCGTCGGACGCCCGGAGTGACCCGGCGTCGTGCGTGCGAATCATGAGTCCACTCTCTGCGTCAGCACCTGCGGTCGCAGGTCGTTGTCCGGCGGCATCCAGGAAGCGGGATCGGCCTCCACCTGGTCCCCGCTGCGGATGTCCTTCACCGTGTCCGCCTCACCGCTGTCGGCTCGCCCCGGGAACCACACGTAGGGGATCCCGCGCCGCTCGGCGTAGCGGATCTGCTTGCCGAACTTCTGCGGCGCCGCGGCCACCTCGGTCGCGATGCCGCGGGCGCGCAGCGCCTGGGCGATCGCCTCGCACTCACCGCGGGCGTCCTCGTTGGCCAGCGCCACGAGCGCGACCGACGGCACCGGTCGCGACCCGGTGATCAGGCCGCGTTGCAGCAGCGGGGTGAGCAGCCGGGTGACCCCGAGCGAGATGCCGACCCCCGGATAGGTCGCCTTCCCGTCGGAGGCCAGCGAGTCGTAGCGGCCGCCGGAGCAGATCGAACCGAGGCTCTCGAAGCCGGCCATCCGGGTCTCGAACACCGTGCCGGTGTAGTAATCCAGCCCGCGGGCGATGCTCAGATCGGCCTCGACGGTGACGCCGGTGATGGCGGCGCAGCCGTCGATCACCGCCGTCAGCTCGCCGATCCCTTCATCCAGCAGCGGGTGGGTCACGCCCAGCGCCCAGACGGCGGAGCCGAAGGACGAGTCCGGGGTCCGGACAGCCGCCAGCTGCAGGCAGAGCGTGGCCTGCTCGGCCGACAGATTCGCCTCGTCCACCAGCTGCTGCGCGACGGTTGCAGGTGGGAGCCGGTCCAGCCTGTCGATGATCCGGATGACCGCGGGGACGTCCGGGGCGCCCAGACCTTCGTAGAAGCCCTGGATCAGCTTGCGGTTGTTGACCTGCAGCCGCAGCGGCGGAAGGAAGTCGAGGACGCCGAGCGCCTCGGCCATCACCCGCGCGACCTCGACGTCGTGGTGGAAGGGCAGTGCGTCCTTGGCGACGACGTCGATGTCGGCCTGGGTGAACTCGCGGAAGCGCCCCTCTTGCGGCCGCTCGCCGCGCCAGACCTTCTGGCTCTGGTAGCGGCGGAACGGGAACTCCAGGTGCCCGGCGTGCTCGAGGACGTAGCGGGCAAACGGCACGGTGAGGTCGAAATGCAGGCCCAGGCCCGAGTCGTTCGACTCGGCGTCGGCGTGCAGGCGGCGCAGGACGTAGACCTCCTTCTCGATCTCGCCCTTGCGAGTCAGCTGGTCCAGCGACTCGACCGCCGGCGTCTCCAGCGGCG
The DNA here is from genome assembly GCA_032160745.1 of Pseudonocardiales bacterium. Lineage (GTDB taxonomy): Bacteria > Actinomycetota > Actinomycetes > Mycobacteriales > Jatrophihabitantaceae > Jatrophihabitans. The sequence goes on from JAVHVD010000219.1 coordinate 2,934, forward strand.
CGAAGCCGTGCAACTCGAACGTGTACCGCAGCCGGTCGAGGACGGCGAGCTCGACGAAGCGCTGGGCAGGCAGCAGCTCGGGAAATCCTGAGATGGGCATCAGATGTCCTGCAGAAAGGGGTTGGTGAGTCGTTCACGGGCGATGGAGGTGGACGGCCCGTGGCCAGGGTGCACGACGGTGGCGTCGTCCATCGGCAGGATCACGGTGCGCAGCGAGTCCTCCATCGCAGTCATCGACCCGCCGGGCAGGTCGGTGCGACCGATCGAACCAGCGAACAGGACGTCACCGGAGAACAGCACGGCCTCGTCGTCGCCGGACAGGCCGAACACGACCGATCCGGCGCTGTGCCCGGGCGCGTGGGTGACCGCGAAGTCCAGCCCGGCGATCGAGACCTTGTCGTGGGACGACAGCTCCCGTACGTCATCGGGCTCGGCGAAGGTGAGCGTGCCGAACAGCGGCGTCCCCACCGGAATCCCGACGCCTGACCACGGGTCGGCCAGCTGCCCGCGGTCGGCCGGGTGGATGAAGGCGGGGATGTCCCGCGCCTGGCAGACCGGCAGGACGGAGAACGTGTGGTCGAAGTGACCGTGGGTCAGCAGCACGGCAACCGGGTGCAGCCGGTGCTCGGCGATCACCTCGTCAAGCTGTCCCGTGACGCCGATACCGGGGTCGACGACGATGCACTGCTCGCCCGGACCGGCCGCAACCACCCAGCAGTTGGTGTCGGTCGCGGCGGACGGGAAACCCGCGATGAGCACGGCCGAGGACTCCTGAACTGTGGATGGCTGGACGTCCCAGCCTACCGAGACGGGACTGTGGAGCCGATTCGCCGATTCTTAGCACGGCGCACAACGGGCTTCCGTAGACTGCCGAGGGTTTTGCCCGACTCCGTCGCCAAGTGTCACCCGAATCTCCGGAGGATCGCCCTAGTGCCGACCAACCAGCAGCGCCGGGAAGCCGAACGACGCCGCCTGCAGAAGGAGCTCGAGCAGCGGCGCGAGCGGGAGGCCGCCCGGAAGCGGTTGACGCTGATCGTGTCGATCGCCGGAACGCTGGTCCTCATCGCCGCCGTCGCCATCGTGATCGTCGCCACGACCGGCGGGTCGGACAAGAAGAACAACGCAGGCGGCAACTCCAAGCCGAGCGCCAGCGCGGGGTCCACGGCGGCATCATCCAGTTCCCCGGCCGCCCAACCGCCCGCCGCCCCGGCCCCCACGACCCCGTGCGCCGCCCCGACCGGGGCCACTGCGGCGTTCAAGGGCGTGACGATCAGCGGGGCCACTGATCTGAAGAAGGCCCCGAAAGTGTCCTCGAAGGGCACTGACAAACTGACCACGCTGCTCTGCCAGGACCTCGTGGTCGGCAAGGGCAAGGCGGCGACACCGGCGTCCACGGTCAACGTCCAGTACGCCGGCGTCCTCTACTCCAACGGCACGGCGTTCGACTCGTCGTGGAGCAAGGGCGGCAAGCCGGTGCAGTTCCCGTTGACCGGCGTGGTCCCCGGCTTCACCCAGGGCATCGGGGGCGCCGGGAAGGTCGCTCCGATGCGCGTCGGCGGGCGGCGGGTAATGATCCTGCCGCCGTCGCTCGGCTACGGTGCCCAGGCCAACGGCCCGATCCCGGCCAACTCGACGCTGGTCTTCGTCGTCGACCTCGTGAGCATCGGGGGCTGATCGCGGATGCCGACGAGCAAGCAGCGTCGTGAGGCGGAGCGGCGCCGGCTGCAGCGCCAGCTGCAACGCCGCAGCCAGCGCGAGGCCCGCCGCAAGCGGTACGCCCTGCTCGCGTCGGTGATCGGCACCCTGGTCGTCATCGGCGTCGTCGTCGGTTTCGTGGTCGCGACCGGCAACGAGGACAAGAAGCCGAAGGCCGCGGGCAACCCGACCACGAGTGGGTCGGCGTCCGCGTCGGCGTCGTCGTCGACGTCCGCGGCGCCCGCCTATCCCTGCACCTGGAAGAAGAGTGGAACCGCGGCCAAGAAGGCCACCGTGCCGCCGACCACCAAACCGTCGAAGAACGGCACCGTCGACGTCGCCGTGCAGTCGTCCCAGGGCGCCATGACGTTCACGCTGAACCGGGCCGCCGCCCCGTGTGCGGTCGAAAGTTTCGTCTCGCTCGCCCAGCAGAAGTACTTCGACGGGACGTCCTGCCACCGACTGACGTCGGGGGGCCTGTCCGTGCTCCAGTGCGGCGACCCCACCGGTACCGGCTCCGGTGGCCCGGGCTACTCGTTCGGTGACGAGCTGACCGGCAAGGAGAAGTACACGAAGGGCGTACTGGCCATGGCCAACGCCGGTCCCAATACGAACGGCAGCCAGTTCTTCATTGTCTACAAGGACTCACAGCTCGGCCCGCAGTACACCGTCTTCGGGACGGTCAGCAAGGGGCTCAGCGTGGTCGAGAAGGTGGCGGCCAAGGGCTCGACCCCGGCCAACGACGGCAAGCCGAAACTGCCGATCAAGCTCACGAAGCTGACCCCCGCGAACTAGCTCAGCCGAGCGGCTGCATGAACAGGCGAAGCGCCGGGCTTCAGCTACCCGTCTCGACGCGGTGGGCGTCGTACACGCCCTCGATGCTCTTGATCGCCTTGAGCAGGTACTTGAGGTGCTTCGCCTCGGCCATCTCGAAGGTGAACCGGCTGACCGCGACCCGGTCGCGGTTCGTCGTCACGTTCGCCGAAAGGATGCTCACCCGGTCGTCGGACAGCACACGGGTGACGTCGGAGAGCAGACCGTGCCGGTCGAGGGCCTCGACCTGGATCGAGACGACGAACGTCGTGCCGACCGACGGCGCCCACTCGACCTCGACGAGCCGCTCCGGCTGTTCGTGCAGGGCAGCCGCGTTCGTACAGGTCGTGCGGTGGATCGACACCGCTCCCCCGCGCGTCACGAAGCCGAGGATGTCGTCACCCGGCACCGGCGTACAGCACCGGGCGAGTTTGGTGTGGACGTCACCGACGCCGCTGGTGGTGCGGACCCGGACCCCGGAATCAGCCGACCGCGGCGCGGTGATCGGCGACTCGGCGATCGTCGTCGGCACGGTGGCTTCAGCGATGTCCTCGACCGCGCCCTCGGCGCCGCCCAACTGGACGACCAGCTTCTGCACCACCGACTGCGCCGAGACGTGACTCTCGCCGATGGCCGCGTAGAGCGAGGAGATGTCGGCGTAGTGCATGTCGTGGGCCAGGGTGAGCAGCTGATCGCCACCCATCAGCCGCTGGATCGGCAACGACGCCTTGCGCATGGCCTTCGACAGCGCCGTCTTGCCGGCGTCGATCGCGTCCTCGCGCCGCTCGCGGGCGAACCACTGGCGGATCTTGGTCCGCGCCCGGGGTGACTTGACGAACTCCAGCCAGTCCCGGGACGGGCCGGCGCCCTCGGCCTTGGACGTGAACACCTCGACGGTGTCGCCGTTGTCGAGCGCACTCTCCAGCGCGACCAGCTTGCCGTTGACGCGGGCGCCGATGCAGCGGTGCCCGACCTCGGTGTGCACGGCGTAGGCGAAGTCGACCGGTGTGGAACCGCTGGGCAGGCCGAGGACGTCGCCCTTGGGCGTGAACACGTAGACCTCGCTCGCGCCCAGGTCGTAGCGCAGCGCGTCGAGGAACTCCTCCGGCTCCTGCGCCTCGCGCTGCCAGTCGAGCAGCTGGCGCAGCCAGCCCATCTCTTCCGACATGCCGGCCGGGTCGGCGACGGCCTCCTTGCGCTCCTTGTACTTCCAGTGCGCGGCGATGCCGTACTCGGCGGTGCGGTGCATGGCCTGCGTGCGGATCTGCAGCTCGACCGGCTTGCCGGCCGGACCGATCACCGTGGTGTGCAACGACTGGTACATGTTGAACTTCGGCATGGCGATGTAGTCCTTGAACCGGCCCGGTACCGGCTGCCAGTTCGCGTGGATCACCCCGAGCGTGGCGTAGCAGTCGCGTTCGGACTCGACGAGGACCCGGATGCCGACCAGGTCGTAGATGTCGGTGAACTCGCGGCCGCGGACGATCATCTTCTGATAGATCGAGTAGTAGTGCTTCGGCCGGCCGGTGACATCGGCCTTGATGCTGCCGTCGCGCAGGTCGGCCTTGATCCGCTCCAGGACCTCACCGAGGTAGGTGTCCCGGCTGGGCGCCCGCTCGGCGACGAGCCGGACGATCTCGTCGTAGCGCTTCGGGTAGAGCGTGGCGAACGCGAGGTCCTCTAGCTCCCACTTGATCGTGTTCATGCCCAGTCGGTGGGCGAGCGGTGCGAGCACCTCGAGGGTCTCGCGCGCCTTGCGCTCCTGCTTCTCCGGAGGCAGGAAGCGCAGCGTGCGCATGTTGTGCAGGCGGTCGGCGAGCTTGATCACCAGGACGCGCGGATCGCGAGCCATGGCGACGACCATCTTGCGGATCGTCTCGGCCTCGGCCGCGGCGCCGAACTTCACCTTGTCGAGCTTGGTGACGCCGTCGACCAGGTGCGCGACCTCGGGGTCGAACTCCTTGGTGATGTCGTCGAGCGTCAGCCCGGTGTCCTCGACCGTGTCGTGCAGCAGGGCGGCGACGAGGGTGGTGGTGTCCATGCCCAGCTCGGCGAGGATCGTCGCGACCGCGAGCGGATGGGTGATGTACGGATCGCCGCTCTTGCGGAGCTGGCCCCGGTGACAGGCCTCGGCGCGGTCGTAGCCGCGCTGCAGCAGCCGGGCGTCGACCTTCGGGTGCGCGCGGCGGTGGATGGCGAGCAGCGGCTCGAGAACCGGCTCGACCGGCGACTGGCGGCGGCTGGACGATACGACGCGGCGGGCGAGCCGATCGCGGACGCGGCGGCGATGGTGGGTGCCGACCTCGGCCTGGTCGACCTCGTCGATCGAGCCGGATGCCGCGGGCTCTTCGGCCTCGGTGGGGACGCCCGGCAGCGCGGGGTCGGTGCGTACCTCGGTGCCAGCAGGCGCGGCCGATCCCTCGGGTTGGGGCGGCGACTGCCGCGTGCCGGTCTCCGTGGTCAGGACCGGCCCCCTCTCTCGCGATGGTTACCGCCGAGTCTACGGGCGTCGAAGCCCCCGGCGCACCGTGCCGGCCGTCAGAGTGTGAGCAGCGCGTCCAGCGGAGGCAGTCCGGCCAGCGCCGCGCGTCCCTGCAGGAAGCCGAGCTCCAGGATCACGGCCATGCCCACGACCGTCGCGCCCGCCTCGGCCAGCAGCTCGGCGGCGGCCCGCAACGTCCCGCCGGTGGCGAGGACGTCGTCGACCAGCAGCACTCGACGGCCACCCAGCACACCGGCCGGCACCTCGATCTCCGCGCTGCCGTACTCGAGGTCGTAGGAACGGCGCAGAGTGGGCGGCGGGAGCTTGCCGGCCTTGCGCACGGGCACCACGCCGCAGCCGAGCTGGCGGGCGAGGGCACCGGCGATCAGGAATCCGCGCGCCTCGACACCGGCGACGACGTCCACCCCGTTGCCGGCCGATCGCGCCAGGCCATGGATCACTGCGTCGAACGCAGGGCCGTCGGCCAGCAGCGGGGCGATGTCCTTGAACAGGATGCCGGGCTTGGGGAAGTCAGGGACGTCGCGGAGCAGTCCGGCGATCCGATCGGCCAGTTGCGTCCCGGTCACAGGCGCCGTCGGTTCGCTCCGCAAGCGTCGCTCACTTGCGCCTGCGGCGCTCGGGGCGGGCACCGACCCGAGGGGCCGGAGCGGGACCGCTGGCGCGCCGAGCCGCCGTCGCTCCCACGCCCGCGGTGGCGCCGGCCAGCTGCGCGTCGCTGGCCCGCTTGGCCTCGCTGGCCTTCTTCGCGGCGACCCGCTTGGTCAGCGCCTTGTACTGCGGATCGCGCTCGGTGAGGTCCACGACGATGGGCGTGGCCAGGAACAGCGACGAATAGGCACCGGAGGCCAGCCCGACGAACAGGATGAGCGCGAGGTCCTTGATCGTGCCCACACCGAGCACGCCGGCACCGACGAACAGCAGCCCGGCCACCGGCAGCAGCGCGATGAGCGACGTGTTGATCGAGCGCATCAACGTCTGGTTGACCGCAGTGTTCGCCGCTTCGGAGAACGTGATGCGCGAACCGGCGAGGATGTCCTTCGAGTTCTCCGCAACCTTGTCGTAGACCACGACCGTGTCATAGAGGGAGAAACCGAGGATTGTCAGCAGCCCGACGACCGTGGAGGGCGTGACCTCGAAGCCGACGATGGAGTACACCCCGCCGGCGATGATCAGGTCGTGGATGAGGGCGAGGATGCCCCCCACCGCCATTCGCCATTGGAAGCGCAGCGAGATGTAGATCGACACGGCGATGATGAAGATGATCAGGCCCTGGATGGCCTTCACCGTGATGTTGTGCCCCCAGCTCGAACTCACCGCGTCGGCCGAGATCGACTTGGTCGCGCTGATGCCGAGGTCCTTGGCGACCTTCGTCTCCAGTGTCTTCTGCTCGGTCGGGGTCATCTCCGCGGTCTTGACGACGATCTGCCGGGTGGCACCGGAGCCGACGATCTGCGGCGGCTCCGCCGGCGCGGTGCCCGCACTGGTGAACGCCTTGTCGACGTCGCTGACGCCGAACGAGACGCCAGAGGCCGTGATCTGGAACTGCGTCCCGCCCTTGAACTCGACCCCGTAGTTGAACCCGCGGAAGATGAAGCTGAAGAGGCAGATGAGCAGCAGCACGGCCGACGCCAGGTACCAGCGGTTGCGGGAGCCGATGAAGTCGATCCGGGTCTCACCCCGGTAGAGCTTCGTGACGATCGACATCAGCTCTTCCCCTTTCCGCCGGACTGATCCCGCATGCGGGCCCGGCGAGCGGCAGCCCGCTCGGCCGCCGACCCGGACTCCGGGCTGGTCCGCCGCCGTGGCCGGGATTCCCCTTCGGCTTCGGACTCGAGCGCGACGACGTCCTCCGCCCCGGCATCCCGGACGTCCTCTTCGTCGTCGAGCACAGCGACGGCGGCCGGCTTCGCCTTCGCGTTCGTCGCAGTGGCGGTCCGGGCCGGCGCCTTGCGGCGGGGCGCCGCGACGTCATCCGAGGTGGCGATGCCGCCGGTCCGGACGGCGTCGAGTCCGCTGAAGCGCGCCGAGCCGAAGGTCTTGCTGCGGGACAGCAGCGAGATGAGGGGATGGGTGAACAGGAACACCACGACCAGGTCGAGGATCGTCGACAGGCCGAGGGTGAACGCGAAGCCCTTCACGTCGCCGGCCGCGAAGTAGTACAGGATTGCCGCGGCCAGGAAGGACACCGTGTCGGCCGACAGGATCGTGCGCCGGGCCCGGACCCAGGCGCGCGGTACCGCGACGCGCAGGGACCTGCCCTCGTGTACCTCGTCCTTTATTCGTTCGAAGAACACGACGAAGGAGTCGGCGGTGATACCGACCGCGACGATGAAGCCGGCGATGCCGGCCAGGCTCAGCACGAAGCCGATCTGGTTGCCGAGGATGACCAGCATTGCGTAGGTCAGGCCGCCGGACACGAGCAGGGACGCGATGGTCACCAGGCCGAGCGCCCGGTAGTAGACCAACGAGTAGAGGACCACGAGCACCAGCCCGATACCGCCCGCGAGCAGACCGGCCTTGAGCTGTGAGGTGCCGAGGCTTGCCGATACGGTCTGCGCCTGCTGGGCCGTGAAGCTCAGCGGCAGCGCGCCGTACTTCAGCTTCTGAGCGAGATCGCTGGCCGAGCTGTGGGTGAAGTTTCCCGTGATCGACGTGGCCTGGCCGTTGATCGCGCTCTGGTTGACCGGCGACGACACCACCTGTCCGTCGAGGGTGAACGCGACGTAATCGACACAGGGAGTGGTGGCCGTGCTGCACTGGTTGACCCCCGGCGCCTGGGCCGACGAACCACCGATGTTGTGCGCACCGGTGTACTTGGCCCACGCCGAGTTGCCGGAACCCTTCAGCGTCAGCTGGACGGTCCAATCAGCAGACGTGGTGCTGGCCTGGGCAGACGCGCTGCTGATCTGGTTGCCGGGAACGATGACGGGACCGAGTAGGAAGGCAAGGGGGACGCCGTTGCTGCCGGTGTCGCAGGCGATGTAGTAGTCGTTGTTCGGGTCCGGCGCGGTCTGGCTGGTCGAGCAGTCGAAGTTGGTGAGCTGCGCCGCGACGGTCTGGGCGAGGGTGTCGCTCAGCCCCTTCGCCGCGTAAACGCCCTTGGGGTCCGGCAGCGGGACGGCCTTCTTCAGCTGGGCCACCGACTTGAGCGAGCAGGGTGCCGGGGCGGCCGCCGATGAGGACGCGGCCGGACTCGACGTCGGCGTTGTGCTGGCGGCCGCCTTCGTGCCTGTGGCCGTACCGCTCGGTGTCGGAGCGGTCAGCGGGCGCTCTGCGGCCGCGTTGGGGGCCTGGGAGCCGGAGCTGGTGGGCGATTTGGCGGCCGAGGACGACGCGGACGCGGTCGGTGTCGAGCCGGCGCTCGTCGATGGTTTGGCTGAGGGGGCCTGGCACGTCACCGGCACGGCAGCGGCGACCACACCGCGGAAGTTCAGCTTGGCCGCGGCGCCCAACTTGGCCACGTCCTTGCCTGTGGCACCGGGAATGGAGACGACGATCTGGTCGGCGCCCTGGATGACGACGGTCGACTCGGTGACACCCGAGCCGTTGACCCGGTCCTCCATGATCTGTTTGGCCTGCTCCATGGCCGAACTCGTCGGTGTCTTGCCACCCGGTGCGCGGGCTTGGAAGATCACCTGCTGACCGCCGACGAGGTCGAGGCCCAGCTTGGGCGTGTGGCGCTCACCCGGAAGGAACACCAGGGCATACAGCACCGCCATCAGCGCGAGCAGGGCCAGGAAATAGCGCCCGACGCGCAGCGTTCCGGGAGGTGGTGCCACGGGAAAGCTCTCCTCGACGTTCTCAGCTGGAAAGTGCTCGATGATTCAGGGCTGCGCGCGTACGGATTGTCGCCTGGCGCTCGCGCCGCAGGACAGTATGACCGACGCCACCGCAGCCCCGGGTCGCGGGCGGGCCCGGTCCGATCATGCGTTCGGGTCGGCGCCGCCATTGTCGCGCAGGCGGGGCTTGTCCAGATCGATCGGCGACGGCCGGTCGTCCGGGTTGTTGGCCAGATCGTCGGCGCGGTCCCGGCCGGAGCGGTACTGCTCCGGAAGTGACTGGACCTCGCGCAGTGCCGCCAACGCCCACTTGACCTCGACGCCGGGCGCGATGGACATCTGCACCGTCTCGTCCTCGTTGAGCGCGACCACCGTGCCGTACAGCCCGGACGTCGTCATCACGTCGCTGCCGACCTCGATCGAGGCGGCCTGATCGGCCTGGGCCATGGCCTGGCGGCGCCGCGCGCGCGCCGAGAAGAGCAGCAGCCCCACGATGACGACCATGAAGATGAGAAAGGGCACAAGTTCTTTCACGACAAGGAGTCCCAGCGACGACGGCGGATTCGAGAGCCCGAGCCTACGCGTCGAACAGCGTCGGTCCCTGTGAAGCTGCGGGGGGCACGAGTCCGAGGTGGCCCCATGCGGCCGGCGTGGCGACCCGTCCGCGCGGTGTGCGGGCCAGCAGTCCGGCCCGCACCAGGAACGGCTCGGCGACCTCCTCGACCGTCTCGACCTCCTCGCCGACGGCTACGGCAAGCGTGCCGACCCCGACCGGGCCACCGCCGAAACGCCGGACGAGCGCGTCCAGCACCGCGCGGTCGAGGCGGTCGAGCCCCAACTCGTCGACGTCGTAGACCGCCAGCGCGGCCCGGGCGACCGCTTCGGTGACGATCCCGTCGGCTCGGACCTCGGCAAAGTCGCGGACGCGGCGCAGCAAGCGGTTGGCGATACGTGGCGTGCCCCGCGACCGGCCGGCGATCTCGGTGGCGCCGTCCGGACGCAGCTCGACGGCGAGGAGTTCCGCCGAGCGGACGAGGACGAGCTCGAGCTCGGCCGCGTCGTAGAAGTCCATGTGCCCGGTGAACCCGAAGCGGTCACGCAGCGGGCCGGTGAGCAACCCGGCCCGGGTGGTGGCGCCGACCAGCGTGAACGGGGCGAGGTCGAGCGGGATCGCGGTCGCGCCAGGGCCCTTGCCGACCATGACGTCGACCCGGAAGTCCTCCATCGCCATATACAGCAGTTCCTCGGCCGGGCGGGCGATGCGGTGGATCTCGTCGATGAACAGCACTTCGCCGTGCGTCAGGCTGGTGAGCAGCGCAGCCAGATCACCGGCCCGCTCGATCGCCGGGCCGCTGGTCACCCGCATCGGCGTGCTGAGCTCGGCGGCGATGATCATCGCCAGGCTGGTCTTGCCGAGGCCGGGTGGCCCGGAGAGCAGGACGTGGTCCGGCGGCCGCGAGCGGCGCAGCGCGCTCTCGAGGACGAGCTGCAGCTGCTCGCGGACCTTGGGCTGCCCGACGAACTCGTCGAACCGCTTGGGCCGCAGCGACGCCTCGACCTCACGCTCCTCCGGCAGCGCGACCGGGTCGACGAGATCCTCGACCGGTTCACTCATCGCGTACGTCCCAGGAGCTGGATGCTGCGGCGCAGCAGCGCGGACACGTCCGGCGCGGTGTCCGGGTCGACGTCCGTGGCGACCACGTCGACCGCGTCGGCGGCCTCCTTGCCGGAGAAGCCCAGCCCGGCGAGCGCATGCGCGAGCTGGTCGCGCCAGGGAGCCACCGGAACGACGCCACCGCCGGTACCGACGGAGTGGTCGGGCCCCTCGATCGAACCGATCCGGTCGCGCAGTTCGATGACGATCCGCTCCGCGCCCTTGCGACCGATGCCGGGAACCTGCGTGAGGGACGGGAAGTCGCTGGTCGCGATCGCCCGGCGCAGCTCGCGCGGCGGGTGCACGGCCAACATCGTCTGGGCCAGCTTCGGCCCCACGCCGTTTGCGGTCTGCAGCAGTTCGAACAACGCGCGCTCGTCGTCGTCGGCGAAGCCGTAGAGCGTCAGCGAGTCCTCACGCACCACCAGGCTCGTGGCCAGCCGGGTGGACTCCCCGACCCGCAGCCGGGCCAACGTCCCCGGCGAGCAGGACACAGCCAGCCCCACCCCACCGACCTCGACCACCGCACCGTCGGGGCCGAGCGCGGCGACGGTCCCGCGGACGCTCGCGATCATTCGGCCTCCAGGTGGCGCTCGGCCGCGGCGAGGGCAATGCGGGATGACGTGCGCTGGTCGTCGGGCAACTCGAGCTCGTCCCGGATCCGCAGGGCGCGCGCGAAGTGCTCCCGGGCGTCGGCCCAGTGGCCCTGGGCATAGTCGTTCTTGCCCGCGTGCTGGTGAGTGAACGCCTCGATCACCGGACCGAACTGCCGGGCGGCGGCGAGCAGCTCGGTGAACAGCAGGTTGGCCTCGGCGAACTCGCCGCGCCATTGGTGGACGTGCGCGACCCGGACGCGAGCGGTGTGTTGCTGCGCAGGTGTCCCGGCGATCTCGGCCCGGTCGACCGCGGCGTTGCCCTCGTGCAGCGCCTCGTCCAGCTCACCGATCCCGCGCAGCAGCACCACGAGGTCGCCGCGGGCGACCAGCTCGGCGATCTCGTCCGGCGCGTCGCGGATCTCGCGCCGCAGCTCGTCGATCCGGGCTCGGACAGTCGCCGGATCGGCGTAGATCTCGCGCAGCGTCTCCGGGTCGAGGGTGTAGGTCGGCTCCGTCATCGCGCGGCCTTGGCGAGTGCGGCGGCCAGCTTGTTCTTGGCACTGCCTCGCCACACCTGGCAGATGGCGAGCGCTAGCGCGTCGGCGGCGTCGGCCGGTCGCGGGGTCTCGGTCAGGCGCAGCAGCCGGGTGACCATCGCGCCGATCTGGGCCTTGTCGGCCGTGCCGGAGCCCGTGACGGCGGCCTTGACCTCGCTCGGCGTATGTAGCGCCACCGGCAGCCCGGCGCGGGTGGCCGCCACGATCGCGAGGCCGGCGACCTGGGCGGTGCCCATGACGGTGCGGACGTTGTGCTGGCTGAAGACGCGCTCGACGGCGACCACGTCCGGGGCGTAGCGGGCAATGGCATCGGCCAATGCATCGGCGTGCACGACGAGGCGGTCGCCGACCTCGCCGTTGGCCGGCGTGTGGATGACATCGACGTGGACGAGGGTCAACGGCCGGCCCGGGGCGCCGTCGACCACGCCGATCCCGCACCGGGTGAGGCCCGGGTCGACACCCAACACGCGCACGGATGACCCTCCCATCGAACGGTCGTTCGGATCGGAAGCCTACGGCGAGGGAGGAGCGGTGCCGCAGTGCAACACGCACTCTCCCGTACCTTCGCAGCATGTCCGTCCACCCCATCGGCAAGCGGCGCGGTGCCGTGCGGCCGAGCCCGCTGTTCCTCGCCTTCGTCGCAGTCACCGCGGTCGGCGGCGCGATCGCTTGGTCCGACACGGGCCTCGCCTCCCGCTTCGGCGACTTCGGCGTGCTGCTCTTCGTCCTCGGCGGCTGGATCGTCTCCGTCTGCTTCCACGAGTTCGCCCATGCCTACGCCGCCTACCGGGCCGGCGACCGCAGCGTCGAGGCCGCGGGTTACCTGACACTCAACCCGTTCAAGTACGCGCATCCCGTGCTGTCCATCCTGCTGCCGCTCTTCTTCATCATCTCCGGCGGCATCGGCCTGCCCGGTGGCGCGGTCTACCTCCACCCGCACGCCTTCCGCAGCAAGGCGTCCCGCAGTGCCGCTGCCGCGGCCGGGCCGCTCACCAACCTCGTGTTCGCGGTGTTCCTGCTGCTGCTCGCCAAGCCGCACACCGACGAGCTGATCGCCTACCTCAGCGGCGCCGGCGCCCCCGGCGAGCACGCCCGCTTCTGGTGCGGCGTCGCGTTCCTGGGATTCCTGCAGGCCACCGCGGCTGTGCTCAACCTGCTGCCCGTCCCCGGCCTCGACGGGTACGCCATCATCGAGCCGTACCTGGACCCGGAGACCCGGCGCATCGGCGAGAAGGTCAAGCCGTGGGGCATGCTCGGCGTGATCGTCCTGCTGCTGTACCTGCAGCCGCTGAACAACGCGTTCTTCGACCTCGTCAACTGGATCTGCGAACGCACCGGCGCGAACGAGCTGCTGTGGGCGGCCGGCCGCCAGTTCTTCCGGTTCTGGGCCAAGACGCCGCTGTGACGCGGGTTCACAGGCGGCGAGGAGCACGCTGCCCGCGTGATGATCAGTCGGCGGGGGGTGCTGCTGGGCGGCGCCGTCGCCGCGCTGGGCGGCTGCAGCAGCGACGGGCCGGCCGCCGGAACGTGGACCCAGGGCGACTTCGTCTCCCGCCGCCGAGCCGGCGTGCGGACGGCGTGGACGGTGCTGTACCCGCCGGGACATGACCAGGCCCGGCTGCCGGTTCTCGTGGTGCTGCACGGGCGCGGCGGAGACCACTCCGACGCGTACCGCAGCCTGCATCTCGATGAGGCGCTGGCGAAGGTCGTCCGTGGCGGCACACGACCGTTCGCGATCGCGTCGGTGGACGGCGGCGACCACGAGTACTGGCATCCGCGCCGCGGCACCGACCCGGCCGGCATGATCATCGACGAGTTCCTGCCGCTTCTCGCCGACCACGGCCTGGCCGTGGACCGCATCGGTCTGCTCGGCTGGTCGATGGGCGGCTACGGTGCGCTCTACCTCGCCACCGTGCTCGGCCGGGCCCGGTGCGCCGTGGCGATCGCGGAGAGTCCGGCGATCTGGCACCACAGCTACCAGAGGGTCGAGGGCGCGTTCGACAACGCCCAGGATTTCGACCGGCACGCGATCTTCGGCCGGCAGGCTGGGCTGGCCGGGATCCCGCTGCGGATCGACTGCGGCGCGAGCGACGGATTCGCGCCGGTCACCCGCGACCTGCGGGCGAGCATCTCACCTCGCCCCGCCGGCGGGATCGAACCCGGCGGGCACAACTCGGCGTACTGGCGCCGCCTCGCACCGGCGCAGCTCGCTTTCGCCGCCCGTCAGCTCTGATGACCGCTGCCGCCGACCGGTCTACTCCGGCACGGAATCGCCGCGGAACGGGCCTCCAAGCGGCGTAGCATTCGCGTCAGGTGAGCCAGCGGCACCCGCCGTTGCCGGAACGGCGGCACCGTCGGCATCTCCACGGGGGCCGTCATGGGTGCGCTCTTTCCGTCGGGCTTCCCCCGCCTGCGTGGCTTCCGGCGGCACCCGCCGGCGGGGTCCGTCACGCCGCGGCGCCCGCTTCCGTATCCGCGGGACGACGGCCCGGCCCGACGCCGCCCGCTTCCGCACCCGCTCGCGCCTGCGCCGCCCGCCCACCGCGGGCGGAGCGGGCGCCGGCTGATCGTGCCGCTCGCCGTCCTCGTGACGGGCGCGGCGGTCAGTGTCGTACTCGTCGTCTCGACCCGCCCGACGGACGAACACTCGGTGTCGTCCCAACGCGGCAAGGCCGCCTCGGGGCCGGCGTCCCCACCTGCCTCGGCGGCAACGTCGCCGTCGCCAGCCGCTCGTGCCGCGGCGAAGTGGATCAGCACCAACCTGCCGGTCACGGCTCCGGTCCTGACCGCGCCAGACGCCGCCGGCCTGCTCCGCGCCCTTGGCTTCGTCGTGACGGCGAGCGGCCGCCAGTGTCGCGCGGACGCGTATGTCGTGGTCACGCCGGCGCTGCGCTCGCGGGCGCGCGGC
>JAVHVD010000220.1:0-3918 GCA_032160745.1 Pseudonocardiales bacterium
ACCATGACCCACCGGAAGCGATTGCAGGATCGGACATGATGGACACCACGGCCGCCCCCCAGGCCCAACGCTCGTGCCGCCACATCCCGGCGTGCCCTACGGCCGACGACGCTGACCGCGACGCCGCCCACGTCCTGTCGGCCCACCCCGAGCAGGGCTGGAGCTTGCTGTGCAACGGCGTGGTCGTGTTCGAGGACTTCGGCGAGATCCTGCCGGACGGTCACTGCACCGGCTCGCGGCACCACGAGCTCGCGATGGCCTCGCCCCACCGCCGCGCCAGCTGAACCCCCGCTTTCTCTCCACCGCAGTCGCCGCTTCGCGCGAGCGCTCCTCACGGCGTGGTCATCAGCCGCGGTGGACCGTACGCCCGGTATCACCGAACGGCTCGTCCCGTTCCCGTACCGCCTGCTTGAACCCCGCATCCACCGCCCGCTCGACGAACGAGTACCCCTCGCGCGTGTGCCGGGCAATTCCGTCGAAGACCGTGCTGATCATCCCGCTGGTCGCGACCCCCTGCGCCATGAGCGCCGAATTCAGCGCCAGCTTGGTCATCATCAGCTGGTTGAGCGGCATCGCGGCGATCCGCTCGAGCAGGATCTCGGTCCGCGCGTCGAGCTCGTCCGGCTCCGGCGCCTCCACCGCGAGGCCCCACTCGTAGGCCTCGGCGCCGGTCAGGGTGTCGCCGGTGAACAGCAGCCGCTTGGCCCGCTGGTCGCCCAGCCGGTGGGCCCACATCCCGGCGGCCGGGATCCCCCACACCCGGGTCGGCGGATAGCCGATCTTGGTGTCCGCCGCGGCCACGATCTGATCGGCGTAGAGCGCAATGTCGGTCCCGCCGGCGATGCAGAAGCCGTGCAGCTTGGCCACGGTCGGCTTCGTCGCGTGCAGCAGGCTGGCGAAGCCACGGTTGAACCGGCTCATCATCGCGTAGTCGACCATCGGGTCCCACACCCGTGCCGGGTCGTGATTGCGCCCCATCGCCACCGGGTCGAGCAGCGTCCCGTCCCGCGAGATCCCGGGCGACGCCGCGGACATGTCGCGCTCGGCGAACAGCGAGAGGTCGTATCCCGAACAGAAGCCGGTCCCCCGGCCGGACACTACGATCACGTGCACGCGCGGGTCGAGATCGGCCCGTTCCACCGCGTGCGCCAGATCCAGCGGCGTGTCCGGCGTGATCGCGTTGCCCTGCTGCGGACGGTTGAACGTCAGCCGGGCGATCCGTCCGGTGACCTCGTAGGTCAGCGTCGGGTACGTGGCCTCGTCCAAGGGCGTGGGGCGCCCGGCGAACAGGGAGTCGTCACCCTCGGTCAGCCCCCGCCGCCAGTTCGGCGAGCTCATCCCTGGATACGCGCCCGGTCGAGGATGGCCGCGGTGTCGACGCCGGCCGGCAGCGTCCCGTACGCCACTCCCCAGTCGCCGCCCAACCGCGATGCGACGAACGCGTCGGCGACCGCCGGGTCGCCGTGGCGTAGCAGCAGCGAGCCCTGCAGCACCATGGCCATCTGCTCCACGATCCGCCGCGCGCGGAACTGCAGATCGTCCAGATCGGAGAACTGCTTCTGCAACAACGCCAGCGCGTCGTCGTAGCGGGCGTCGGCACCGACGGCCAGCTGGAGCTCGCCGAAGAACGCCTCGATGGCCTGCGGCTCCTTGCCCATCGCCCGAAGGGTGTCGAGCGCGGCGACGTTGCCTGATCCCTCCCAGATCGAGATGAGCGGCGCCTCCCGGTACAGGCGGGGCATTCCGGAGTCCTCGATGTAGCCGTTCCCGCCCAGGCACTCGAGCGCCTCGACGGTGTGCGAGGCCAGCCGCTTGCAGAGCCAGTACTTCGTGACCGAGAGGGCGACGCGGCGGAACGCCTTCTCCGCCTCGTCGCCGCGACTGGCCCGGTCGACGGCGCCGGCGATGCGCATGACCACCGTGCTGGCCGCCTCGGAGTCGATGGCCAGGTCGGCCAGGACATTGGCCATCGCCGGCTGGTCGATCAGGGCCTTGCCGAACGCGTGCCGGTGCGTGGCGTGGTGGATCGCCTGCGCGGTGCCGATCCGCATCCCGCCCGCGGCCATCAGCGCGCAGTCGAGCCGGGTCATGTTGACCATCTCGATGATGGTTGCGACGCCGCGCCCCTCCTCGCCCACGAGCCAGCCGAAGGCGTCGTCGTACTCGACCTCGCTGGACGCGTTCGACTTGTTGCCGAGCTTGTCCTTGAGTCGCTGCAGGTAGAAGGCGTTGCGGGTGCCATCGGGCAGCACCCGCGGCACGAGAAAGCAGGACAGCCCGCCCGGCGCCTGCGCCAAGGTGAGAAACAGGTCCGACATCGGCGCGGACGTGAACCACTTGTGGCCGGTGAGCCGGTGGGTGCCGTCAGCGCTCGGCACGGCCCGAGTGGTGTTGGCCCGCACGTCCGAGCCGCCCTGCTTCTCGGTCATCGACATGCCCGCGATGAGCCCGCGCTTGGTCAGCGGCGCGCGCACTTCCTTGTCGTACTCGCGGTTGGTCAGCAACGGCTCGTAGGCCGCGGCGAGGTCCGGTGTCGTCCGCAGGGCGGGTACGACGGCGTAGGTCATCGAGATCGGGCACAGGTGCCCCGCGTCGGCCACGCCCCACGAGACGACCTTGGCCGCGCGGGCGACGTGGGCACCGGGCCGCTCGTCAGTCCACGGGGCGCCGTGCAGGCCGTGCTCGACCGCCGTCCGCATCAGGTCGTGGTACTGCGGCAGGTACTCGACCTCGTCGATGCGGTGCCCGTACCGGTCGTGCGTGCGCAGGACGGGGGGATGCTCGTTGGCCAGCCGGCCGGCCTCCTGCCACTGTTCGCTGTTGCCGAGTTCGCCGAGTGCGCGCACCTCGCGCTCGGCCCAGCCGGCCCCTTCCCGGCGCAACCCCTCGAGCAGTGCCGGGTGCGTGCTGATGTCGTGCCCGATCAACGGCGGGACCTGGTTGGTAACCTCATGCGTCGGCATGGACGGACCCTCCGATGGCGCGGTGGGTGAAGGCGATCAGTGTCGGGACGGTGTCCGGGTCCTCGGCGCCGGTGGCCAGCGGGCCCACCAGGGCCTCACCGAGCGCGCCGACGAGCGCGGCCGCGACGACCGAGGCGTTCTGCGGCGGCAGCTCACCGTCTGCGACCCCTTGCTCGATCGCGTCGGTGATGACATCGCGGAAGGCGCGCCGGAACTCCAAACGCAGCTCGTCGATCACCGGGTCGACCGGCTCGACCAGCAGCACGTAGGCCCGCCGCGGCGACTTGAGCGCGCGGCGCGAGAAGGTCTCGATGACGGCAGTCGCCCGCTCGAGCGCCGATCCGGTGGCTGCGGCCTCGCGCACGACGTCCACCTCGTGGGTCACGATGCTGCGGAACACCTCAGCGACGAGCTCGACCTTGCCGGCGAAGTGCTTGTAGACCGTTCCGGCGGCGACCCCGGCGCGGGCCGCGACCGCGGCCATGCTGCAGCCGGCATAGCCCGTATCAGCCAGCAGCCCAGCGGCCGCATCGACAATCGCGGCGCGTTGGGCGTCGATCCGGTGCTGGATCGCTGGGGTTCGCCGGTACGCCACCCAAGTAGTGAATCAGCCGTTCACTGCTTGGGCAAGCGTGCCCGGGGCTGGACGGCCAGCCGGTGGCCGAGGTCCGGTCGCCGAAGAGCACGAAGCCCCACTGGACGTTGTGGTTCTCGAGGCCGCTGTGGACCGTCCCCGCGATGGTGACGGGGAGCCGGGACCTCGACCGACACATTCGGGATGTACGTGCCACCTCTGGGGAACGGCGTTGGCCGTCGAGTTGTTTGACGATCAGAGACGTTCGATGATCGTGACGTTGGCCTGGCCGCCGCCCTCGCACATCGTCTGCAGTCCGTAGCGGCCGCCGGTGCGCTCGAGTTCGCTCAGGAGGGTGGCCATCAACTTGGTGCCGGTCGC
>JAVHVD010000221.1:0-3014 GCA_032160745.1 Pseudonocardiales bacterium
CGCAACTGTCAACCAGATCGAATGTGGCCGGCGGCGGCATCGAATCGCCCATGGAACCTCCCAGGTCGGTTGTTGGCTGTTGAGCCTACTGATCGGCAAACCTGACACGACCGTGGTAGATTCTTCGGCGATGCAGTCGTTGACCATTCAGCAGGCGGCCGAGGCGACCGGTTGGTCGCAGCGGATGCTGCGCTACCTGGAGCAGGCCGGCCTCGTCGCCGCGCTGCGCACCACGGGCGGTCATCGACACTACGGGCCGCGGCAGATCGAGCGGCTGCAGAAACTGCGCGAGCTCCTGGACGCGCACGATCTGGGCATCACCGAGATCGCCTTCGAGCTGCGGATGCGTTCCGACCCGCAGCTCGCGCGCGCGGTCGATGACTGGTTCGGTCCGATCCACCGCTTCGCCGCTCCGCCCGGGGCCGGCATCTACCGCCGCCTCGCCACGCCCGAGACCACTGCGCAATCAGAGCCAGGGCAGTCCCCATCAGAAGGAGAGCACGTGACCATCACCCTGACCCCCGACACGGCCGGCAGCGTCACCGACTTCAAGGTCGCCGACCTGTCCCTAGCCGGGTTCGGCCGCAAGGAGATCCAGCTCGCCGAACATGAGATGCCCGGGCTGATGGCCCTGCGTCGCGAGTTCGGCCCGTCCCAGCCGCTGAAGGGCAAGAAGGTCGCGGGCTCGCTGCACATGACCGTGCAGACGGCCGTCCTCATCGAGACCCTCGCTGCGCTCGGCGCCGATGTCCGCTGGGTCAGCTGCAACATCTTCTCCACCCAGGACCACGCTGCTGCTGCGGTCGTCGTCGGCAAGGACGGCACGCCGGAGAACCCCCAGGGCATCCCGGTCTTCGCTTGGAAGGGCGAGACCCTGGAGGAGTACTGGTGGTGCACCGAGCAGATGCTGACCTGGCCGGACGGCACCGGCCCGGACTCCATCGTCGACGACGGCGGCGACGCCACGCTGCTGATCCACATGGGCACCGAGTACGAGGCCGCAGGCGTCGTCCCGCAGGCCGATGAGAACGACTCCGAGGAGTACACGATCATCCTCGAGACGCTGCGCCGCTCGCTGGTCGAGCACCCCGGCAAGTACACCCGCATGGGCGCCAACATCATCGGCGTCACCGAGGAGACCACGACCGGCGTCCACCGCCTGTACGAGTTCGAGAAGGCCGGCACGCTGCTCTTCCCGGCGATCAACGTCAACGACTCGGTCACCAAGAGCAAGTTCGACAACAAGTACGGCTGCCGCCACTCGCTCATCGACGGCATCAACCGCGGCACCGACGTGATGATCGCCGGCAAGCTCGCCGTCGTGTGCGGCTACGGCGACGTCGGCAAGGGCTCGGTCGAGTCGCTGCGCGGCCAGGGCGCCCGCGTCGTCGTGACCGAGGTCGATCCGATCTGCGCCCTGCAGGCGGCGATGGACGGGCTCGAGGTCGTTACGCTGGAGGACGTTGTCCAGAAGGCCGACATCTTCATCACCACGACCGGCAACAAGGACATCATCATGGCCGACCACATGAGCCAGATGAAGCACCAGGCGATCGTCGGCAACATCGGCCACTTCGACAACGAAATCGACATGGCCGGGCTGGCCAAGACCCCCGGCATCAAGAAGATCGAGGTCAAGCCGCAGGTGCACGAGTGGCACTTCCCTGGAAATGGGAATCGTCCGGACGGCCACTCGATCATCGTGCTGAGCGAAGGACGCCTGCTGAACCTCGGCAACGCGACCGGCCACCCGAGCTTCGTGATGTCGGCGTCGTTCTCGAACCAGACGATCGCCCAGATCGAGATGCACAAGAACAAGGACGCCTACGTCGTCGACGGCAAGCCGACGGTCACCACGCTGCCGAAGCACCTCGACGAGAAGGTCGCCCGACTGCACCTCGACGCGGTGGGCGCCAAGCTGACCCAGCTCAGCAAGGAGCAGGCCGAGTACATCGGCGTCGACGTGGCCGGCCCGTACAAGCCCGAGCACTACCGCTACTGACCGGCACCGCGATTTCACCGCTGTAGTCGCCAACGAGCGTCAGGGCGGCGGTCCCGCTGTCACCTGCCGGTACCGGCGGGACCGCCGAAGCGGCGTTCGCTACCGTGAAGTTGGAAATGTAACTGTCGCCCTAGGGAGTTTGGCATGCCGAATTCGTCTCGTCCGCAGTCCTTGACGAGGTTGCGCGCCGCCGCCCGTAGGCGTGCGAATTCGCCGGCGGCCAAGCGGATTCGCCGGGCCCTGGCCGAGCGGTTGGCCCCCGGGGTCGAGAAGAAGAACCCGCTGACTGACTACTTCAACGCGAACAGCGGTCGGCTGATTCACAAGTGGATGCACTACTTCGACATCTACCACCGGCACTTCCAGAAGTATCGCGGCAAGCCTGTGACGATCGTCGAGTTCGGCGTCTCCCACGGTGGGTCGCTGCAGATGTGGAAGTCGTACTTCGGCCCGCGGGCACGAATCTTCGGTGTGGACATCAACCCGAAGTGTGCCGCGCTCGGTGAGGATCAGATCGAGATCGTGATCGGCGACCAGGACGATCGCCAGTTCCTGAAGTCGCTCGCCGACAAGGTCGGCGACATCGACGTCCTGATCGAGGACGGGGGCCACACGATGACTCAGCAGATCGCGACGTTCGAGGTGCTGTGGCCGAACGTGGTCGACGGCGGGGTGTTCCTCATGGAGGACCTGCACACGGACTACTGGGCGAACTACGGCGGCGGACTTCGCCGCGAGGGGACCTTCATCGAGTTCGCCAAGAACCTGATCGACCAGCAGCACGCGTGGCACTCGCGGGCGACCGACGAGTTCGACGTGGACGAGTACACCCGCACGATCGGCGGCATGCACATCTACGACAGCATCATCGTGTTCGACAAGGCGACGGTGACCAAGCCCTATACCCGCAAGACGGGGAAGCGCTCCCACTGATCGACGAGGTCAATGACCACGACGGCCCCAACCCCCCAGGGGTCGGGCCGGCGTTCGTTTGCCCATAAGCGCCGGCTAC
>JAVHVD010000222.1:0-5212 GCA_032160745.1 Pseudonocardiales bacterium
GCGCGGGTCAGGCGCGGCGTTTGGTGCGTGCGGTGGCTTGGGCGGTGAGTGGGTCGTCGGGCCATGGGTGTTTCTGGTACCGGGCTCGAAGGTCGGCGCGCACCTGGGGGTAGCCCTGCCGCCAGAACGAGGCGAGGTCGCTGGTGATGGCGACCGGGCGGCCGGCGGGTGAGAGCAGGTGCAGGACGATCGGTACGCGCCCGTCGGCGATTGCTGGCGTTTGCGTCCACCCGAAGGTCTCTTGCAGCTTCACCGCGACCATCGGCAGCTCGGCGCCGTCGTAGATGACCCGGGCGGACGATCCGGACGGCACTTGCAGCCGTTGTGGGGCGAGTTCATCAAACCGGGTTGCGGCCGGCCACGGCAGCAGCCGGCGCAGCGCTGAGTACACGTCGATGCGGTGCAGGTCGGCGCCGCGCCGCACCGTGCTGACGTCCAGCCATTCGTCTAGACGTCCGAGCAGCGCGGCATCGCCGACGTCGGGCCACGGTTCGCCGAGCACCGCGTGCAGGAACCCGATCCGGGCACGCAGGTCGCGGGCGGCGTCGGTCCAGGTCAGCACGCCCAGCCCCTGCTCGCGCAGCCCGTCGCGCACCGCGGCCTGGACGCGGGACGGATCGGGGTTGCGCAGCGCGGCGCTCGACAGCTCGATCGCACCGAGCCGTTCCACCCGTCGTGCGACGAGGGTGCCTTCGGCCCAGGCGATCTCCTCGGACGTGGTGAGGAGGTCGGCCGCGACGGCGCGCGCCGTCACTTCGTCGATCGGCGCCGCAGCCCGCACCCGGGCGTCGGCCCGGCCGGGCTGACGGTCGGCGACCGCGATCGCAAGCCACGGTGTGCGTCGCAACGGTGAGGATTCAGCGAGTTGTGCACCGGTGCCGCCGCTCATTCGGTAAGTGGCGGAGTCCGCGCCGCGGGCCCGCGCGACGCGATCGGGATAGGCGAGGCCGACGACCGTGCCGACCGCCAGGTCGTCGGACACCGGCGTGCGGGCCGGGCCGCCGCGTCCGAGCCGGCGAGTCTCCTGCCGCCACCGGCGCGCGGCGACCCGGTCGCGGCCATCACGCAGTTCGCGATAGCGGGCGGCCAGATCGTCCTCGCGACCGGTGAGCGAGTCGTCAGACAGCAGCGCCACCACCTCGCGTGCCCGCTCGGCGCCCACGAGATCCGCGCCGTCGAGGACGGCGCGGGCCAGCCGCGGATGTACCCCTACGGCGACCATCCGCCGGCCACGACCGGTGATCCGGCCCTCGGCGTCGGTCGCATCCAGACGGTGCAGCAACGTGGTCGCAGCCTCCAGGGCAGCGGCCGGTGGTCGATCGAGCAACGCGAGGCCGGCACCGCCCGGCGCACCCCACGCAGCAGCGGCGAGAGCGAAGCCGGCGAGGTCGGCGGTAGCGATCTCCGGCAGCGGGTGCGCTGCCAGGTGGACGTGTTCCTCGGCCGACCAACAGCGGTACACGCGGCCCGGCGCCTCACGGCCTGCCCGGCCGGCACGCTGGTCAGCCGACGCCTTCGACACCCGTGTGGTGATCAACGCGCCGAGCCCTCGCGCCTGATCAGTGCGTGGTTCACGCGCCAGCCCGGCGTCCACGACTGCCCGCACACCAGGCACGGTCAGCGAACTCTCCGCAACCGAGGTGGTGACGACAACCCGGCGCTGCCGCCCAGGCGTCAGCGCCAGGTCCTGCTCGGCGCGGGACTGCCGCCCGAACAATGGACGAACGTCGGCGCCCACACCGTCGAGCGCACTGCTGACGACGGCGATCTCGCGCTCTCCAGGAACGAACACGAGCACGTCGCCCTCACCTTCGGTGAGCGCGCGGCGGGTCACCTGCACAACATGGTCAAGCAGGCGCACGTCGAGGCGCCCACCGGGCAGCAGCGGCAGCCGACGCGGCGGCGGCACCCAGATGACGTCGACCCGATGCGTTGCCGAAGTCGCGGTGACCACCGGTGCAACGAGTACGCGGGCAAGCGCGTCCGTGTCCGGCGTCGCCGAAGTCGCCACGAGCACAAGGTCGGGGCGCAACGTGTCGCGGACGTCGACGCAGAATGCCAGCATCAAGTCGGCGTCCAAATGTCGTTCGTGGCATTCGTCGATCACCACGGCGGCGACACCGGGCAGCTCAGGATCGCGCTGGATGCGCTGCACGAGCACTCCGGTCGTCACCACCTCGATCCGCGCGTCCGCACCGCCGACCCGCTCGCCGCGCATCGCATAGCCGACGCGTCCGCCCAGGGGCTCGTCCAACAATTCAGCAAGCCGCCGGGCCGCGGCACGAGTCGCGATCCGCCTCGGTTCCGCGACCACAATCCGTCCGCCCATCGCGTCAGCGAGCGCGAGCGGTAACAGCGACGTCTTGCCGGAACCGGGCGGGGCCACAAGCACGGCACTGCCATTGGGACCGAGAGCGGCCATCGTCTCCGCCAGCACCGCCCGGACCGGGAGGTCTGCGCCCGGCACTCCGGGCGACGGTAATAGGGGCGGCACCCTCTGGACGCTAGCCGCACCGGGCGGCAGGGGTGACACGGGAGCGCGCTCCAGGAACATGTGCGCCACGCGCGAACCGTCGATAGCGAGCACCATGTCGCTGTCGCGCCCTGCGCGACCAGTGCGCGGATCTCCCTTAGACCGCCTGTCCGGCCGTGTCTCGCGCGCCCGCTACCTTGCCGACATGGGTTTGATCGGCCGTATAGCCAACAGGTCGGGGGAGTTCCTGCTGTTCGCGCTGACGCCGCCGCGTGTGTCCAGTGCCGGCGATCGGGCGCAAGAGATCGCCGACGCGACCCTCGCTCGCCTGCGGCCGTTGGACCTCGATGGTCTGGTTCTTTACGACATCGCTGACGAGAGCGGGCGCAACCCGGCCGAGCGCCCCTTCCCGTTCATGCCGACCATGGACCCGGCGGCCTTTCTCGCGGACAATCTCTCGAGCTGGCGGGCCCCCGTCGTCGTCTACCGTGCCGTTGGCAAGTACTCACGTGCGGAGCTTCGCGCATGGTTGACCGAGCAAGATCCTTCGCGTGTGATGGCGGTGCTCGTCGGCGCCGCAAGCAGGGACAGCCGGTCAAAGACGTCTTTGAGGGAGGCGCAGGCGCTAAGCCGCGAGGCGAACCCGGGATTGTTCGTGGGCGGCGTCGCCATACCTGAACGGCACAGTCAACGAGACGACGAACATCTCCGGCTCTTGGCGAAGCAGAGTGCCGGCACCCGCTTCTTCGTCACCCAGGTCGTGTACGACATCAACGCGGCGAAGAACCTCGTCTCCGACTATCACTACGCCTGCGTCGAGCGCGGATCCGACGCCACACCTATCGTCTTCACGTTTTCGGTGTGCGGATCCATGCGCACGCTCGAATTCCTGCGCTGGCTGGGCGTTGAGGTTCCGCGCTGGATCGAGAATGACCTCAGACACGCGACGGACACGCTCGAGGCGTCCTACCAGTTGGCTCTCAACATGGCTAGCGACCTCATCGACTACTGCCGCGACCTCGGCGTTCCGTTCGGCATAAGCGTCGAGAGCGTGTCGAGCCGGAGAGTCGAAATCGAGACCGCGGTGCGCCTGGCGGAACAACTCAGAGTGAAGCTTCACGGGCGAGATACTCGCTCTGTGCCGGGTTAGTGAGCGCAGGCCAGACAACGAGCCGACCCCAGCCCATAAGCGAGCTTCGAGATTGGCGCACGCGCCATGCCGCTGACGGAGCTGGCGTCCGATCATGTAGCCGCTGTCGCGGCCACGCGACCATCCCGCGTCACGCACAGTCTCATTAGGTGGAGCTGTTGACGTTCAGCTCCGCTCCCGCCTGGCGGCCGATTCACCAGTCGCGATAGAGCGGTTCGCCCAGAGGCGCGTTTATGAACTGTGGTGCTCTCCCTGACGTCACGGCGTCCGGGTGGTCGAGCTCTGCCATTCGCCGCTCCCCTTGCAGCACAGCGGCAATGAGGGGGAGCGCGGCAGTCTCGATCCGATCGACCATCAACGGTCCGATCGGATCCAGTGACTGACCGTCACGTAGCGACCACTCAGTGATCGGCACGTCGCACGCGTAGTGGCCCGGAGGCAGCAAGGCACCCCAAAACTGAGCCTTCTCAATGCCCGGGTCGGTGGCCACCTGCTCCTGTAGATCTTGCGGCAACCACGGGCGGGGTTTGTGCAGGACGACGCCGAATTTCGCTTGCATCAGACGTTGGCCCGGGATCCAGGGTCTAACTCCGAAGTCAAAGATCGCGTACGTACCGAACTCGACAAGGTGTCTGTACAAATGGCCTGAAGCGACATATCCGCGGCTCACGAGAAGGGGCCGCACGGATCGATTCAGGACGGCCTCAACGTCTGTGTCCATCCAGCCTCCCGTGCCGTGGAGCTACCGTGCCGCCCAGATACTGACCCGACCACCCAGGTGGTCCCTACTCGGATGCGTCCGCTCATCGCCGCGAAGATAGCGGTTATGCCGCGAGCGTTCGTCTCGCAGGTCGCTGCATGCTCTGACGACAGACGCGTCGCATGGTCGCAGCGGTTGATTTCTTCGCGACCCGCGAGGACGAGAAGGCGCTGCTGAACTACCTAGGCGAGTCCGGCGCCGTCACCCTTCATCCTTGGCCAATCTGCCCCTTGAGGCTCCCTGCACTTGATCGCCGGACGCTCGAGTCCCACGCGGTCGTGATGGTCGCCAGCAGCGCGCTAGGGGCTCCTCGCCTGGTGAACGCAGATGACGCATCCATGCGAGGCGGCTCGAGGGCGGCGGTCTTCAATCGGATCAACTGGGAACGTTTAGAGCCAGCGCCGGACGAGGGTCTGGTCGACTCCAACGCCTCGCCCGTACTCGTTCGATCATCAGAACGATGCGACGACGTCGGCGGCTAGCTGACGCGTTGGTCCAGCGCGGTCTGACGAGTCGCTACCCACGGTGAATGGGTAGATCTGCCGATGCACTGAGCGGGTCCGTCGGCGGAATCTACCCATGCGCCGCCGACCGGACGGCGACCACGGAGATCCACAGCGATCCCGACCCGAGGAGATCATCATGCTTCTGGCCACCACCACCGTCGCCGACATCGAGCAGTTTCTGAAGGTGTTCGGCACTGCGGGCGCCGACAAGCGCGCCCTGCACGGCTCCAAGGGCTCCGTCGTGTACCGCGACCCGAACGAGAACAACCGGATGTGGGTCGTCTTCGACTGGGACGAGCAGGGCTGGACGGACTTCGTGTCCG
>JAVHVD010000223.1:0-26436 GCA_032160745.1 Pseudonocardiales bacterium
CGCGGGAACATCAGCTGCGCGAGCTGCGCGCCGGTCACCCGGGACACCGCCTCGTCCATGTCGATGAGCCCCTGGTCGACCAGCTGGGTCGCAATCCGGAACGCCGCGGCGGCCGTGCGCTTGCCGACCCGCGTCTGGAGCATCCAGAGCTTGCCCCGCTCGATCGTGAACTCGATGTCGCACAGATCGCGGTAGTGCTCCTCGAGCCGCTGCATGATGGCGAGCAACTCGTCATAGGACTTCTTGTCGAGCTGCTCCAGATCGGCCAGCGGCACCGTGTTGCGGATGCCGGCTACGACGTCCTCACCCTGCGCGTTCTGCAGGTAGTCGCCGTAGATGCCCTGCGCGCCACTGGCCGGGTCGCGGGTGAAGGCCACGCCCGTGCCGGAGTCCATGTCCAGGTTGCCGAAGACCATCGCCACGATGTTCACCGCAGTGCCGAGGTCGGCCGGGATCCGCTCCTGGCGGCGGTAGATCACGGCCCGGTCGGTGTTCCACGACTCGAACACGGCGCGGACGGCCATGTCCATCTGCTCGCGCGGCTCCTGCGGGAACGGCCGACCGGCGCGCTCGACGATCACGTCCTTGTACGTCTCGACGAGCTTGCGCATGTCCTCGGCGTCGAGGTCGAGATCGTTCTTGGTGCCCTTGGCATCCTTCGCGGCGTCGAGCGCGCTCTCGAAGTGGTCGCCGTCGATGCCGAGGACGGTCTTGCCGAACATCTGGATGAGCCGGCGATAGGAGTCGAACGCGAACCGCTCGTTGCCCGCCTGCTTGGCCAGCCCACGTACCGACTGGTCGTTGAGCCCGATGTTGAGGACGGTCTCCATCATCCCGGGCATCGAGAACTTCGCGCCGGAGCGGACGGATACCAGCAGCGGATCGTCGGACTGGCCCAGCTTCTTGCCCATCGTCTGCTCGAGGGCGATGAGGTGCTCGCTGACCTCTTCGGCCAGTCCTTCGGGCTCGCGTCCGCTCTTCAGGAACGCCCGGCAGGCCTCGGTCGTGATCGTGAATCCGGGCGGTACGGGCAGCGCGAGATTCGTCATCTCGGCCAGGTTGGCGCCCTTGCCGCCGAGCAGATCCTTCAGTTCCTTCTTGCCCTCGGCGAAGTCGTAGACGTACTTGTTGCTGGCCGTCATGTCGTGTCTCCGGTCCCTCTGCTCGCTCAGATGCCCTGAGCCTAGGCTGCACGACCTCGACCGCCCTTCCGTGCCCGGTCCAGAGACGCAAATCGGTCAGCACCGGGGAGAAGCCGCACCGTTCTGGGCACCCTCCTAGGCAGCGTTCAGTTGACACTTGTGCACTGAAATGTTTACGTCGATGGGACGAACCGGAAGGGGAGGGTCATGGTCGAGACGGGAGCCACGCCGTCGGTGTCCTTGGTGCGACGTCAGGTGTCCCGCCTCGGGCGGGCACTGACCACTCCGCTTCTGCCCGACGACTACTTCGCCCTCATCAAGCCCCGCTGGTCGACCCGCGAGCTCACCGGCCGCGTGGTTCGGGTGCGCCCGGAGCGGGGCAACGCCGCGACCGTCGTGGTCAAGCCGAACTTCTCGTGGCCGGCTCACAAGCCAGGCCAGTACCTGCGGATCGGGATGGAGATCAACGGGATCCGGCACTGGCGGGCGTACTCGATCACGTCCGATCCGAACCATCCCGAGGGCGTCGTCAGCATCACCGTCAAGCACACCGAGGGCGGCAAGATGTCCCCGGTATTCGTCAACCAGGTGCGCCCCGGCCAGGAGGTCTTCCTGGGCGAGATCGAGGGCGAGTTCACGCTGCCGGATCCGCTGCCGCAGCGGACGCTCTGGCTCTCCGCGGGCAGTGGGATAACGCCGATCATGAGCATGCTGCGGGAGCTGGACCGCCGTGACGCGCTCGACGACGCCATCCTCATCCACAGCGCGCGCAGCAAGGACGACGTCATCTTCGGCGGCATGCTGCGCCGGATGGCCGACCGGCGCCCCGGCTTCAAGCTCATCGAGATCCACACCGGCAACGCACCACGCTTCACTCCGGACGATCTCGCCGAGCACTGTCCGGACTGGCGCGAACGGGAGACGTTCCTGTCCGGTCCGCGCGCGCTGATCGACCTGGTCGAAGAGCGTTACGAGCAAGAGGACTGCTCCGACCGGTTGCACACCGAACGTTTCCAGCCGGTCATCGGCAACGGCGGCGGTGACGGCGAGGGCGGCACGGTCTACTTCCGGGTCTCCGACTGCAAGGCCGAGTGCGACACCGGCGTCTCGGTCCTGGTCGGCGGCGAAGAGGCCGGCGCGAACCTGCCCTTCGGCTGCCGGATGGGCATCTGCCACACCTGCGTCGGGCGTCTGCAGGACGGCGCAGTCCGCGACCTCCGCACCGGCGCCATCGAGCAGGCCAGCGGGCAGATGGTCCGCACCTGCATCAACGCACCCGAAGGTCACGTCGAGATCGATCTCTAGAGAGAGGATCCTGCTTCATGCCGCAGCTACCTGCGAAGCCGTACGACCCGGAGAACCCGCTGTACAAGCTCACCGACGAACAGCTCGAGGAGATCGGCAAGGACTTCGACGCGTTGCACGACGAGGTCTTCAGCGATCTCGGTGAGGCCGACGCGCGCTACATCCGCAACATGATCATGCTGCACCGGCGGCTCGGCGTCATGTCCCGCGCGCTGCTGATCTTCTCCCGTTACAAGCCGGCGCTCGTGCTCGGCACGGCCGGGCTGTCGGTCGCCAAGATCCTCGAGAACATGGAGATCGGCCACAACGTCATGCACGGCCAGTGGGACTGGATGAACGACCCCGCCATCCACTCCTCCACCTGGGACTGGGACACCGCCTCGCCCGCTGCGGCGTGGAAGCACTCGCACAACTACGTTCACCACACCTTCACGAACATCATCGGCAAGGACAAGGACGTCGGCTACGAGATCTTCCGAGTCGATGCGCGCCAGAGGTGGCATGCGGGCTACCTGCTCCAACCGGTGGCCAACCTGGTGCTGATGGCGGCGTTCGAGTGGGGTGTGGCCCTGCATGACCTGGACTTCGAGAAGATCCGCAAGGGTGAGAAGTCCAAGAAGCAGGTGTGGGACGAGCTCAAGGGCATCGGTCAGAAGGCCCGCCGCCAGATCCTCAAGGACTACATCGCCTACCCGGCCCTGTCCGGGCGCAGCGGCTACAAGACGACGCTGAAAGCCAACGCGGTCGCGAACCTCGTCCGCAACGTGTGGTCCAACGCGATCATCTTCTGCGGCCACTTCCCCGACCAGACGTTCATGTTCACCGAGGAAGAGGTCGAGAACGAAACGCGTGGTGGCTGGTACGTCCGCCAGCTCATCGGCGCGGCCAACATCGACGGCGGTCCGCTCTTCCACGTGATGGCCGGCAACCTGTCCTTCCAGGTGGAGCACCACCTCTACCCCGACATGCCCAGCTCGCGCTATCAGCAGATCGCCCCGCGGGTCCGGGAGATCTGCGAGAAGTACGGGCTGCCGTACAACACCGGCCCGCTGCGCAAGCAGTGGGGCACCGTGCAGCGGACAATCCTGCGGCTGGCGCTGCCGGGAGGCGGGCCGCGCAAGAAGCCCGGCCCGTACGTTATGCCGACGGAGGAGAAGACGGCCAAGGAGCGCGCCCGCGAGCGCGTCCCCGCCTTCCCGTAACCGCTCGGCGCGACCCGCCCACCGCCACGCTCAGCGTGGTTCGGCGGGCGGGTCGTCCCCTGTGGTGAGAGACCGCTGCACCCAGGCCACGTCGTACCACGTCCCGTGTTTCCAGCCGATGCGGCGATACGTCCCGACCGGCTCGAAGCCGAGCGCGCGGTGCAGCCCCTCGCTGCCCGGGTTCGGCAGCGTCATCCCGGCGACTGCCGTGCGGTAACCGCGCTCGGTCAGGCGAGTGAACAGCGCTTCGTAGAGGGTTCGGCCCGCACCGCCGCGGTGCCGAGCCCGGTCGACGTACACGCTCACCTCGCACGACCACCGGTACGCGGCGCGAGACTTGTGCGGCCCGCCGTAGGCGTAGCCCACGACCTGCCGATCCTCCTCGAGCACCAGCCAGGCATGCGTACGACCGGCGGCAGCAATCCGTTGCGCCATTTCGGCAACCGACGGCGCTTCGGTTTCGAAACTGATGGCCGTGTCGGTTACGTACGGCGCGTAGATGGCCGCGCACGCCGCAGCGTCGTCGGCGCCCGCGTTGCGGACAATCGAAGAACGCAGCATGCGACGATGGTAGAAGTGTTCGGTCTCTCCGACGACGAAACCTCCTCTTGGCGGGGAGCCGACCAGGACGGGTACTACCTCGTGGTGCTGCAGCGCACTCAAGTTCAACAATGGCGGCCGGCGCACCTCGCTCCCCTCTTCGCGGTGCTTGCCGCTGCCGCTTTCCTGATCGCCAAGCCTCCGGTGGGCGATCTCTGGGCGGCCCGCGCGCGGGAGTCGGCGGTCGCGCACGGCGTCGGTCTCAATTACTGGTTCTCCTGGTTCGGCGGCACCGTCCCGGGTCATTACTCGGTGCTGGCGCCATACCTGACCAAGTTGGTCGGGGTGGATCTCCTGGGCGCGCTCGGAACGGTCGCCATCACGCCGCTGTGCTACCGGCTCGTGCGCGGCAGCGAGCGCCCGGCCGTCGCCACCTGGATGGCGGCGATCGGGGCCAGCTTCAGCCTGTGGAGCGGACGGGTGCCGTTCGCGCTCGGCTCGGCGGCCATGCTGGTCACGCTGCTGTTCGTCCGCAGCAACCGCCGCGTCCCCGCCGCCCTGGCCGGCATCGGCACGACGCTCCTGTCGCCGGTGTCAGGCGCGTTCCTGATCCTCGGGCTCTCCGGGCTGTACCTGCACGATCCGGCACGTCGCAAAACCACGGTGGCCGCCGCCGCGGCGACCGGCGCCTGCCTGCTCGGCGTGGCGATCTACTTCGGCATGCCCGGTCCGCAGACGTTCCGGCCTTCCTCGGCCGTGCTCACCGCGTCGGCGATCGCCGGCATGCTGCTGGCTCGGCCTCCGACCTATCTGCGCACCGTTCTGGTCATCTCCCTGGTCGCCTGCCCGTTGCTGGCCGTGATCCCGAACGGAATGGGCTCGAACTTCGAACGGTTCGCCTGGATCTGCTTGCCGGTCGCGGTTGCGGCTACCGCGCAGGCCCGCTGGCCGACCACCGCGCTCGTCACGGCGTTCGCGCTCTGCTGCGGGATCGGCGGGTCGATCCGCGACCTGACCGTCGCCGCCGAACCGATGTCCGGGGCGTCCTACTACGTCGGGCTCAACGAGCAGCTGGACCGCACACCCGGTCTGGAGGCCTACCGGGTCGAGGTCGTCCCCGACGGCACGTATGTCGCCTCCTACGCATTGCTCGGGCACGCGCTTCTGGCCCGCGGCTACGAGACGCAGTCGGACAACAAGCTCAATGCCGTGCTCAATTCGCCGACGCTCGACCCGGTCACGTACAAGGTCTGGCTCGACAACAATGCGGTCGGCTACGTCGCCATCGGACGCAAGACGCTCAAGAGCCGGCCCGAGTACCGGCTGGTCCGCTCCGGCACGCTGCCGTATCTGACCGAGGTGTGGTCAGATCACAACTGGACGCTGTACCAGGTCAGCGATGCGAGCCCGATCGCTGCCCCGCCGGCCGAGGTGACCGAGGCCCATCAAGCGCGGCTGACCCTCCACATTCCCAGGCCCGCCTCGATCGCCTTGCGGATCCGCTGGTCGCGCTTCCTTCAGGTACGGGGCCCCGGCGGCATCGAGACCGGGCTGCAAGCGGACGGGCAGGGCTGGACGACCCTCGTGGCTCCGCGGGCCGGAAGTTACGTGGTCTCAGGCCGATGAAACGCGTCCCCTTCACCGGCGCCGAGAAGGAGAGTCTGAAGGCGGCCCTCGACCGGCATCGTGACGCGGTGCTGTGGAAGGTCGAGGGGCTCGACGATGGGCAGCTGCGCCGTCCGATGACGCCGTCGGGCACCACCGTGCTCGGCCTGGTCAAACATCTGGGTTACGTCGAGGCCGGCTGGTTCTGCTCGACGTTCGGCCGGCCGGCCGAAGTGTTGCCCTCGATCGATGAGAGCGATCCGGACAGCGATCTGCGCGTCGCGCCGGACGAGACGACGGCCGAGATCCTTGCCTACTACGAGCGGGTACGGGCCGCCGCCGACCAGGTGATCGACGAGGTGGAGCTCACCGACCTCGGGACCTCGTGGCAGGGCGACGCCGTCTCGATGCGCTGGGTGCTCATCCACATGGTCGAGGAGCTGGCCCGGCACGCCGGCCACGTCGACATCCTGCGCGAACTCCTCGACGGTGGAGCGGGCGATCACAACCGCAACTGAGCGCGCCTGACGGTCACTTCACGCCCCGGCGGGCATGCCTAGTACAGACCCGCGACCGACGGAGGCACCGTGACCGAGCAGGCGAATCAGCAGCAGGACGCCCAGCGCCAGAGCGAGCAGGGCAAGGTCGGTCTCGACCGCAGTGACGAGGACCAGAGCTTCGTCGACCAGTCGACGATCGACTTCGACCCCGACGACGGGCTGTACTCGGGCACCGCAGTCGACGGGTCAAGCGAGATCCCCGGTCCGCACCAGGACAACGACAGCGGCGAGCTCGTCGGCCTGGACGAGGCCGCCGCGGAGGGCGAGCAGCCGCAGTAGGCCGTCGGCTCAGCCGCCGCTGTCCGCGAGCTCCGCCTCGTGCGGAACGGCGCGCGAGTCCCGCGTGGCGAGCCAGCCCTCGGGCAACGCCACCGCGCGCATGCCGGACGTACGCCCGCGGGGCTGCCCGACGACCGCCTCGGGGAACGGCTGATCGAGGTCCAGCGCAGCCAGGTGCCGGTCCAGTTCGGCGAGTGACGACGCCATCGCCATCGCCCGCCGCAACTCGCCCCCGACGGCGAAGCCCTTGAGGTACCAGACGACGTGCTTGCGGAAGTCGGTGACGCCGCGCTCCTCGCCCAGCCAGTCGGCGAGCAGTTCGGCGTGCCGGCGCATCGTCGCGGTCACCTGACCGAGGCCCGGCCGAATCCGCTCCGGCCGACCCGCGAATGCGGCAGCCAGATCGGCGAACAGCCACGGCCGGCCCAGGCAACCGCGCCCGACCACGACGCCGGCGCAGCCGGTCTCCCGGACCATGCGCAGCGCGTCGTCGGCCTCCCAGACGTCACCGTTGCCGAGCACCGGGATGTCGAGCGCGTCCACCAGGTCGGCGATGGTGCTCCAGTCGGCGTGCCCGCTGTAGAAGTCGGCCGCGGTGCGCCCGTGCAGGGCGACGTGGGCGACGCCGGCGTCCTGCGCGCGCAGCCCGGCTTCGCGATAAGTGACGTGGTCGGCGTCGATGCCGACACGCATCTTGACCGTGACCGGCACCGCGCCGCGCGCCTCGCGCACCGCGGCCGTGACGATCTCGTCGAACAGGCCGATACGCCACGGCAGCGCCGAGCCGCCGCCCTTGCGGGTCACCTTGGGGACCGGGCAGCCGAAGTTCAGGTCGATGTGGTCGGCAAGGTCCTCGTCGACGATCATCCGCACCGCCTGGCCGACGACGGCCGGGTCGACTCCGTAGAGCTGGATCGAGCGGGGGGACTCGTCGGCCTCGAAGCGGATCAGCTGCATCGTCTTCGCGTTCCGCTCGACGAGCGCCCGCGTCGTGATCATCTCGCTCACGAACAGCCCACCGGCCTGCCCCGCGTCCAGCATCGGCGCCATCGACTCACGGCAGAGCCGGCGGAATGCGGTGTTGGTGATGCCGGCCATCGGCGCGAGGACGACGGGCGGATCAGCGGCGACCAGCGGCGAGAGCCGCAGCGGCGAGGTGGCGAGCGCGGTCATCGGTTACGGAGCCTCAGCAGCCCAGGAGCTCGGCGGCGAGGTAGCGCTCGACCTGGTCCAGGCCGATCCGCTCCTGCGTCATCGAGTCCCGCTCGCGGACCGTCACGGCGTTGTCGTCCAGCGTGTCGAAGTCGACCGTGATGCAGAAGGGCGTCCCGATCTCGTCCTGACGTCGATACCGACGCCCGATCGCCTGGGTGTCGTCGAAATCCACGTTCCAGGTGCGCCGCAGTGCCGCGGCGAGGTCGCGGGCCTTCGGCGACAGGTCGGCGTTGCGCGAGAGCGGCAGGACGGCGACCTTCACCGGCGCGAGGCGCTTGTCGAGCTTGAGCACCGTCCGCTTCTCCATCACGCCCTTCGCGTTCGGCGCCTCGTCCTCGGAGTAGGCGTCGAGCAGGAAGGCGAGGACGGCCCGGGTCAGCCCGGCGGCCGGCTCGATCACGTACGGCGTGTACCGCTCGTTGCTCGCCTGGTCGAAGTAGGTCAGGTCGACGCCGGAGTGCTTCGAGTGGGTCGTCAGGTCGAAGTCGGTCCGGTTGGCGACGCCCTCGAGCTCGGCGAACTCCGAGCCGCCGAACCGGAACCGGTACTCGATGTCGACGGTGCGCTTCGCGTAGTGCGAGAGCTTCTCCTGCGGGTGCTCGTAGTAGCGCAGGTTCTCCGGGTTGATACCGAGCTCGACGTACCAGTTCCACCGCTGTTCGAGCCAGTAGTCGTGCCAGGTCTCGTCGGTGCCGGGCTCGACGAAGAACTCCATCTCCATCTGCTCGAACTCGCGGGTGCGGAAGATGAAGTTCCCGGGCGTGATCTCGTTGCGGAAGCTCTTACCGGTCTGGGCGATGCCGAACGGCGGCTTCTTGCGCGACGTGTTCAGCACGTTGAGGAAGTTGACGAAGATGCCTTGGGCGGTTTCCGGGCGCAGGTAGTGCAGCCCCGACTCGTCCTCCACCGGGCCCAGGTAGGTGCGCAACATGCCGCTGAACTGCTTGGGCTCGGTCCACTGGCCGCGCGTGCCGCAGTGCGGGCAGGCGATGTCGGCGAGGCCGTGCTCCGGAGCGCGACCCTTCCGGGCCTCGAACTCCTCCTCGAGGTGGTCGGCGCGGAACCGGCGGTGGCAGTGCTGGCACTCGGTCAACGGGTCGGAGAACGTCGCGACGTGACCGGACGCCTCCCATACCTCGGACGCCAGGATGACCGCGGAGTCGAGGCCGACGATGTCGTCGCGGCCGGTGACCATCGTGCGCCACCACTGACGCCGGACATTCTCCTTCAGCTCGACGCCGAGCGGGCCGTAGTCCCAGGCCGACCGGCTACCGCCGTAGATCTCGCTGGACGGGAAGACGAATCCGCGCCGCTTGCTCAGGTTGACGACGGCGTCGTTTCGGGCGACAGCCCGAGATCCGGCATCGTTGCGGGCAGCGGATGGGTCGGCGGGCACGAAGACTCCTGGGTCGGATCGGGCGGTGGTGCGCTGTCCTCAAGGGTATCCGCGCTACGACGGAGCTTTCGCCATCGCTCGATCCGGTTCGCCAGCCAGTGGATGAGCCACGCGGCCAGCGCACCGGCGATGCCGTCGGCGACGTAGTGCTCGCCGGAGTAGGCCAGGCTGAACATCATCACGATGGGGTAGCCGATCAACAGTGGTCGCCACCACTTGTTGAGCCGCGTCCACATGAAGATGCAGAACAGCACCGTGCCGCCGAGGTGCAGGGACGGGACGGCGGCCACCGCGTCCACGGAGGTGAACCCCTTCGTCCAGAGGCCGTGCGCGACGCCCAGGTGCAGCTTGTAGAAGCTGTCCCCGGCGATGCGCTCGATCCAGGGGTGGGCCCCGGGCTGGACGGTGGTGAACTGCCCGAGCAGGCCGTCGGCCGGCTGCGAACCGGTTTGATACATGCAGGGTGCGTAGCTCGGGTGGCCGGCGACGTCGGCCGGGGTGCAGTGCGCGGCGGCCCAGGGCGGCGCGGCCGGGATCACCATGAACAGGGCGAACGCGAAGAACGACAACCCGACGAAGCGCAATGACCAGCGATAGAAGTCGGTGCGGCTGCGCAGCCACATGACACCGGCCATGACGTAGGGCAGGAAGAAGAACGAGTAGTAGCTGACGCAGACGACGATGTCGTACCAGCGCACGCCGGTGTAGCGCGCATGCTTCAGATGCGCCTGCAACCAGACGGTGGGGTCGTAGCCGAAGAACAGCAACCGGTCGACCTCGATCTGCGGTCGCCACCATGTCGGCATGCCGATCGTGTCGGAGATACCGCGCAGGTAGTCGTAGACCACGAGCACCAGGGCGAACGGGAGGAAGTCGATCACCACCCAGAGCAGCCAGACCGGGTGCCGACCGATGCAGCACACGGCCAGCCCGACGGCGATCCACAGCAGCAGGCCCTCGCGGTCGAAGGGCAGGCCGTCGTTGTACCCGTAGTACCCGGCGACGCCCAGGTAGACGGCGATGGCGCCCCACCGCAGGCCGCGCAGGATCTGACCGAGTGTCGTGTCGACCGGCACCCAGTCGGTGCGCTCGCGCCACGAGGCGGGAACCGCCCATCCCCGCCATCGCCTCCCTCTTGGCCCCGCTGCGGCGGGTTCCGCGGCGTGTTGCGCCGCGTCGGGGCCAAGGCTCGACGGAGCGGTCATACCTGCGGCTCGCGGTCGCTGTCGCGGACGATCGCCGTGCCACCCGGCGCGACGTCGACGAGCGCCTCGAAGCCGCCGGGGACATCGAGGGCGGACGCGAGCAACGGCGTCGCGTGCAGCTTGACGTCGTACCCGCCCAGCGCCCGGCGGTAGGAGCCCACGTTCTCCCACTCGGTGAGCAGCAGCCAGGCATCCGGATCGTCGGTGGACCGGCCTACGGTGCCGCGGACGTAACCCGGCCGGGCCGCGAGCGCGGCCAGCGCCGTCTGCGCCCGCGCGGCGAAGTCCGCCGAGCCGTCGACGAAGTGCGTGACCGCGATCATGCGTCGGGGGCCTCTACGGGTCCCGCTGCCCCGAACCTACGGTCGCGCCGGGCGTAGTCGAGGCACGCCTGCCAGAGATGCCGACGGTCGAAGTCCGGCCAGGGGGTGTCGACGAAGGCGAGCTCGGCGTAGGCCGACTGCCACAGCAGGAAGTTCGACGTGCGCTGCTCCCCCGAGCTGCGGATGAACAGGTCGACGTCGGGCAGCCCCGGCTCATCCAGGTGAGCGGCGATGGTGCGCTCATCGATCTTGGCCGGGTTGAGCCGACCGGCGGCGACCTCCCGCGCTATCGCCCGCATCGCATCGACGAGTTCGGCCCGACCGCCGTAGTTGACGCAGAACTGCAGGGTCAGCCGGTCGTTGTCGCGGGTGTACTGCTCGGCGTCCTCGAGCTGGTTGATGACGCTGCGCCAGAGCCGCGGCCGGCGTCCGGCCCAGCGGATACGCACCCCGAGATCGGCCAGTTCGTCGCGCCGGCGGCGGATGACCTCCTTGTTGAACCCCATCAGGAAGCGCACCTCCTCCGGTGAGCGGCGCCAGTTCTCGGTGGAGAACGCGTAGGCCGACACCGTGGAGACGCCCAGCTCGATGGCGCCGTGCAGGACGTCCATCAAGCTGGCCTCGCCGGCCCGGTGCCCGTCCGTGCGCGACAGCCCGCGGGCGTGCGCCCATCGGCCGTTGCCGTCCATGACGATCGCGACATGGGCGGGAACCAGGTCGGCCGGAATCGCCGGTGGCCGGGCGCCGGACGGGTGCGGCGGCGGGTCGGGCCAGCGGGCGCCCGGCGGCCGGTGCTGGGCGGGCGCAGTCATCGCGTCAGGTTATCCCGCCGCCCTGGCACGCCGCCGAGGGCGACGCGGCTCAGGCGCGGTCGACGAGCGGCAGCGAACGCAGCCCGCGCTCGAGGTGCCACTGCAGGTGGGCCGCGACGAGCCCGCTGCTCTCGCGGCGGATCGATCCCTCGCTCGCATCAGCGACGCCCCAGTCGCCACCGAGCAGTGCCGCCATCAGCGCGACGGTGGCCGGCTGCGGCCGGGCCGAACCGGCCGGACGGCAGTCGTCGCACACCGCGCCGCCGGCGGCCACGTTGAACGCCGCGTGCGGACCGGGGCGCGAACACTTGGCGCATTCGAGCAGGGCTGGTTCCCAGCCGGCGTTCGACATGGCGCGGATGAGGAACGCGTCGAGGATGAGGCCCGGATCGTGACCGCCTGCGACGAGTGCCCGCAGCGCGCCGACCACGAGCAGGTACAGCCGCAGTGCCGGTTCGCCCTCTTCGGTCAGTCGCTCGGCGGTCTCGCAGATGACCGACGCGGCGGTCCACCGCGGGTAGTCGCCGGCGAGCTGAGCCCCGAACGCGCCCAGCGATTCGGTCTGCTGGACCACGTCGAGCCCGCGGCGCCCGCCCGGTGCCGCCTGCCCCTCGGGCAGTCGCGAGTACACCTGCACGTCGATGTGGCTGCCCGGTTCGAGACGAGCACCGAATCGGGAGTTCGTCCGCCGCACCCCCTTGCCCACGGCACGGACCCGCCCGTGTCGCCGGGTGAGCATTGTGACGATGCGGTCGGCCTCGCCCAGCTTGTGGACCCGGAGGACGACCGCTTCGTCGCGGTACAACGGCACGCCCCCATGGTGGCACCTACGCCAGACGGTTTGCCGGTTCCTCGGCCGGGACGCGCAGGACGCTCCCAAGGACCCCGACGGTCAGCGCGGCGCCGATGACGAGCAGGAATGCGCTGCGAGCGCCGTGCCGGTCGGCGATCCCCCCGACCAGCGCGGCCCCGGCGCCGTAGCCGACGTTGAGTCCGGTGCTCACCCAGGACAGCCCCTCGGTCAGGGCTCGGGTCGGAACGATCTGCTGGACCAGGCCGAACGCGGTGATCAGCGTCGGCGCGATCCCGATGCCCAGGACGAAGCCGCACGCCGCAAGCACCGGGACGTCGACCGCGGCGAAAAGGATGAAGGGCAGCAGCGCGAAGACGAAGGCCTGGGTGCGGAACCGGCGCACGATGTCCGAGCGCCATTCGATCGCGCCGTAGACGAGGCCGGAGACGCCGCTGCCGAGGGCGATCGCGGCCAGGACGAGGCCGCTCAGCGATCGCTGACCGTGCTGGCCGCAGTACGCGACCATCGCGACCTCAGCGCTGGCGAAGACGGCACCCATCCCCACCGTCGCCAGGGTGAGGACGACCATGCCGGGGGCGCGCAGCGCCGAAACGTGGCCGCTGTCCTCGGCCGGGTGCGGGGGCGGCTCCGTGGCGTGCAGCGCCGCCAACCACAGCGACCCGCCGGCCACCAGCACCAGGGCGAAGTAGAGCACAAGCACGGAGTCGGTCTGGGTGGCCAGCAGCGTGGCGACCAGCGGGCCGACCACGAAGATCAACTCGTCGAGCACCGATTCGAGCGACAGCGCCGTGGTCAGTTCCGGACGCCCGTCGAGCAAGTGTGACCACCGGGCGCGCACCAGCGAGCCGACCGACAGGTAGCTGAACCCGAAGACCACCGTCGGCACGACCAGCGACCAGTTGGGCGACCCGGTTCGCAACATGATCGCCAGCGCGATGACAGCGGCGGCATGCACCACGCCGGACGGCAGGATCAGGCGCCGCTGCCCGTACCGGTCGACCAGCACCGACAGGATCGGGTTGCCCAGCGCGTTGCCGAAGATGTAACACGCGCTCAGTACGCCGGCGAAGCCGTACCGTCCGTCCCGCGCAGAGATGATCAGCACGATGCCCAGCGGGTAGACGGCGATCGGGATCCGCATGAAGAAGGCCGCGGCACAGAACGCGGCCGAACCCGGTGTGCGGAAGACCGACCGATACCGGCCGAGCATCAGAAACCGAGCCGGTCAAGTTTCTTCGGGTCGCGCTGCCAGTCGCGCTCGACGGCCACGTGCAGGGCGAGGTGCACGCGCTCGCCGAGCAGCGCTTCGATCCCGGCGCGCGCCGTGGTGCCGATGCGCTTCAGGCGGCTTCCCTGCGGGCCGATGACGATGCCTTTCTGGCTGTCCCGCTCGAGGTGCACCGTCGCGAAGATCTCCTGCAGACCGGACTCCCGGCGGCGCATCTCGTCGATGGTCACCGCGATCGAGTGCGGCAGCTCGTCACGCACCCCGTCGAGCGCGGCCTCGCGCACGAGCTCGGCGATCCGCGTCTCGAGGTCGTTGTCGGTGGTGACGTCGTCGGGGTACAGGTGGGGGCCCTCGGGCAGGTAGCCGACGAGCAGATCGGCGAGCAGGCCGACCTGCTCACCGGAGATTGCGGAGACGGGAACGATGTCCGCGAAGTCCGCGAGCTCGGATACTGCGATCAGTTGCTCGGCCACTCGTTGTCTCGAGACGAGGTCGGTCTTGGTGACGACGGCGACGACCGGCGACTTCAGCTCGGCGAGCTCGGCGGCGATGAACCGGTCCCCCGGTCCGATGCGCTGGTCGGCCGGAACGCAGAAACCGACGACGTCGACCTCGGCCAGCGTGGCGCGGACGACGTCGTTGAGTCGTTCGCCGAGCAGGGTGCGTGGCCGGTGCAATCCTGGGGTGTCCACGAGGACGAGCTGCGCATCGGCGCGGGTGAGGATGCCCCGCACCGCGTGCCGGGTCGTCTGCGGCTTGTCGCTGGTGATGACGATCTTGGAGCCGACGAGGGCGTTGGTGAGTGTGGACTTCCCGGCGTTCGGCCGGCCCACGAAGCAGCAGAAGCCGGAACGGAAGGACACGTGCCCATCCTCCCATCCGTCGGTGTCACCATGTCCCCATGATCGTCCGACCGGTGCTGGCCATTGCCGGTGTGGTGTTGCTCACCGGCTGCAGTGGCTCGGATGCCGGGCGGGCGTCCTCGTCGCCGCCGCTCAGCACTCGGACGGCGACGGTGACCCAGACCCGTGCGCCGGACATCCAGCCGATCGCGACCGGTCCCACGACCGCGGCGGTGGCCGCGTCGTGCCCGTTCGTCGGGCAGAGCTTCGTCCGCGACACGATCGGCATGCGACTCGGACGCATCACCGCGCTGCGCAGTGGCGGCCGCACCGTGGGCTGCCGGTTCTACGCGCTGCAGGGCTCGTCGCTCAGCGCGTCCGAACACCTGCCCGGGCCGCGGCAGCCGGCCGTCGAGATCACCACTTCGCGCTACGCCTCGACGACCGCGGCGCACAACGCGTTCGTGCGGATCGCGCAACGCGGCACGAACCTCCAGCCTGTCCAGCTCGGCGGCGGGGTGACCGGCGTCTGCTTTCAGACCGACTTCTATCCCAAGGATCGCGGCGCCGACTGGGCCTGTGCGACCAACCAGGGTGGCATCGCCGTCCTCGTCCGCACCGTCGTCACCGCGCCGGCCCTGAACGCCAAGCTGGTGACCGAGCGGGTACTGCATGGGCTCTGAACCGCAGCGGATCGCCTACGGCAGCGACGCTGCCCAATTCGGGGAGCTGTCCCGGCCCGATTCGGGCGCCTCGGCCCGCACGGTGGTGATCATCCACGGCGGGTTCTGGCGGGGACGGTACGACCTGGACCTCGGCCGGCCGCTCGCCGTCGACCTGGTCGCCGGCGGCTACACCTGCTGGAACATCGAGTACCGGCGTGTGGGCAGCGGCGGCGGTTGGCCGGCGACCCTGACCGACGTCGCCGCGGCGGTCGACCTTCTCGGCGCTCTGGACGTCGACAGCTCGCGAGTCGTCGCCATCGGGCACTCCGCGGGCGGTCATCTCGCGACCTGGGCGGCCGGACGAGCGGGGCTGCCCGCCGGCGCTCCAGGCTCCTCGCCCCGAGTGGCGGTGACCGGTGTGGTGTCGCAGGCCGGCGTGCTCGACCTGGTGGTGGCCGCGCAGACGGGCGTCGGCGATACCGCCGTGCCGGACCTCCTGGGCGGACGCCCCGACGAAGTGCCCGACCGCTACCGCCTCGCCGATCCGATCGGGCAGGTGCCGCTGGTCGCTCCGGTAATGTGCGTCCACGCCCGGGCCGACGACGTCGTCCCGTACGCGCAGAGCAGCGCCTACGTTGCCGCCGCAACGGCCGCCGGAGCCGTGGCCGAGGTGATCGAGGTGCCGGGCGACCACTTCACCCTCATCGAGGCGACGCATCCGGGCTGGACCGTCGTCCGGGACGCGTTGCCCGCGCTCTTCGCCGGGCACCTGTCCGACTGAATCAGGCCAGGGTGCCATCCGGGCGCGCGTGCAAGACCGCGGCGTCCGGGGCCACATCACGAACTGCGGCCACGCCGGCCGGGTCGGCCGGGTCGACACCAACCACGACCGCGGCCTCGAGACCAGGTGCACCGGACGACACGGCCATCGCAACCGCGACCTGCAGCGCCGACAGCTCGAGCGAGGGCAGCGCGACCGACGCGGCCACGTAGGTGCGGCCGTCGCCGTCACGGACCGCTGCGCCTTGGGCGGCGCCGGTGCGGGCGCGGGCGGAGCGGGCCAGGGTCACCAACTTGCGGTCCTCGGCGTCGAGCTCGGTCACGTCCCGGCCACCTCGGAGTCACGCGTGGGCTCGGCGCCGTTGTCCGATTCGTGGACGCGGCGCACCAGCACGGTGTCGATGCGGTTGCGCCGGCCGCCGACGTGCTCGGCGGTTAGTTCTAGGCCGTGCACGACCGCGGTGGCGCCGGGGATGGGCACCCGGCCCAAGGCCTCGGCGAGCAGGCCGCCGACCGTCTCGACGTCGTCACGGTCGGGCAGTTCGACGTCGAACAGCTCGCCGAGGTCCTCGACCGCCAGCCGCGCGGTCACCCGGGCCGTGTCGTCGTCGATGCGCTCGATCGGCGCCCGCTCGACGTCGTACTCATCGGTGATCTCGCCGACGATCTCCTCGAGAATGTCCTCGATGGTGATCAGCCCGGCGGTGCCGCCGTACTCGTCGATGACGATGGCGATGTGCGAGCGTGCGGCCTGCATCTCGCGCAGCAGTTCGTCCACCGGCTTGGACTCCGGGACGTAGGCGACCGCGCGCATGACCTCGTCGACCGTCGTCGTCCGCGCCCGCTCGGGATCCTGCCCGCGACGGGCCATGTCCTTGAGGTAGACGACGCCGACGACGTCGTCGAGGTTCTCGCCGGTCACCGGGATGCGGGAGAAGCCGCTGCGCAACGCGAGGGCGAGACCCTGCCGGACCGTCTTGCCGTGCTCGATCCAGACGACCTCGGTGCGCGGGACCATCACCTCGCGGGCGATCGTCTTGCCCAGCTCGAAGACCGACTGGATCATCTGCCGCTCGTCGTGCTCGACGACGCCACGCTCCTCGGCCATGTCGACCAGCTCGCGCAGTTCGACCTCCGACGCGAACGGGCCGTCGCGCAGTCCCCGACCGGGCGTGATCGCGTTGCCGAGCAGGGTGAGCAGCGCGGCCAGCGGGTTGAACAGGCGGCCGAGCAGCCGGACCGCCCCGGCACCGGCCAGCGCGACCTGGTTGAAGTGCTGCCGGCCGAGCGTGCGCGGCCCGACACCGATGACGGCGTAGCAGACGACGATCATCAGCAGGATGGTCAGCAGCGGAACCGGCCAGTGCGAGCCGATCTCGGATCGAGCCACGCCGGCGACCAGCACGGTCGCGGTGAGCTCGCAGGTCAGGCGAAGCAGGAGCAGCAGGTTCGTGTAGCGGGGACGGTCGGCCATGATCGTCCACAGCGCCTGAGCGCCGCGTCGGTCCTCGCGCAGGAACTCCTCGACCCGGGCCTTGGACACCCGCGCCAACGCGGAGTCGACGCAGGCGATCAACCCGCCGATCGGCACCAGGCAGATCGCGACGAGTATCGCGACGATCTCAGAACCGGTCATTGCCCTGCTGTCTGTCGTCAGCCACGGCGGCCACCCGCCGTGTCGCGGACCTCACCGCCGGTGCCGGGGAGCGGCGCGCGGATCGGGCCGTGCTTGCTGATCCGCGCCCACTCACCGACC
This sequence comes from Pseudonocardiales bacterium, assembly GCA_032160745.1. Classification (GTDB taxonomy): domain Bacteria; phylum Actinomycetota; class Actinomycetes; order Mycobacteriales; family Jatrophihabitantaceae; genus Jatrophihabitans. Next base: position 17,670 of record JAVHVD010000223.1, read on the forward strand.
AGCCGGGCCTGCAGCTCGAACATCTGCCGCTCCTCGTCCGGCTCGCCGTGGTCGTAGCCCAGCAGGTGCAGGATGCCGTGGGTGCAGAGCAGGTGCAGCTCGGCCTCGGTCGAGTGACCGGCCGACGCGGCCTGATCAGCGGCGACGCTGGGGCACAACACCACGTCGCCGAGCATCGCCTCGGCTCCGGCGTCGTCGGTGCCCGGCGGGGCTGACGGGTCCCGGCGCTCGGCCGGACCGTCCGCTCCATCCATCGGGAAGGCCATCACATCGGTGGGTCCTGGCAGATCCATCCACTGCTGGTGCAGCGCGGCCATCGTCTCGGCGTCGACGAGGAGCACCGACACCTCGGCCAACGGATCGATGCGCAGCGCGTCGAGGACGAACCGGCCCAGGTCGGCCAGGGCCTTCTCGTCGACCGTGGCGCCCGACTCGTTGTTGACCTCTACGGACAACTTCTACCGCCTGGGCTTGGCACGCGAGTGTGACTGCGTGCTGTCGACGCCGCTCGAACGGTCGTAGCGCTCGTACGCGTCGACGATCTCGCCGACAAGGCGGTGGCGAACGACGTCCTGCGATGTGAGGTTCACGAAGTGCACGTCCTCGAGGTCGCCGAGGATGTCGCGAACGACCCGCAGGCCGCTGCGCTGGTCACCGGGCAGGTCGACCTGGGTGACGTCACCGGTCACCACCACCTTGGAGCCGAAGCCGAGGCGGGTGAGGAACATCTTCATCTGCTCGGGCGTGGTGTTCTGCGCCTCGTCGAGAATGATGAACGCGTCATTGAGGGTCCTACCCCGCATGTAGGCCAAGGGCGCTATCTCGATCGTGCCGGCCTGCATCAGCCGGGGCAGCGAGTCCGGGTCGAGCATGTCGTGCAGCGCGTCGAAGAGCGGCCGCAGGTACGGGTCGATCTTGTCGAACAGCGTGCCGGGCAGGAAGCCGAGCCGTTCCCCGGCCTCGACGGCGGGGCGGGTCAGGATGATCCGGTTGACCTGCTTGGCGAGCAGCGACTGGACCGCCTTGGCCACGGCGAGATAGGTCTTGCCGGTGCCGGCCGGGCCGATGCCGAAGGTGATCGTGCTGTTGTCGATCGCGTCGACGTAGCGCTTCTGGTTCAGCGTCTTCGGCCGGATGTTCTTGCCCCGCCGGGACAGGATGTTGAGGCTGAGCACCTCGGCCGGTCGCTCGCCGGAGTCGGCGGTGAGGATGCCATAGGCGCGGGTCACCGAGTCCGGGGTCAGGTTCTGACCGGACTTGATCAGCTCGAGGAGTTCCTCAAAGAGACGAACTGCGATCGCGTTGTCACCGGCGCGGCCGGTGATCGTGATCTCGTTGCCGCGCACGTGGACGTCCGAGTCCAGGCGGCTCTCGATGACCCGGAGCAACTGATCCCGGGATCCGAGGAGCGAGACCATGGCCTGCTCACCGGGCACGACAAGCGTGGTGGAGACGCGATCCGAGCTGTCCGAGGGATCGGGTTGTCCGGTCAAGGTGAGCTTTCTGGTCGTCCGCTGTGGTCCCTTCCCACTGTACCGGCGCTTTGCCACCTATTGCCGGTCCATTCGGCCGCCCGGCCGGCAGGCCGGCCGGCAGGCCGGCTCAGCCGGGCGGCCAGCCCATGGGTCGCCCGGCCAGGACATGCGCGTGCACGTGGAACACCGTCTGCCCGACGCCGGCACCGGTGTTGAAGACGGTGCGGAAGTCGCGCAGCCGCTGCTGCTCGGCCAGGCCACGGACACCCGCGAGCAGCCCGGCCGCCGCATTCGGATCGCCGGCGACGGCGGGGAGATCGGCCAGGTGTTTCTTGGTCACGACGAGGACGTGCGTGGGTGCCTGCGGATTGGTGTCCTCGAAGGCAAACGTGTGCTCGTCCTCGTAGACCTTGGTCGACGGGATCTCCCCGGCAACGATCTTGCAGAAGACGCAGTCGGCGGCCATACCTCGAACCTAGCGGGCCACGATCGACCCGTGACGACGAACCCGACCTCGCTCATGCGCCCGATAACAGAGAGAGGCCTGACAATTTTCGCCAGGTCGTGACGGGTCGAGATTTTGGAGTTTCGGATGACGACTGAAGACTGATTAGTTGCCGCCGCCGTTGCGGATCGTCCAGGTAGCGATCTCCGTCCGCGTGCTGAATCCGAGCTTCGCCAGGATGTTGCGCACATGCGTCTCCACCGTCCGCTGGGACAGCACGAGCCGGGTGGCGATGTCCCGGTTCGACAACGCCTCGGCCACGAGTCCGGCCACCTCGGCCTCGCGTGCGGACAGGGGGGACGACGTCCGGCGCGCGGCCTCGAGAGCCTCGATCGTGCGGGTGGCCGTCACCAGCCGCCCTGGCATGTCCAGCCGCCGGAACTCCGCCCCGGCGGCGGTCGCCAGCTTCATCGCCTCGTTGAGGTCCGGCCCTCGTCCTCGAGCGAGCAGCGTGCGCGCCAATCCCAGCCGGCTCAGTGCAGTGAACGGCCGCGCGCCGATGCGCGAGTTCATGGCGATCGCCGCGCGGAAGTGCGGCACCGCCTCGTCCAGGCGTCCGGCCACCCGGGCGAACTCGCCGGCGAGCCCGGCGTTGGCACCGAAGTTGAACACCCCGCCGGATCCGTCGCCCGTGTAGTAGGCCGCCAGCGGAGCAATCAGCTCGTAGACAGCGCCGCTCACTTCGGTGTCGTCGAGGAGCACGGCGGTCCAGCCGATGTGGCAGACGGTCGGATACCACCGGATGCCGAAGGGAAAGGTCGTGGGCAGATGCCGGAACTCTTCGAACTCCGCGCGAGCGACATCGATCCGGCCTTCGATGGCATGAATCAACGGAACCGAGATGCGCACGAGTGGCATGGGCGGGGCGTGGCTTATCGCCTCGGCCCACCACGGAGCAAGGTGGTCCGCCGAGTTGCGCACGATCGCCATCTGCAGCTGGAACGCCACGTACATGCCGATCATCGATACGGCGCCGACCCGTTGGCTCAGCGCCAGCCCGGCCTCGTTGGCCGCGCGGGCCGCGTCGAAGTTGCCGACCAGCGCCTCGCGCTCGGCGCGGTAGCGGTGATGGTGCCAGCGGGCCAGGGCTGACCCACGCTCACGGGCGACCCGGTCGATCTCCGCGATCTCGTGGTCGACCACCGCGAGATTTCCCAGCTGAAATGCCGCGTCGGCCCGCCAGAGGTGCCCCCACATCGCGGGCAGCGGTTGCTGGGCGACCGCGCCGAGTTCGACGGCCCGACGGCCCAGTTCGAGCCGCTCCTCGACCGTCTGGGGGACGGTGATCGTCAGGTGCCGCGCGGCGATGGCCTCAAGGATCGCGTTCGGGTCCCCGGATCGCTCGGCCTCGACGAGTGCCTCCGCGGCCAGCTGGGCCGGCGCCGAACCGCCTTCGGACTCTGCGACCGCCACGGCAATCTGCGACTGCAAGCGCGACCGGAGTCGATGACCGTCCGCCGGCAGCCCCGCCAGCGCCCGCTCGCACAGGAGCCGGATCGTGCGGTTCGCGGCGGGTTCGCCGACGCCACGGACGACCAGCGCCGCCGCGGCAACCAGATCCGGCCGGCCGGCTGCGTCCGCGAGGTCGGCGGCGGCCAGGCACGTCTCGATCGACTCGAACAAGCGATTGGCGAGGAACAGTCCGTCGGCAAGCCGCACGAGCAGCCGAGCCACCTCGTCAGGAGACGCGGACGTCTGCCGAGCACATGCGACCGCCAACTCGGCGAACGTCGCCGCCTCATCGAATGCGAGGACGGTACGCGCCTGCTGGTCGGCGACCTCGGCCCATCGCCGGCATCGAGCCTGCGCGTCGTGGCCCTCGGCCTGCTGCCAATGGCGGGCGATGGAGCCGGCGCGCTCGCCCTGCACAGATGTCGCCTCGAGCGCCTCCGCCGCTCGACGGTGGAGCTCGGCGCGCCGCTGGGCGGGAAGCTCCGCGTACACCGCGTCCCGCACCAGCGCGTGCTGGAACTGGATCCCGCCGACTGCCCCCGCGTCCCGGAAGACGCCCGCACCGAGCGCACTGTCGATCCGTAGTCGGATCACGTCCTCGGGCTGCGCGACCATGGCCGCGAGGACGTCCGCGGCCAGGCGCTCGCCGAGCACGCTGGCGGCATCCACCACGGCTCGCACGTCGGGTTGCAGCGCGTCCAACCGCCCGGCGACGAGACGGCGGAGCTGCGGCCTCTCCGACATCAGCTCGCCCAGTCGGCCACCTGTTCCCTGCGCCGAGCGGGCCGCCACGTCCTCCGCGACCAGCCGGATCAGCAGCGGATTGCCGCCGGTGCGTTCGTGCAGCGCCGCGGCGAGCTCGTCGTCGCGGCCGCCGGTGAGGCTCGGTAACCACGCCGCGACCTCGTCGGTCGAAAGACCGTCGAGGGCCATCGGACGGACGGCGTCGCCGCGCACGAGGTCGGGCACCAGATCGTGAAGGGGACCCCGGACGCCGTCCCGGCACGTCACGAGAATCACCAGCCGTTCGTCGCCGATCTCGGTCACGAGGTGACGAAGGAGCAGTACCGATGCCCGGTCGGCCCAGTGCATGTCCTCCAGCACGATCAACAGGCCCCGGTCACCCGCACGCTCGCGGAGCAGGTCGACGACTGTGACGAACAGTCGGAAGCGTGCCGTGGCATCCGGCTCCCCGGCGTCGATGGTCGGCAGCGCGTCGGCGACGTCCCAGCTGCGCATGAGCCGCAGCCACGGCCACAGCGGCGGCGCGCCGGCATCGTCGATGGCGTAGCCGGCGGCAACGCCCAGCCCCAGCCGCCGGGCCGTCGCGATTGCCGCGTCCGCCAGTCGTGTCTTGCCGATGCCCGCCGAACCGCTGACGAAGACGAGCCGGCCGCGTCCCTCGGCGGCCGCGGCGAGGGCGCGTTCGATCTCGGCGAGCTCGTTCACCCGGCCGACGATCGCGGTCACGGCGCCAGTATCGCGGCTTCCGACCACGACCAGTACCCGGTTACGTGGCAGTACTGATGTCGGCATGCACCGTCCCGGTCAACCTGGATTCGCCCGACAACCCAGGAGGTCGCCATGTATGCCCAGCTCTCTTACTTCAACGGACCGCGCAGCGACGAGGTCGTCCGAGCGTCAGAACGAGCCGGCAAGGAGCGCATTCTGCCGGCCCTCGCGGCCCAACCCGAGGTGCGCGCCAACCACGTCGCCACCTACATCCTCCGCCAGCCCGACGGCGGCGAGCTGGTGATCGCAGTGTCCGAGACCGAGGAGGCGCTGCGGCTCAGCGTCGAGACGATCCTCAGCACCGAACTGCTGCCGGGCGAGGACCCGGCGCTGCTGTCGCAGCCGGACCGCGTCGAGATGTACTCCGTCGTGCACGCCATCGGTCGCGACTTCGATCTGATCGGCGAACCGGCATGACTGCCGGCAAAGCGCAGAGCGCGACGATCACCGGTCCATTCGCGGCCGGGCGATGGCAGGCCGTCACGCCAACGTCCACCGCCGGGTTTGCCGTCCGGAACTTCGGCGGAGCGAACACGGTGCAGGGCACCCTGCCCGTCGTCGCCGCCTGGGTCGAGGTGGATCCCAGCGGGGAGCCGATCGCCGTGCACGCAGAGCTCGACCTCGCCGCGATCGACACGAAGAACGCCAGGCGGGACCGCGATCTGCGCAAGCCGCGGCTCCTCGACACCGCGCAGCAGCCGACGCTGACGTTCGTGGGCGGCACGCCGGTTCGCTTCGCGGACCACTGGGAGCTGGCCGGTCACCTCATCGGCACGGCGACGGTCGACATGGTCCTCGTCGTGCAGGTTGTCGTCGGCGAATCCGGCGACATCAGCGTCCGGGCGACGGGCACCTTCGACCGACAGGACCTCGGCGTCAAGGCTCCCGCGTTCATGATCGGCCGGCAGATCGACGTGACGATCGAGGCGATCTTCCAACCGCCCGTGGCTTGACCGAACGCTGGCCGGCCGCCGCGGCGAGGAAGTCGCGGGTGATGAGCGCGAGACGCCCGTCGTGTCGGGACCAGCGGCGTGTCAGGACCAGCGGCCGAGTCGCACCGACAGCGCGGCCAGCGCGGCGGCTCCCGCGGTCGAGGTGCGCAGCACGGGCGCGCCCAGCCGGACCGCCGTCGCCCCCGCGGCGCGGAAGGCGTCCAGCTCGTCCGGGGTGACACCGCCTTCTGGGCCGATCACGACGACGACGACGCCGGCAGAGGGCAGCGGTGCTGTGGCGAGCGATTGCTCGGCCGCCTCGTGCAGTACGACGCCGGCCGCCCCGGTCAGGCGCGCCGTCACGTCGGCCGTCGACGCCAGCGGCGAGACGGTCGGCACCCAGGCGCGGCGGCTCTGTTTCGCGGCTTCGCGCGCCGTCCGCCGCCACTTCTCCAGCGCCTTCTCGCCGCGCGGGCCGTGCCACTGGGCGATCGAGCGCGAAGCCGCCCACGGGACGATCTCGTCCACGCCGAGTTCGGTGAGGACTTCGACCGCCAGCTCGGCCCGGTCACCCTTGGGCAGCGCCTGGACGGCGACGATCCGCGGGTCCGGCAACGCCGCCGTCCGACGCTCGCGCACCGTCAACCGCAGTCCGTCATCGACGACTTCGGCGACCACACACGCGAGCAGCCCCCCGACGCCGTCGGAGATCAGGACGGCCTCGCCGACGCCGAGCCGTTTCACGCGCGCGGCATGTCGCCCCTCCTCGCCGCCGAGATGCAGCTCCGGCCCGTCGGGCAGGGAGTCGACCAGGAACAGCGGCGGGGTCACGTCCGAGCCTCGCGTCGCTCGTTCGGCCGGCCGAGCCTGTACTCATTGATTCGTTGGCTGTGCTCGCTCACTGCCTACTGCCGGAATGCGTCGCGGACCTTGCCGAACAGTCCACTCGGCTTCTGCGTGACCGAGACGTCCTCGGCGCGCAGCTCGGCGAACTGCCGCAAGAGGCCCTCTTGCTCCTCGTCGAGCCGGGTAGGCGTTCGGACCTCGACGTGGACGTAGAGATCACCACGCGTCGAGCTGCGCAGCTTCGGCACACCCTTACCGCGCAGGTGCAGCACCGCGCCGCTCTGGGTGCCCGCTCGGATCTCGATCTTCTCCTCGCTGTCGAGCGTGGTGAGAACCAGGTCGCTGCCCAACGCGGCCGAGGTCATTGGCACGCCGATCGTGCAGTGCAGGTCGGCGCCCTCGCGGGTGAACGTCTCGTGCGGCTGCTCGGCGATCTCGATGTACAGGTCGCCGGCCGGGCCACCGCCGGGACCGACCTCGCCCTGACCGGCCAGCCGAATGCGCATTCCGTCCTCGATACCGGCCGGCACGTCGACGGTTTTGGTACGCCGGGCGCGGACCCGGCCGTCCGACCCGCACGTCGGGCACGGGGACAGGATCTGTTCGCCGGTGCCACCGCACGCCGAGCACGCGCGGGTCGTCATCACCTGACCGAGGAAGGACCGCTGGACCGACTGGATCTCCCCGACGCCGCCGCAGGTCGCGCAGGTCCGCGGTTTGGTGCCGGGGGCGCAGCCGTCGCCGTGGCAGGTCTCGCAGACGATCGCCGTCTCGACGGTGATCTCGCGGCGGACGCCGAACGCCGTCTCCTCGAGCGTCAACGACAACTGCAGCAACGCATCGGCCCCGGGCCGCACGCGGGACCGACGACCGCGGCCACCGCTCATCGGCCCGCCACCGCCGAAGAAGGCCTCGAAGACATCGCCGAACCCGCCGAAGCCGCCGAACGGGCTGCCTCCGCCGGCACCGGACTGAGACAGCGGATCGCCGCCCAGGTCGACGATGCGCCGCTTCTCCGGGTCGGAGAGAACCTCGTAGGCGGTGGTGACCTCCTTGAACCGGTCCTGGGCCGCCGGCTCGGGGTTGACGTCGGGGTGCAGCTCGCGCGCGAGCTTGCGGTAGGCGCGTTTCAGCTCCTCAGGGGTCGCGTCCTTGCGCACCCCGAGCAGGCGGTAGTAGTCGCGCACAGAGTCAGCCACGAACCCGTCCGTCCTCGCAGAAGCAATTGGCACTCAAGGAGTGCGAGTGCCAGATCCAAGTGTAGGTCAGCGGTCCTCGAGCAGGGTGCCCACATAGCGCGCCACCGCGGCGACCCGCGCCATCGTGTGGGCGTAGTCCATGCGCCGGGGACCGAGGACGCCCACCGCGCCGACCGCCGACCCGTGCAGGCCGTAGCCGGTCGAGACGACCGACGCCCCGGCCAGGCCCTCGTGCTGCGTCTCGTTGCCGATCCGCACGAGCACCTTGCTGGACGACACCGACTGGTCGAGCAGGCGCAGCAGCACGACCTGCTCCTCGAGCGCCTCGAGCACCGGCCGGATCGCCGGGAAATCGAGCGTCTGCTGGCTGAGGTTCGCCGTCCCCCCCAGCACGATGCGGTCGCTGGCCGGCTCGACGAGGACCTCGAGCAGGACGGACGTCAGCGTCGCCAGCATGCCGCGCAGCCCGGTGTCCACCTGCGAGGGCAGGTCGCCGACGATCTCCGGCGCCTCGGCCAGCGGGCGGTCGCGGAGCCTGGCGTTCAACGTCGCGCGCAGCTCGAAGACATCGTCCTCGGCCACCGGGGACGGCAGGTCGACGAGCCGCTGCTCGACGCGGCCGGTGTCGGTGATCACCACAAGCATCAGCCGCGTCGTGGAGATCATCACCAGCTCGAGGTGCCGGATCCGGCTGCGCGACAGCGTCGGGTACTGGACGACGGCGACATTGCGGGTCAGCTGCGCCAGCGCGCGAACCGCGCGGTGCAGCACGTCGTCCAGATCGACGGCGCCGTCGAGGAAGGTCGAGATGGCCCGCTTCTCGGCACTGGACAGCGGCTTGATGTC
>JAVHVD010000224.1:0-5240 GCA_032160745.1 Pseudonocardiales bacterium
GACGGTCGCGCTGGTCGGCGCGACCGGCGCCGGCAAGACGACGATCGCGAAGCTGATCTCGCGCTTCTACGACCCGACGACCGGCGCGGTCCGCCTCGACGACATAGACCTGCGCGACATCGCCGACACCGACCTGCGCAACGCCGTGGTCATGATCACCCAGGACGGCTTCCTGTTCTCCGGTTCGGTCGCCGACAACATCGGTTTCGGACGACTAGACGCGACCAGGGACGAGATCGTCGGCGCAGCTTCGGCCGTCGGCGCGCACGAGTTCATCAGCGGGCTGCCCGAGGGCTACGACACCGACGTGCGCAAGCGCGGTGGCCGGCTCTCGGCCGGGCAGCGGCAGCTTGTCGCGTTCGCCCGCGCGTTCCTGGCCGACCCGGCCGTGCTGATCCTCGACGAGGCGACGTCATCGCTCGACGTGCCGACCGAGCGTGCCGTGCAGCGGGCGCTGCGCACGGTGCTCGCCGAGCGGACCGCGCTGATCATCGCCCACCGGCTGTCGACGGTAGAGATCGCCGACCGGGTGCTCGTCCTGGCCGACGGCCGGGTCATCGAGGACGGCACGCCGGACGAGCTGATCGCCGAGGGCGGCGGGCACTTCGCCGCCCTGCACTCGTCCTGGCGCGACTCGCTCGTCTGAGTCGCCACCGCGCCCCTTCTGCTCGTCCCCCGGATCGGTCCGCCCTGGACGGAACCCGATCCGCGCTCCGGCACGAACAGTGAGCGACCAACACTTCCAGGAGGATGCAATGCGCGTAACCACCAAGGTTCTGTCGGGCGTCACTGCCCTTGGCCTGGCCGCCACCCTGACCGCCTGCAGCGGCGACAACAAGGACAAGAAGCCGGTCGGCGAGTTCAAGACGCTCACCGGGAACGCCACCACCGTCGTGCTCGACCCCGGCTTCGTCTCGGCCCTCACGTCGTTGAAGCTGACGCCGGGCACGTTCGGCACCGCCAAGATCGAGCAGCAGGGCAGCAACACCGACGCCGTCTTCCCGATCACCGGCGGCAACGCGAAGATCTACAAGAAGGGCGACGTCACTCCGTACGTTCAGGGCCAGGTCGAGCACGACGGCAGTGGGCTGACCCTCGCCGCGGGCGGCACGACGGTGACGCTCAAGAACTTCGTCGTCCACCCCGGCAACAACTCGAACCTCACCGGTGAGGTCGACGTCGCCACGGGCGGGAAGACCACGGTCGCCGCGAAGAGCATGAAGCTCTTCGACCTCGACGGCACCACGTTGAAGACGCCGACGATCAGCAAGGCCGGGGTCGCGACGCTCGAGGGCACCACCATCTACCTCTCGGCCGAGGCGGCGAAGGCGCTCAACGGGGTCTTCAAGACCGACGCGCTGGCCGGTGGCCAGAAGGTCAAGATCGGCACCGCCATCATCAGGGCGACCGGCTCGTAAGCAGCACCACAGCAGTGCGGCCGCGGAGCTTCCCCAGCTCCGCGGCCGGGTTGCGTCCTACCCCGGTGCCTAGACGAGGTGGGCGAACGCCACCGCTGCGGCCGTCGCCACGTTGAGCGAATCGACGCCACCGGCCATCGGGATGCGCACCTGTAGATCCGAAGCGGCGAGGGCGGCCGCCGATAGTCCCGGGCCCTCGGCCCCGAGCAGCACCGCCCACCGCTCCGGCGCCGCCACGTCCCGAAGGGGCACGGCCGCGACGTCGGGCGTCAGCGCGAGCACGGTGAAGTCCCGCAGGGCGTCCAGCGACGCCGGCCACGGGTCGGGCAGTACGGCGAACGGCACCCGCAGCACGTGGCCCATCGAGACGCGGACGCTGCGCCGGTACAACGGGTCGGCGCAGCGAGCGTCCAGCAGGACCCCCTCGACCCCGAACGCCGCGGCGTTACGGAACACCGCGCCGATGTTCTCGAAATCGTTGAGCCCCTCCAGCACCGCCACGCGCCGGGCCGCGCCCAGCAGATCACGGGGGTCGCGGGGAGGCGGCCGGTCGGCCGACGCCAGCACGCCGCGGGTCACCCGGAAGCCGACGACCTCCGACAGCAGCCACTTGTCCGCGCTGTAGACCGGGATGTCGAGCGGCTCGAGCACCGGCCGCAGCGCCGCCACCCGCGCGGGTACCCCGAACACGGCGCGGACCGGGTACGGGGACGACGCCAGCCGCTCGACCACGTTGACGCCCTCGGCGATGACGATGCCGCGCCGGTCGGGCCGGACGTCGGCGTCCATCAGGTTCCGGAAGTCGTCCAGTCGGGGGTCTGCGGGATCGCCGATCTCGACGAGCTGCATCAGGCGGCGGCGCGGACGCGCGTGCTGACCAGCTCGGCCACATCGCCGACGTGCATGCCGCGCTGCCGGGCGAGGATCACGGCCAGACCCAGCGCGCTGACCAGGCAGACGAGGCCACCGCCGACGAGACCCCACCGCGGACCGGCGGCGCCGGCCAGCCAGCCGATGATCGGCGCGCCCAGCGGCGTCCCGCCCATGAAGCACACGAGGTACAGCGCCATCACCCGGCCGCGCATCGTCGGCGCGACGCCGAGCTGCACGTTGGCGTTCGCCGCGGTGGTCAGTGACAGCATGGCCAGACCGGTCGGCACGAGGGCGACCGCCGTCCAGGTGAAGTCCGGCATCAGGCCGGACGCGATCTCGCCGATGCTGAACGCCGAGGCGATGGCGAGCAGGAACATCGCCGACGGCCGCTTCGTCCGCCGGGTGGCCAGCACGGCGCCGCAGAATGCGCCGACCGCGAGCGCCGTGGAGAGCAGGCCGTATCCGCTGGCACCGCGGTGGAACACCTGCTTGGCCATCAGCGCACAGGTGATCGCGAAGTTCAGTCCGAACGTCCCGAACACGAAGATCAGCACCATGGTGAGGACGAGGTCGCGCCGGGCCTTCACGTAGCGGAAGCCCTCGCGTAGCTGGCCGCGGGCCCGGGCGACCGCCGGGGACGGGAACAGCTCGGCCGGGCGCATCATCAGCAGCCCGGCGAGCACGGCGAGGCTGGAGACGGAGTTCGTCACGAACGCCCAACCGGTGCCGACCGCCGTGATCATCACGCCGGCCACTGCCGGACCCAGGATGCGGCCGGTGTTGAAGACGGCCGAGTTGATACCGACGGCGTTGGTGAGTTCGTGCCGGCCGACCATCTCGACCACGAACGACTGCCGAACCGGCGTGTCGATGGACGTGATGATGCCGAGGACGGTGGCCAGCACCAACACGTGCCAGTACTGCACCACGCCTGTGATGTCGAGCAGCCCGAGCACCAGTGCGACGATCCCGAGCGCGGACTGGGTGGCGAACAGCATCCGCCGCTTGTTCAGCCGATCCGCCAGCACGCCGCCCCAGAGGCCGAGGAACAGGGACGGGCCGAACTGCAGCGCGGTGACGATGCCGAGCGCGGTTCCCGAGTTCGTGAGTTCGAGGACGAGCCAGTCCTGGGCGACGCGCTGCATCCAGGTGCCGGTGAGCGACACCAGTTGCCCGCTGGCGTAGAGCCGATAGTTCCGCACGCGCAGCGACCGGAACATGCCGGTGGCCTCGGGCTCGGTCGGCGGTATCTCGGTCGCGGTCTCCAGAGCGGTCACCGGGATTCACCGGAAGATCGTCGAGCGAAGCAGAGCGACTTTTCGGGGTGGTTCACTGTTGCTGAGCCAGCTTGTCGAGAATCGGGACGGCGCGCTGCAGCAGGGCCCGCTCTTCGGGCGTCAGGGTGGCGAGCCGGCGGGTGAGCCAGGCGTCGCGGGACCGACGCTCCAGCTCCAGCAGTTCGATGCCCGACTCGGTGATCGCGATGATCGCCTGCCGGCGGTCGGTGGGGTGGACGTCGCGGCGCACCAGGCCACGCTCTTCGAGGTTGGCCAGCACCTTGGTCATCGACGGCGGCTGTACGCGCTCGCAGTTGGCGAGTTCCCCCGCGCTCATCGGACCGTGCTTGTGCAGCGTGTTCATCGCGGAGAGCTGGGTGAGCGTCACCGACATGTCGACACGCTGATTGCGGACGACGCGGGTGAGCCGAAGCAGAGCCGGCCTCAGCAGTGAAGCGAGCTCGGCAATCGTGGTCCGGGTCGCCGTCGTCATCACTAGTTAGTCTAGCTAACGAACCGTCCCGGCGCCACCGGACAACGACGTCGCCAAGGCAGCCACCACGACATCGGCGCGCGGCAGCTCGCGGCCGTCGACCACATGGATGGGGACGACGCCGCTCAGGCTCGACGTCCAGAACGCCGGCCGAGCCGCCAGCTCCGCTCGATCGAAGCTGCGCAGGACGGTCGGCCGCCCCTCGTCGCGAGCGAGGTCGAGCACGGCCCGCCGGGTGACGCCCGGCAGCAGGTCATCGCGGAGCGGCGGGGTCACCAGCGTCCCGTCCGGCTCGACCAAAAAGACGTTGCCCCGGACCGTCTCCAGCACCGCGCCGTCCGCCCCCACGAAGAGCGCGGTCGTGGCGCCGTCGGCCCAGCGGCGGTCGGCCCACTTGTGCCGCCACAACCCGGGCGGCCGCGACACGGTCGTCAGCTCGCTAGGCCCAGACACTGGTGCGGCCGGCGCCGCGGTCACGTCCACCTGAAGATCCGGCCGCACGATCACCCGCAGCACCGCGCGGCCGAGCGACACCGTGGCGGCGGCGCCGATCACCCGCTCGGCCACGTGGTCGGGCAGCCCGGCGCCGTACAGCTCGCGACAGGACCGGTCCAGCCGGGCCAGGTGATCGGCCAGCCGGACGGGTGCCCCGTCCAGGCCCAGCACCGTCTCGAGCAGGCCACCGCACACCAGGCTCTCGGCCGCGCGCGCCGGCTGTATCCGAAGCCCGGGCGCCACCTCGGCCCGCGCGGCGGCGATGAGGGGCGCGGCCTTGTGCAGGCACTCCTGCCATTCGAGCATCGGCACGCTGTCCGCCGTGACCCCGCCGCCCACGCCCAGCTCGATCCGTCCGTCGGCGACCTCGAACGTCCGGATCGCCACGTTGAACTCCGCGCCCCACAACGGGCTGACGAAGCCGATAGCACCGGTGTAGGTGCCGCGGGGCACGGATTCCAGACCGGCGATGGCGGCCAGGGCCCGCAGCTTCGGCGCGCCGGTGACCGAGCCGGGCGGGAAGGCGGCGTGCATCAGGTCGGCGTCGCCGACGTCGGGCCGCAGTCGCGCCTCGACGGTCGAGACCAGGTGCCACACGCCCGGGTGCGGGCGGACGTCCAGCAGGGCAGCTGCCCGCACCGTCCCGACCTCGGCGACCCGGCCGAGGTCGTTGCGGACCAGATC
>JAVHVD010000225.1:0-2934 GCA_032160745.1 Pseudonocardiales bacterium
GCCAAACGCCCTGACGGCGGCGTCGAAGTCGGCGCTGTTCAGCAAGTTCGCCTTGGTCGCCGCGTAGGACATCGTCGGCCCCGCGGTCTGAGCCGCCCGTCGGCGAGCAGCGCTCCGTACTCCACACGTCCATCGGCACCGCACACCCGGGCGGCGCGACTTCAACGACGGTCGGCAACCGAGGCGCAGGTCCGGCGGCCGAGGACGGCCGCCGCGAACGCGAGCGGGGCGAGGGCCTCGGCGCCGGCCAGGACACGTTCGCTGAGACCGAGAAGCGATCCGCCGTGAAGCTCGACGGCCAGCCACGCGAGCAGGCACATCAGGACGACGACGGCCGTGGCGCGGGCGCGCCGAAAGGACAGCAGCGAGCCGCACGGCCACACCGCGAGGGCGACGAAGCCGACCGTCGCGACAGGGACATGGGCGGCGTTCGGCTGCGGCAGGGCGGCCACCAGCGTCGTGGCTACGCCGCCGACCCCGAGGACCACCCGCGAGCCTGGTCCGATCTCGCCGAAGCCGGCCGCGGTCGCGACGTGGCACAGCCCCAGAATCGCCAGACCGGCCGTCATGATCCATCGGTCGGTGGCGCCTCGGGCGGCGAGCGCGCTGATCGTCTCCCGAACCGAGTCGTAGCCGTCCGGTTGCCGGCTCGCCGCCACCGACCAGCCACCGATCAGGGCAACCGGCGCCAGGCCGGCCGACACCGGCACCCAAGCCCGCACGGCGTCTAGCGCGACTCTGTGTCGCCTTCGATATCCCAGACATCGGCCAGGCCCGTGACCTGGATGATTCGCTGCACGCGAGTCGACGGGCGCCGGATCGTGAAGGTGATTCCCAGATCCTGCGCGTTGTGCGCCACCTCGACGAGGGCGCCGATGCCGGTCGAGTCGATGAAGGTCACGCCGGACATGTCGATCACCAGCCCGACCGGTCCGTCGTTGAGCAGTCTCTGGCAGGCAGACTGGACCTGGGCGCGGGACTCCACGTCCACTGCGCCCACGAGGGTGAGAACTGCTCTTCCCCCGTCCTCGGAGGCAGAAAGGTCGAGGTCCATCCGTGCACCCTATGCCTTCAAATGAGGAGGACTGCGTGACAGCAGAGCCGTGCGTCATCGGCGGCGAATTCGTCCGCACCGCCGACACCCTCGAGGTGTTGGACCCCGCCACCGGTGAGGTGCTCGGGCGCACCGCTCGAGGCACCCGCGAGCACATCGACGCGGCCGTCGCGGCGGCGCGGACCGCCACCCGGCAGTGGCGGCGAACGCCGGCCCGGGAGAGATCGCGCGTCCTTCGGAACATCGCGGACGAACTGCGCCAGCAGCGGGAGGAACTGGCGCTGATGGAGAGCCGCGACACGGGCAAGCCGCTGACCCAGGCCCGGGCCGACGCCGATGTGGCCGCGCGCTACTTCGAGTACTACGCCAACACCCTCGAGGCGTTCTTCGGGCGAAGCCTCCCGGTCGACGGTGACATCCACGCCTACACCCGGCACGAGCCGTTCGGGGTCACCGGCCACATCATCCCGTGGAACTACCCCCTCCAGATCGGTTGCCGCACGGTCGCGCCGGCCATCGCCGTCGGCAACTGTGCCGTGGTGAAACCGGCCGAGGACGCGCCGTTGTCCGTCATCCGGCTCGCCCAACTCGCTCTCGACGCGGGCCTGCCCGCCGGCGTCCTCAACGTGGTCCCCGGTCTCGGCACGGAGGCCGGCGCCGCGTTGGCGAGTCATCCGGGGATCGACCATCTCTCGTTCACCGGGTCGGTCGCGGTCGGCTCCTCGGTCGCTGCTGCCGCAGCTGTGAACGTCATCCCGACGGCGCTCGAACTCGGCGGAAAGTCGCCGAACATCGTGTTCGGCGACGCCGACCTGGACAAGGCGATCCCGGTGATCGCGAAGTCGGTGATCCAGAACGCCGGCCAGACCTGCTCGGCCGGCTCACGCCTCCTCGTCCACGAGAGCGTGCGGGATCAGGTGATCGCCGGAGTCACCGCCGCGTTCCGGTCGCTCGTCATCGGGCCGGGGCCGAGCGATCCTGACCTCGGCCCGCTCATCTCGGCCAAGCAGCTCGACCGGGTCCGCGGCATGGTTGCCCGCGCGAACGCAGCCCAGCACGGCGGCCCCGGTGAGATCCCGGTTCCGGATGGGGGCTACTTCTTCCCGCCGACGCTTCTTGCCGACGTCGATCCCGCCGCCGAGATCGCCCAGGAGGAGGTGTTCGGTCCGGTCGTCGCCGCAACCTCCTTCAGCTCGCTCGACGAGGCGATCAGCCTGGCCAACAGCACCGCGTACGGGTTGATCGCCGCGGTGTGGACCCGCGACCTCGACACCGCGCACGCGATGTCGGACGAGGTGCAGGCCGGACAGATCTACGTCAACACCTACGGCGCCGGTGGTGGCGTCGAGTACCCGTTCGGCGGCTTCAAGAAGTCCGGCTACGGCCGCGAGAAGGGCTTCGAAGCGTTGGAGGCGTTCTGCCAGACGAAGACCGTTGTGACGCGCGTGAGCCGTTGACGTTGGGACGGGCCGGTACGCCGGTTCGCGCGGAGCGCAGCGCCGTAGGGTTGGGCCAGTGGGATCCGAAAATGGACGCGCCGGGACCTCGTGCGACGTCGTCGTGATCGGGGGTGGCTGCGTCGGCGCGAGTGTGGCGTTCCACCTGGCCGAGGCGGGCTGCACGGACGTCGTGCTGGTCGAGGAGAACACGCTCGCCAGCGGGTCCACGAGCAAGGCCGCCGGCGGCATCCGGCTGCAGCACGGCGACGAGCTGAACACCCGGCTCGCGCATCGTTCCCTCGCCGAGTTCCTCGGGTTCGAGGAACTGACCGGCAGCGAGATCTTCTTCCGCCAGGTCGGGTACCTGTTCCTGCTCGATTCGCAGGCCGACCTCGACCTGTTCCGTGCCTCAGCCCAGATGCAGCAGTCGCTGGGCATCCC
>JAVHVD010000226.1:0-13664 GCA_032160745.1 Pseudonocardiales bacterium
CAGCAAGCAAGACCTGCTCTGCGAGATCATCATCCGCACGCAAGCACGCCTCAACGACTCGTTGCGGCAGACCCAGCAGACCGCGGGTGACGCTGATGCCCACCTGCGAGTGCTGTTCCACCTGAAACCCGATCTACGCGCTGACGTGGTCCGCAGCCGTGACGACTACGAAGCGGGGGTGCGCGATCTCATCGAGTTGTCTCGAACCGAACGGCCGATCGCGACCACTCCGACGCACTTGCTGGCCAAGCTCGTCCTCGGAATCGTGAACTGGCCCTACCAGTGGTACCGGCCCGACGGACTGCTGTCCTCGGCCGAGATCGCGCCGGCACTGACCGACCGCGCGCTCGCGGCACTGCGCGCCTGAGGGAGACACATCGGTTCAACGCGAACCGGTATTCGCATAGACCAACCCGCACAACTGAGCGGAGGCGAACGACGCTGGCGACAGCCCACACGACGTGGCGCGACGCCGCCATTGGTGTCCCACACCGTCGTCGGCAACGATGGCCCGCTGAGGCTGTGTGTCTTGAACCTTGAGCGGGACCTTATAACGACGGTGTCCCGCGGCGACTTCGGCGACTAACGGGTTCACGTAGAGACAGTCGGTCCGCAGCATCCCCAGACGCGTCCGCAAGTCCTTCGGCAGCGCCACCCAACCCGCCGTCCGGATAACCTAGCCACAGGTCAGATCAGCGACAGCGCGTCGCGGGCGGCCGATTCGTCAGCAAGGGCGACGCGAATCCACTCTTCCACTCCCGCAATGTGGACCGCGGTGCGTGCCCGGGCGAGGCCTGGATCGCGGTTGATGATCGCTTTGGCGATACCGCGATGCTCCCCCATTGTCTGGATCACCGCGTCCTGTTGAGTCATGCCACGCCAAACCCGTGCCCGCTGGGTGCGATTGGAAAGGCTGTCGATCAGTGAGCACAGGACCGGATTGCCACTTGCCACGGCGATCTTGTGATGAAACTCGATGTCATTCAAGACGAGCGCCTCGACTTGGGGGCTGTCACCAAGGCCGTCGACCAGCGCAAGCAGATCCTCGGCGTCGCGGTCACTCATGAGGGTTGCCGCCCGCTCGGCTGCAGCTGACTCCAATGCCCGCCGTACTTCGAACAGGTGCAGCACACTGCCGTCCTGGTGGAAGTCGACGATGAATTCCAGAACTTCCATTAAGACAGCCGGTTGCAGGCTCGTCACGTAAGTGCCGTCTCCCTGGCGGACATCGAGGATGCGCACAAGTGAAAGCGCACGGACCGCCTCGCGTAGCGAACCGCGGGAAATACCGAGATCCAGGGCGAGGTCCGCCTCGCGGGGCAACCGATCACCGGGACGCAGCCGACCCTGGATGATCATCTCCTTGATCTTGCGGATCGCATCGTCAGTCAACGACACTACGAACCTCCCTCGGCGGGGCAAACACCTTAACGTCCAACCTTCTCGGTCGCGAGCCTAGCTCTACCCTCGATGAACGTGGGCACGCCGACAGTCCACAATCAGCGTGGGGCCGCTGAGTTATCAGATGTCTACCGTCCGATCAACGGGGCGAGCTGCATCGCTGGCTGCGGATCGCGATCTCGCCCCGATTGGCGACCAAGACCTTGGAAGACGTCACGTCTAGACCTTCATCCGTTGAGGACTGACCGTCGCGTGCAGCGTTCGGGTCGCACAGGCAGAAGTCCGTAAGATCGGATCGCCCGCTACACATGCTGACCGGGCTACGCCGCGCCGGTTACGTAGGCGGTCATTCTCGCGTCCGGCCGCCCACCACTCGGTTGATGATCAGCACCCCAAGGATCACCGCGCCATTGAGGAAGCCGAACCATTCGCCGCTGACACCAGCGAACGTCAGGACGTTCTGCACCAAATACAGCAGCAGGATGCCCGTGAACGCACCAACAACACTGCCACGCCCGCCGTTGAGGCTCACCCCGCCAATGACCGCAGCTGCGAAGACCGTGAAGATCGCGCCATTGCCCTGGCTCGATGCGACTGAGGCAAGCCGGCCCGACAACAGCAGGCCGGACAGGGCCGCGATCATGCTAGCCAGGATGAATACACCGATGACAACACGATCCGTACGAATACCGGCAGCCCGCGCAGCCTCTGAGTTGCCGCCGATCGCGTACAGCGACCGGCCAACACGCAGGTAGCGGAGGGCAAGTCCGCCGGCGATGAATGCGAGCACGCAGACCAAGATGCTGGCAGGCACGCCAAACCAGCGAGCGGTGCCGAGATAGGTCATGTCGTTGCCCATCCCGAAGAATGTCTGCCCTGAGGAGATGCCGGTGAGCAGACCGCGCAGTGTGATCAGCATGCCGAGCGTGACGATGAAAGCATTGAGACCGAGTCCCACGATTAGGAAGGCGTTGATCGCGCCGATCGCCAGCCCAACCCCCAGCGCGATTGGGATCGCCCACCCTGACGGCACTACGTGGATCCCGTGCTCGATGCCTTTGGGGAGAGTGAGCCAGGCAGCGACACCTGGTGCGATGCCGACAGTGGACTCGATGGAGAGGTCCATCTTTCCAGTCAGCAGGATTAGGGTCTCGGCCAATACCAGCAGCCCGATCCAGGACATCGAAGCGAGCAGATCCTGAAGGTTGCTACGCGTGAGGAAGCTGTCGGACACGAATGCGCCCACGATGAGCATGATGATGATCGGCGGGACAAGCACGAGATCGCGTAGCGATCCCAGCCGTATCCGGCGCACCGAAAATCCTGGCGGCGCCGACGGGGCTACCTGGGGCGGCGCCTTGGCAAGGTCGGTCATTGCACTCCTTCCATCGCAGCGACCAGCGTGCGGTCGTCCCACGTTCCGCTCACTTGCGTGACGATTTCGCCCTTGAACAACACGAGCACGCGGTGGCAGTACCGCAGGTCGCCTAGGTCGTCTGTGACGACCAGTACGCCGGCCTTCCGTTCAGCAGCCTCGATCGCGCTGCCCATCAGGGCTTGCTTCGACTTGACATCGACACCTGCCGTGGGCGCCATGAGTATCAGGACGTCCGGATCGTCGGCGAGGGCTCGGCCTGCGACGACCTTCTGCTGGTTGCCACCGGAGAGGTCACGCACCGGCAGCTCCGGGCGCGGCGGGACAATGTCGAGTCGCCGAATCAAACGTTGAGCGAACTGGTACCGGCGGCGCGGACTGATCACTCCGTGCGAGCCGAGGCGGTGCGGCACGCTCATCGTCAAGTTCTCCGCGATGGGCATTCCCCCGATGAACCCCGCCGCGTGCCTGTCCTGCGGCACGAACCCGATCCCCGAACGCAGGGCAGCAGGGACGCTGCCCCGCTTTTGAAGCCGGCCGCGTACCCGCACCTCGCCAGAGTTCGCACGCCGCAACCCGACGATCGCATCGGCGAGTTCGAACTTGCCGCTACCCCCGGCGCCGGCAATGCCGACGATTTCACCGGGTAACACACGCAGCGACACGTCCCGGTAGCCAGAGCCGCTCAGATTTTCCAGTTCCAACAGCGGTTGGGTCTCAGTGGGTGCCGGCGGCCGCGGATCGCTGCGGGCGACGACCTGTTCACCGGTCATTGCCTCCACCAGCTCGTCGTGGCTGATCTGCCCAAGCGGGGCCGTTCGCACATGCTGGGCGTCGCGATAGATAGTCACCCGCTGGCACAGGTCGAAGATTTCCTGGAGGTGGTGACTTATGTACAGGAACGTAATGCCCTGCCGCTGCAGTCCGCGGATCCGTTCGAACAGCCGATTGATGCCGGCCGCGTCCAGGCGAGCAGTCGGCTCGTCAAGGATCACGAACCGCGCACCGAACGAGAGAGCCCGCGCGATCTCAAGCATCTGACGCTGCTCGACATTCAGATCCTGCGCGACGGTCCGAGGGTCGACCTCAAGCTCCCATTCGGAGAGCAGGCGTTCTGCGCGTTCGCGCAATTCCCGCCACCGGATCGGCTTGCCCGGCTCGGCTTGCCGGTCGAGGAAGAGATTTTCAGCCACCGTCAACTGGTCGATGATCGTCAGGTGTTGGTACACGCACGCGACCCGTGCGCGCCACGCCGTTCGATCGCCCAGGGCCGGCGCGCGTTCCCCGTAATACTCGACCAGACCCTCATCCGGCGCATTCAAGCCGGTGAGTATCGACACGAGCGTCGACTTGCCTGCGCCGTTGCGCCCGACGAGTGCGTGCACCTCGCCCTGGATGACCTCTAGCTGCACCCGCTTCAGTGCCTGAGTTGCGCCAAAGCGTTTGCTTACGTCTCGAACCACGACGACCGGCGGGGGCGCGCCGCCCGTCGACGCATCGGCCTGAACCAGGTTAGGCATCATCATCCGATCTGGTTGCCCCACAGGTTCGGGTCCGTTACGGCGACCGAGTTGGGGTACTTGCCGTCCACGGTCACCACCGGGGCTGGGATCTGATCTTCGAGGATGCCGGGGGCAACCTGAAGAATCTGTCCGCCATGGCCGTCGTCGCCGGGCTTCTGAGTCTTACCGTCGACGGCTTCCTTGACGTACTGCAGGGCGTACTTGGCGTAGAGGTCGGCGGGCTGGGAGACCGTGGCATCCATGGTCCCGTCCTTGATCGCCTTGTACTCGGCCGGAACGCCGTCATTAGACACGATCACGATGTGCCCGGCCTGGCCACGCGGCTTAAGCAGGTTCTTCTGCTGAAGGGCCTGCAGGGTCGACGGCAGGTAGATACTGGCCTGCATGTAGATGGCGTCGATCTTGTTTCCCGACAGCACCGTGTTCAACTGGGAGATCGCCGTCGGCGGGTCCCATTTCGTCGGCTCGCCGAAGACCTTGATGTTCGGGTAGTCGGACCGCATGCAGGCGTTGAAGGCATCGGTGCGGTCCCGGCCGTTGATCGAGGCCAGGTCACCTTCGAACATGACGACCTTGCCGTGACCGCTCAACGTGTCTCCGATGTACTTGCACGCCTTGGTTCCATAGGCCTTGTTGTCCGCGCGCACCACCATGTAGACCGGGCCCTGGTCCGGACGGGTGTCAACCGTGACCACCGGGATCTTCTTCGCCGCCGCCTGGGCCAGCGTCGGTGCTACCGCCGCGGTGTCCTGGGGCGCGATGACCAGCCCCTTGACGCCCTGCGCCATCAGCGTTTGCGCGTTGTCGGCCAATTTGCTGATGTCGTTCTGGGAGTTCGTTGTCTTCAGCGACAGGCCCACCTGTGCACCCATCTGCGGCACGTACTTGATGTAGGCATTCCAGAAGTCGGAGTCAGAGCGTGGGTAATCCACGCCGATTAGCGGCTTGCTGCCACCGGCGTTGCTGCCACTGCCGCCCGTCGACGACTGCTTGGACGACGAACAGGCCGAGGCCGCGATCATGATCGAGAGCGTGGCGGCGACGACACCAACCGCCTGTTTCTTGAGCATCTTGTCTCCATTGCTAGTTGACGCTGGATGGGACCGTGCTAGCCGGCGAGGGCGCGTGTACGCCAGATCCGGCCGTCGGGATACGCGTAATCGCGGAGCGTGTCGGGCAGCATTTCGGCGCCCGAGCCGGGCTGACGGGGCGCGATGTAGCGGCCGTTGCGCACAACAGCTGGTTCGACAAAGTGGTCGTGCAGGTGGTCGACGAACTCGATCCACCGTCCTTCGGTACTTCCGCTGACCGCGACGTAGTCGAACATCGACAAGTGCTGGACAACCTCGCAGAGCCCGACGCCACCCGCGTGTGGGCAGACCGGGACACCGAATTTCGCGGCGAGAAGCAGGATCGCGATGTTCTCGTTGACGCCGGCCACCCGGCACGCGTCGATCTGGCAGACGTCGATGGCATTGCTGGCGAGCAGCTGCTTGAAGATGACCCTGTTGGCGACATGTTCGCCAGTCGCGACCCGCACTGGCCGGACCCCGTCAGCGATTCGCCGGTGTCCAAGGATGTCGTCTGGGCTGGTGGGTTCTTCGACCCAGTACAGCCCGTACGCGGCGAGTTCTCGGACGTTCGCGATGGCCTCGGAGATCTCCCAGCGCTGATTCGCGTCGATTGACAGCAACACGGCTGGACCGACTGTCTTGCGGACGAGGCGCACACGGCGGAGATCCTCGGCTTGATCGGCGCCGACCTTCAGCTTCAGATGGGTGAATCCATCGCCTACCGCTTCACGGGCGAGTCGAACCATCTTCTCGTCGGAGTAGCCAAGCCATCCGGCGGAGGTCGTGTACGCGGGAAAGCCCTGCTCGAGCAGGGTCCGCTGTCGTTCCTCCCTGCCGGCCAGGGCGCCGGTAAGCAGGTCAAGCGCTTCGTGGGGGTCAAGTGCGTCGGTCAAATAGCGGAAGTCGACGAGGTCAACGATTTCCGCCGGGGACAGATCGGCAAGCAATTGCCACAGGGGACAGCCTGCGCGCCTGGCCCGTAGATCCCACAGCGCGTTGACGACCGCACCGATAGCCATGTGCACGACGCCCTTCTCGGGGCCGAGCCAGCGCAATTGGCTGTCATGCACGAGCCGCCGCCACACTTCCCCAAGATCGCTGAGAGTGTCGTCAACGTTGCCGCCGACGAGCGATTCGCCGACTGTTCGTAGCGCAGCGACCGCAATCTCCGTGCCGCGGCCGATCGTGAACACGAATCCGTGACCAGCGTCGTTGTCGGACGTGCGCACGATGACAGTTGCCGCCGAGTAGTCCGGGTCGGGATTCATGGCATCCGATCCGACGAGGTCCGCCGAGGTCGGGAAGCGAATGTCCGCGACGTCCAACGCAGTGAATGTCGCGCTCATCGGCATCCACCGGTGTGACGCGGCCGTGAGTATCTCGCCACCGTGCTCGCTTGCGCTTCGGTCGCGGGACGCCGCCGCCTCCCACTGTTCGTTGCTACGAGAATCATCTGACCTCTTACCCTCAGGAGACCGCCAGTCGAAGCTCTAGACGGCTTGCGATCGTGAAAACATCGAATGTCTCGTAAGTTATAGGAGGGCAGCTCTCGTTTGTAAAGTCCCCGCGTCGGCGCCGCTTCCGAACTGTGAGTGAGGCACTGCCGCGACAAGCGGACCGGGCGCCCGCTGCAGGGAAAACGAGGAGCTTGGAACCAAGTTCAGCGGGATGGGCGTGGGACACCCGGCTTCGAGGGTTCCTCGTGCAAGGCCCGGCGGGCCACGTTCCGCCTCGTGAAGAAGGTCTTTACAACGCTCCGACGGTGCGCTAGAACATGATGTCATCCGATGTTACGGCTGCATTACGTCGGGATCTTCGCGGATATCAGTCGAAATTTGGCTTTCCTCGCATCACACATCCGATGAATTTCGGTTCGGTCCGAAGCTCACCTCGGCTTTCCTGCAGATCGCCGGCCGCCATGTCCCTGGAGGTACCTGTGCCCCATCCCCGCTCTCATCGGTCGGTGCCGCTACGACGCGTGACCTCCCTCGGCACTGCGCTAGTGCTCGCGCTGCTCGGGCTCGCGGCCGTGACCGACGCGCCCGACGCTGCGGCTGCGGGCGCGGCCACAACCGCGTGGCAGGACGGGGCGTTCCATCTCGACTCGCTCGGAGTCGTGAGCCGGGCGAACATCGTGCTGGGGCAGCCAAACATCAATCCCACCGCCTCCATCCCGTTAGGCAACGGATCACTCGGCGTCTCGGCATGGTCGCAAGCCGGTTTCACCGCTCAGCTCAACCGTTCGGACACACTGCCGGACCGCAAGTCACCCGGTCAGGTCAACCTTCCCGGCCTAACCGCATTGACAAATGCGGCCGACTACAGCGCTCACTTGGACGTCACTGACGGCGTATTCATCGAATCTGGTGCGGGAATCACCCTCAAGGCATGGGTGTCAGCAACCAAGGACACGTTGATCATCGACGTAACTGGGGCGAACCCCGACCTCCCACAGACCGCCAACTTGAACCTGTGGTCACCCCGCAAGCCCACCGCAGCAGTGTCTGGGACTGTTGGCACCCTGTACGAGACTTGGCTGGACAACACACAGGCTGGGGCGTCGGGGCGAAGGTTCGGGTCCCTGTCGGCGATCACCGCAAGTGGACGCAACGTGACGACGAACGTTGCGACTACTACCCAGATTCAATCGACGTTCCAGCCCAACGCCGACGGTTCCTTCCGCGTGGTTGTCGCCGCGCCCGTTTGGGACGCCACCCAGGGGGACGCGGGCGAGTACGCCGCGTCAACCATCGGTACGGACGCATCCGCTTCCACGGCGGACCTGCTCGGCAGCCAGCAGTCGTGGTGGACGACGTTCTGGAACCACAGTGGGGTCGTCAAGATGACCTCAACGGACGGCAGTGCCGAGTACATCGAGAACCTGCGCACGCTTTACACCTACGAGGAAGCCGCCTCGATGAAGGACGGCATCAACCCGGGCAGCCAGGCCGGTGAGGCCGACATGTTCGCGTGGAGCCAGGATAAGCAGACCTGGACACCATCCTCATTCTGGCTGTGGAACCTCCGCGGTGAGATCGCGGCCAATTTGAGCACTGGCAACTACCAACTCAACACGCCGATTTTCAACATGTATATCAACGACCTCTCCGCCATCGAAGAGTGGACTCACCAACAGATGGGCGGATTACCCGGCGCATGTGTCCCGGAAACGATGCGGTTCAACGGCAATGGCGGCAGCCCGGATGCCGGCGCCAACGCCTCGTGCAGCATCCCAGCGGGCGTAAATTGGAACTCGCTCAACATCACCAGTGGCCCCGAACTTTCCCTGTACATGTGGGAGCAGTATCAGGCCACCGGTGACCTCGAGTTCCTGAAGCGGGCGTTCCCGTTCATGGAATCCACGGCGCACTTTCTTCTCGCCTACCAGCAGCTTGGTGCGGACGGGCTGCTGCACTCAATCGCGAACGCACATGAGTCGCAGTGGAGTGTTAAGGACCCGACGACCAACATCGCGGCGATGCAGGCGGTGTTCCCGATCATCGCCAAGGCAGCCGACCTGGTCGGTCACGACAGTAGCGATCCGCTCCTCCCCCAGTTCGCGCAAGCGCTGAGCCAGATTCCGCCGTATCCGCGGGTCGACTCCGCAACGCGGCTGCAGTTGCTCAACCCCGACTACTCGCAGGCCCAAACCGATGCCGCCGACGCGACTGGCACCGACATGATCGGCATGTCCTACGAACCGGCTGTGCAGACACGGAATGGCGAGAACATCGAGCTTGAGCCGCTGTGGCCGTGGAATCAGGTCTCGGACCAGACGACGAACCTGTGGTCGCTCGAGCAGCGCGCGTTCACGAACCGGCGCAACAAGACTGGTAACGACTGGTCTCTGGATGCCCTGCAAGCGGCACGTCTTCAGCAACCGGCGCAGGTGCGCAGCCTGTTGTTGTCCATCACCCAGGCTCACCAGGTGTACCCGAACGGCTTCGCCGACATCGGCAGCGCTGTGGGCTACCAGCCGTACCTCGAGCAGTCCGCAACAGCCGCGGCGGCGGTAAACGAGGCGCTGGCTCAGGACTTCGATGGCATCCTTCGCTTTGCCCCGGCATGGCCGACCGACTGGGACGTTTCCGGCACCGTCTACGTGCAGGGCAAGAGCAAGGTCGATGTGGAGGTCCGGGGCGGACAGCTGGTCACGGCAGCCATCGAGGCCGGCAGCACCAGCACGATCAAGGTGAAGAACCCCTGGCCGGGCCAGGAGATGGAGGTCGTCAGCGGTACCGATCCGAATACTGTCGTTGTCGCGCCCACCGCCGGCGCGATCGTCAACGTCCCGATAACCGCTGGCGAGTCGTACTTGGTGGAGCGGGTCTCCGCGCCGACCAGCACGTTGCCGTATGCCGCGGTCAGCGGAACCGCCCCGACCGCCGCACGGCACCTCGGCGCCGTGCAGATCGGCCTCGACCCGCTCGGGCCCAGCACCACCGCAGTCGTCGGATCCGTGCTGAACAGCACCAACAGCAACTACGGCTTGACCCAGGTGGAGAACACGACCTCCGGCTTCGACGGCCCGACCACGGCCGGCGTGGTCGGCGGTCTGACTGCCCGCACCGCGACCAACAGCAACATCTACTTCGATATCAGTGACACCGTCGCCCGCACCAGCAGCTACCAGGCGACCTGGACGGTCTCCTACTACGACCAAGGCACCGGTACGGTCGCTGTCCAGTTCGACGACGGCTCAGCAGACCCATACCGCACCGCGGGAACGTTCACGCTCACCGGCACGAACACCTGGAAGACCGCCACGATCAGCGGAACTGGCGCATACTTTGGCGGTTTGGAGAAGTCCGGCGCAGACTTCCGCCTGCGCAATACCACCGGAGCGACGCTCGTCGTTCACAGCGTGGGAGTGTCGGTGACCGGCCCGAGCGTGCCGGCCGGAGCGCAGTTCCCGCCGGCCCCTGTCATCACCTCCCCCGCTGCGTTCGCGACCGTTCCCACGGGCAGCGCCATCAGTGGCACGACGGAACCCGACGGCACGGTAACCGTCTCTGAGGGCACGACTGTGCGATGCACCGCGACTGCATCGCACACTGGCTCTTGGTCCTGCACACCGGCGACACCACTGACCGTCGGCCAGCACAGCATTACAGGCAAGGTCACCGACCCGAACGGACTCGTCGGCAAGGCGTCCGCCGCGCTCACCTTCATTGCATCCGACCAGCCGGCCGGTACAGCAACGGTCGGGTCGGTGATTGGCGTAACTAACTACAGCTACGGCATGAGCGAGGACGAAGTTCCGTCGAACGGCTTCGACGGGCCGACCACGGCCGGCGTGGTGGCCGGTCGTACTGCAAGGACATCGGTCACCAACAACATGTACTTCGATGTTGACAACTCAGTCGCGTTCGCCGGCTTCTATCAGGCGACCTGGACAGTCAACTATTACGACCAGGGCACCGGATCTATCTCGGTGCAGTACGACGACGGGTCGACCAACCCGTACTCCCCTGCCGCGACCACGCTCCCGCTCACTAACACGAACACGTGGAAGACCGCGACGACCACAACCACGTCGGCCAAGCCGGCCTACTTCGGCGGAAAGCAGCACTCCGCGGCCGACTTCCGGCTTCGCGGCAGCGTGCAAATATCTGTCCACAGCGTGGCAGTGAAGATCACCGGGGCCGGCGTGCCAAGTGTCGCCAAGTTCGCGCCCGCACCAGTGATCACATCGCCGGCGGCTGGCACGACAGCGGGCTCTACGACGCCGACGATCTCGGGCACGAGCGAACCGGCGGCCACCGTCAACGTCGCCGAAGGCTCGACGCCCGTTTGCCAGGCCACCGCCACTGACACCGGCAGCTGGTCCTGCACCCCTGGGAACGGTCTCGCGGGCGGCCAGCACACCATCGTGGCCACCGCGACCGACTTCACCAGCACGCCAGCCCCGGCTTCTGGTTCGGTCACGTTCGCGATTCCGGTGCCGACAGGCGCGATCGTCGGTACGGTCACGGACGCGGCGGGCGGTGCCGGCCTCGGCAACGTGTGCGTGTACCTCTACGTACCCGGCAACAGCACGTCAGCCGCGTATGCGACCTGCACCCGGACGAACGGCGGCTACACGCTAACCGGCGTTCCGGCGGCCAGCTACAACGTCGCGTTCTACGATCCGGCTGGTGCCTACGTCACCGAGTGGTATGACGGCACGTCAGGGGGAACCACTAGTCAGGGCAACGCTCAGACGGTCACGATCTCGGCGAACGGCACGGCAACGATCAACGCTGCGCTGTCGCTGGTCG
This sequence comes from Pseudonocardiales bacterium, assembly GCA_032160745.1. Taxonomy (GTDB): domain Bacteria; phylum Actinomycetota; class Actinomycetes; order Mycobacteriales; family Jatrophihabitantaceae; genus Jatrophihabitans. The sequence goes on from JAVHVD010000226.1 coordinate 11,633, forward strand.
CGTCTGGGTATCTCAGCGGCACCGTGCGGGACACCGCGACCGGAAAGACGCTGGGCGACATCTGCGCGTACGTCTATCCGGCGGGGAACAGCGCGGCTGCTGCATACGCAACCTGCACGTTGGCCGACGGTAGCTACCAGCTCGGCCCGATCGCACCGGCGGACTACAACATCGCGTTCTACGACCCGGCTGGGGCACACGCGACCCAGTGGTATGCCGGCACGAGCACCGGCTCTGCCGACCAGGAGCACGCCGTCGCAGTCACCGTGACCGGTGGCAATCACACGGTGGCCGGCGTCGACGCCAACCTGACACTCGTGCCGGTGGGCACAATTTCCGGTGCAGTCACCGCGGCGTCGGACTCGTCCCCTCTCGGTGGCGTGTGCGTATTCCTCTACCGGCCCAACGACGCCAGTTCCGCCGCCTACGCCACTTGTACTGCGGGCGACGGCAGCTACAGCCTCGGCGGGGTCACTGCCGGTAGCTACAACGTCGCGTTCTACGACCCTGCCGGCGGCTACCTAACTCAGTGGTACGACGGCAGCGCAGTCGGCGCCAGCAGCCAAGCGGAGGCGAGCACGGTCACGATCAACGCCGGTAACGCTGTCACTGGTGGTATCGGTGCGGCGCTCCCAGCCGTGCCGTCGGGTGTGGTGACCGGCAAAGTCACCGACGCAACCACCTCGGCCCCGCTCGGCAATGTGTGCGTGTACTTCTACCAGGCCGGCAACACCGCTGCAGCGTCCTACGCAACCTGCACACTCGCCGACGGCACGTACGGCATCGCCAACGTGTCCGCCGGCAACTACAACGCGGCGTTTTACGACCCGAGCGGAGTCCATGCCACGCAGTGGTTCGACGGCACGGCCGCCGGCGCGGCCAGTCGGAGCGGCGCCACGGTGGTGACCGTCAACGGCGGCAACCGGGTGACTAGCAATGTCAACGCGGTGCTCGGCCCGACAGGCTGAGGGCAGCCGTCCAGTCACAGGGCTCGGTAGAAGGGACTAGAGGATATGCAACGCTCAGCCATTGCCGGCGGATTGGCTGCCTGCGCGCTGCTCGTGGCCGCGTGTGGCGGTTCGCCGCACGCAGCCACGCCGAGCCGGTCCACCTCCGGGGCAGGCACAACCGCCGCTCAGTCCAGCGCCAGCCGAAGCGGGATGATCGCGGGTCCCCTCGCTGTGCCGATCGCCGTGGCCGAGAGCAGCCGCAATCAAGTTGTGACACTTCATAACTTGGCGCTGAGCAGCACCACGAAGGGCGGTATCCCACACTCCGCTATTCCTCAATCGGCGCGACAGGTCGCCATGCAACTCGGGCTCCAGATCAGCGCTTGCAAGGGCGCGCACAGCACGGACAAGGCTGCGACCCGGCTCGTGTCGGCACTGCGGGCCTACTCCGTACTCGCAACAACGCTAGCTGCCTGGGACCCCGTGCGGGCAAGCCCCGCAACGACTGAGTACGTCACCAAGCTTCGTACCGCCGACACGAAATGGCGCGACGCACTCAAAACGCTTGGCAAGAGCACGTCCACTGACCTACTCAGCGGCCTACCCAAGCTCCTACTACCCACGCCCCGATGACGACCCGGCTACCGCAGGACAAATCGAGCAGCCCCATACGGCAGAGGATCATCACGGCGACGACGTCGCTGCTGCTTGTACTGCTGGCCGTGGCCTACGTGTTCGCACCACATGACGACCAGCTGACAGTCACCGTTCGCGAAACCAGCAATACTGTGCCCTTACAAACGACGATGCTTGCCCGGCAAAAACCCGAGACGCACGGATGCCGAACATGCAGTGAGGTCATCTACGGCACCATCTCTGCCGGACGCGGTATCCACGTGTCCGCCGTCACGATCACCTTGCGTGGCCAGCAACGCAACCACGACAAGGCCCGGATAACCGTGGCCGGCACCGGCACCTACCGCAAAGTCGTCCACATCGCCAGCGGGCGATACTCGCTCACCGTTGCCGCGCGGATCGGGCGTCGATGGGTCTCGATGACCCGGCAGGTCAGGATCCGGACA